>DASXTB010000471.1:0-7749 GCA_036505615.1 Acidobacteriota bacterium
GCCAATTGGAAATTGAAATTGCGAGTAGGTTAAAGAGCTTCATCTCGGAGCCAGAAGTCACCGTGATTGTTCAGGAAATTCGAAGCCAGAGATTCAATATTCTCGGTCAAGTCGCAAAGCCGGGCTCGTATTTGCTCTCCAGTTCGGCAACGGTTTTGGATGCTATCGCTATGGCCGGCGGGTTCCGCGATTTTGCCAAGAAGAAATCGATTTATGTGCTGAGACAAGAACCTGACGGCACTCAATCGCGCTTGCCCTTTAACTTTAGCGATGTGGTAAAGGGCAAGAACTCGGCACAGAACGTGAAGTTGAAACCGCGCGACACCGTCGTGATCCCTTAGTGAAAATCCTCATAAAAACACTAGGCATAGTAGTCGTCCTTGCCGTTAGCACGGCCTGGTCCCAGGTGAATTCGGTACCAGCACCGGCAGCTATTAACCTTGATTCCGATACCCGCATGATAACCCCGATGATGGTCGGCGGGACCAGTGACACATTCTCTCCGGAAATCCCGCGTACGAGTTACTTGAGAGCCGGAGTGACCTTCGGCACGGCCTACGACGATAACGTCGTGTCCGCTGCACAGAAATCGGTAGGCGATGTGAGCTATTCCATCTGGCCCAAGATTTCACTGGATATGACTCGATCGCGATTGCAGTTGGATCTGGCGTACAGCCCCGGATTCACGATGTACCAAAAGACGACAGAGCGCAACCAAGCTGATCACAACCTATCACTGGAGGTCGAGTATCGGCTCAGTCCTCACGTCACATTTACTGGGCGTGATTCGTTTGTTAAGAGCTCCAATTTTTTCAATCAATTTAGTCAAGTCGGGCTGAACAATACTCCCGCACTGCCGGACAGACCGAACCAGGTGGTGGCCCCTCTCGCCGACCAGATCAGTAACTTGAGCAACGTCGGTATTACATATCAGTTCGGCCTAAACAGCATGATGGGAGTGAGTGGTACGTTTTCTGAGCTGCATTATCCGAACCTGTCCGAGGTCCCAGGATTGTTTAACTCCAGCTCAAAGGGAGGACAGGCTTTCTACAATCACCGCCTGTCCAAAATGCATTATCTGGGAGTGACCTACAAGTTCCAAGATCTACTCGCTGATCCCAGCGCCATAGAAACCCGGACTCACAGCGCGCTTGTTTTTTACACCTTGTATTTAGAACCAGCAATTTCGATTTCCGTTTTTGCGGGACCGGAATACTCCGAAACCCACGGGGGCGCTACGGCTCCGGTCAACACGTGGTCGCCAGGTGTGGGTGCTACTTTTCGGTGGGAGGGAGAACACAATAACTTTGCCATGAATGTTTCCCGACAAGTCAGTGAAGGGGGTGGCTTGGCTTCCGCAGTTCGAGCCCTGACCGCGAGTCTCTCCCTCCGCCGCCAGCTGACCGGGCTGCTAAACGCAGGAGTGATGGCAAACTACGCTTCCAGCGATGTTCTGGTTTCATCGTTGTCAAATTCTGGGGGCCACACGATATCGGGAACGGCAAGCTTACAGCAATCGCTGGGGCAACATCTGGCATTGGAGATTGGATATACCCACCTTCATCAGAACTTCGGAGCCATCGCACAGATAACTAACGCCCCTGATCGGAATCGCGTTTGGGGGTCCATTTCTTATCGATTCGAACGCCCGCTGGGAAGATAATCATGTCTGAAATGTTTGACGAGAAGACCGAGCAAACGTTGGACTTTGAACATTATAAGTCCATTATCCGTCGTCGCCTTTGGTACTTCCTTATTCCATTATTCCTGGCATGGCTCGCAGTGTGGTCTGGAAGTTGGCTATTGCCATCCATCTACCGATCAGGCACTCTGATCCTGATCGAGCAACCCTCAGTGCCATCCCAGTACGTGGTTTCCAATATCACGGATAACCTGCAAGAGCGGCTCCAAAGTATCAGCCAGCAAATTTTGAGTCGCACGCGGCTACTGCAAATCATTGAGGGCGGTAATCTTTATCCCCAAGAACGCCAGCGGATGTCGCCCGACGAGGTGGTGGAGCGAATGCGGAAGGACATTGAGATTGAACTGGTGCGTTCGCCCGGCAGCGAGCAATTGAGTTCTTTCAATGTATATTATTCCACCCGAGATCCCCGTGTAGCACAGCAGGTTACAAGCGAATTGACCACTCTTTTCATTACCGAGAATTTGGAAGTAAGACAGAAACAATCCGAAAATACAACGAAGTTTCTGCAGAATGAACTGGAAGAAGCCCGAAAAACGCTGAGCCAACAAGAAGAAAAGATCCGCGAGTTCAAAGATCAGCACCTGGGGGACTTGCCGGGACAATTGCAAAGCAACCTTCAAATTCTAAGTGGTCTTCAGAGTCAATTGGGAGCGGAACAAGAGGCTCTGAACCGGGCCAAACAGCAGAACGTGTATCTGGAGTCCTTACTTGGACAATATCGGCTTCAGAGACCTGCGAGTGATGGCGAAAAGATTTTTGTCGGGCTTCCTGCGTTGGAGAAGGAGTTGAGCCGCCTTAATGCGCAACTTGCCGATCTCAGCTCCCACTATACAGATCGTCATCCTGACATTCGTAAGCTGAAGGAACAGATTGCCAAGACCGAAAGGATGAAGGAGCAACTCAAAGCCGATCTAAACGCGAAAGCCTCAGACCTCAATGCCAACCCCGAAAGTGCACCTCGAGGTGCCGCGGACATCGCGGAAATGTCGCCCTCGCTCGAACTGCAAAGCCAGCTAAAAGTGAATCGGATCGAGGTTGGGAACCGAGAACGTGCAATTCAAAGATTAGAAGGGCGGATCACAGACTATCAAGCCCGCTTAAACCGCGTACCAGTGCGGGAGCAACAACTCGCCGATCTGACCCGAAACTATGATCAATCCAAACTGAATTATGATTCCCTCCTGAAAAAGAAAAACGATTCTGAGCTCGCTACCAGCCTGGAATTACGGCAACAAGGAGAGCACTTCCGTATCCTTGATCCTGCCAGTCTGCCGGTAAAACCATTTTCTCCGAATCGAATGAAATTGAGTCTTATCGGATTGTTCGTCGGGGCTGTACTTGGAGGCGCAATGGCAGCGGGGGCCGAATTTGTGGATGATCACCTCTATGCGGAGGCGGAACTGAAGAAGTTGTTGCCAGTCGCTGTAATTTCAGAAATTCCGAATATCGCAACCTCAGAAGAAGATAAAGCCAATCGCAAGAAGATGTTGCTAGGATGGGGCTTTACCGCCCTCGAATTTGCCACCATCCTGGTTGGATTCGCGATCACCTATTTTCACGGCTAAATCCCACCCGAGTTTGATCAATGTATAAAGCATTCTACAATCTGCAGCGAAACCCATTCGAGATCACTCCGGATCCTTCATTCCTGTTTGCAACCAAAAGGCACAACGAAGCCCTGGCTACTCTCTATTATGGTGTACGCCGGCACAAGGGTTTTGTGGTCATGACTGGCGAGGTTGGCACGGGCAAGACTTTGTTAGTGCGCTGTCTGTTGCAACTGCTCCAGGGCAGCAATGTCGCCTATGCCTACGTCTTCAATAGCCGGCTGTCCTCCCTGGAGTTTCTGCAATACATTGCCGGAGACTTCGGATTGGCCGCATCAGGTAAGACTAAGAGCGAACTGTTGCTCGAGCTGAGCAGATACCTTATCTCACGCCATCAGAAGAATCTTACGACTGTGCTGGTAGCGGACGAAGCCCATCACTTCTCCACCGATGTCCTTGAAGAAATAAGATTGCTCACAAATTTGGAGACATCGCAAGAGAAACTGCTCCAGATACTGCTCGTGGGGCAGCCCGAACTGGACGAGAAACTCGATTCCATCGAGCTTCGCCAATTGAAGCAGAGAATTGCGGCGCGATCGCACCTCCAGCCCTTAGATCTGGAGGAAACGACCGGCTACATACGCCGCAGATTACAATTGTCCGGCGTAAGACCGGACCTAGCTATGCTGTTTCCGGCAGATACGATCGCGGAAGTGTATCGCCGCTCTCGCGGCATTCCGAGACTCATCAACACCGTCTGCGAAAACGCTCTGATCAGCGCTTACGCCAGACAATTGCAAAACGTGCCGCCCGAAATCATAGAAGAAGTAGCCACCGATTTTCGCCTGGACGTCCTCCCCACACGCCGAGCTGAGCCTGCCATGAATAACGACATTAGCGATGTCTTCCAAGCAGTAAAAACTCTTCTACAAGTTCGCGACCAGTGCAAGGCACGCGTTCGAGAGAGGACAACGTACCGTTAATGAGTGTAGCGGGGAGCTATAAAGCATGAGCCGTATATTCGATGCATTACAAAGATCGGAATTGAACGGCGCCGGTTTCGAGTTTTCCGAGCTTGTATTGGACGGTGCAAGTTTAGCGGCCGAAGTACTGCGGACTCCCGAACCATTGCAGACCGCCAGTTCGGAGATTCACGAGCCTGGGCTTTTTCGCTCATTGTCGATCGCAGTAGCGCCTAACAGCCGATTCGTATGTCTGAGCCAGGAAGAGAGTCTCGCAGCAGAGAAATTTCGCTTTCTTGGAGTTCGCTTAGGGCAGCTCCAGCACGCTGAAAGGTTGAAAAAACTTCTGATTACCAGCACCATTCCTGAAGAGGGAAAGAGCGTGGTCGCAGGAAATCTCGCCGTTACCCTTGCACGGAGAAAACAGCAACGGGTTCTTCTTCTGGAGGGCGATCTACGGCGTCCGCAACTGGCAGCGCGATTCGGGCTGCGCAAGTTGCCAGGCTTGAGCGAATGGTTGCGGGCAGAGCCCGGACCGATTACAAACATTTACCATCTGGAGGAAGCGGGACTTTGGTTTCTACCCGCAGGCAAGCCTCCGGAGAACCCGCTGGAACTGATGCAGTCCGGCCGACTGCCAGAACTCATGGAGCAGCTCTCAGCACTGTTCGACTGGATCGTGATTGATTCTCCTCCGGTATTACCTCTTGCGGACACCACAGTGTGGGCGCGGGCAGCCGATGGCGTTCTGCTAGTCACACGAGAAGGAACAACCCAAAAGCGGCAGCTAGAGCGCGGTCTGAAAGTTCTGCAACAATCGAAGTTGCTGGGAGTCGTGGTAAATAGCAGCAGCAGCACCGATCATAAGAATTATTATCAACGCTACGGCCCAATCGGGTCC
Source organism: Acidobacteriota bacterium (assembly GCA_036505615.1). GTDB lineage: Bacteria > Acidobacteriota > UBA6911 > JACQSX01 > JACQSX01 > DASXTB01. The sequence continues at coordinate 5,116 of DASXTB010000471.1, forward strand.
AGGCCGGCGGGTAAGCTCGAAGAGGAAGAATAGTAACTCATCGTATCAGACTGCAGATTGGTTTTTGCCGAAGTGCCTCCACGTTTCGTAATCACCTCCTCCATCAAGTAACAACCGATAAAGCACAGCTCAATTGCCACCAATCCTTCATGCTCGATCAGAGCAGACATCAGGAGAGGAAATCGTGAATATACGTCGATCAAGTAACGGAGTCGATATAGGTGTTCTCGCACCTGAACCGGCAGTGGGGGTGGATCGCACCGTTCTCGATCAAAAATCATTTCATCGCATGATTGCGCTCGAGAGAAAGAGAACAGAGCGGTCGCGCAGTCCTTTTCTTCTGATGCTGGTAGACGTAGGAAACTTCTTGCCTGCTGAGAAGAGTGGCCGGGTGCTCTGCAACATTCTCGCAATGTTGTCTCTTACGACGCGAGAAACCGACGTGACTGGCTGGTACCAAAACAACGCGGTGATTGGCGTGATGTTTACCGAGATTGTTGCGGAAGAGAAGGACCTCATCATAAGTGCTGTTTTGACAAGAGCTAGCACGACCCTCCGTGAGGAATTGAGTTCCGAACAATTTAGCCAGATCAGGATCTCATTCCACCTGTTTCCGCAGGATTGGAATGATGAGCTGTCTCAGCGACCAGGCAATCCAACTCTTTACCCTGATCTATCGAGACGTGAAGAGGCGAAACGGCTCGTGTCCTTAGTTAAACGTGGAATGGACATCCTAGGTAGCATAGTTGCGTTGGTCTTGTTTTCACCCTTGTTTGCACTCATCGCCGCTGCGATCAAATTGACCTCAAAGGGACCGGTTCTTTTCCGCCAGGAACGGGTCGGACAGTATGGACAGCGGTTCATATTTCTGAAGTTTAGATCGATGCTAGTTGACAACGACACGGCAGTTCACAAGGAATGGTTCAAGAGCTTTGTCTCAGGTAAAGCGCAGCGATATCGCACTAATGGAAATGGTGGCGGCGTGTACAAGCTTATTATTGATCCGCGTACGACACGAGTCGGAAGAATTCTTCGGCGGACAAGCCTGGACGAACTGCCACAGCTAATCAATGTGCTTAAGGGACAGATGTCTCTAGTCGGTCCGCGCCCGCCCATTCCGTATGAAGTGGATGCCTACGAGACCTGGCACCGCAGCCGTATTCTCGAGGCCAAACCGGGTATTACCGGTCTCTGGCAGGTCAATGGGCGTAGCCGAGTTTCATTTGACGAAATGGTTCGCCTCGATATCCGGTATGCCCGGAGCTGGTCTTTGTGGCTCGATGTCAAGATCTTGCTGCAAACACCGCGAGCAGTTTTGTTAGGCGAAGGTGCGTACTGAAACCTGTCCTCGGAATCTAGCATTCAACCATCACATTCCTCCCGTTTCCGCTTGAAAAGCGCTCCCCTCGGGCCTTGAGTAGTCATCGATGTTAAATCAAGTCAAGACATACAGAAATGCAACCGAAGAGGTCCTACTATCGGACCCAATAGCCGAAAAAGCTGATTCTGTGCCCGGCATTGCATTTGCCGCCACGGGGAGAATTTCCAAGAAAAAGATTTGGATTGATATAGACAACTCTCCCCACGTTCCCTTTTTTTTGCCGATCATCGAAGAATTGAAAAGGCGGGATATTGAGTTGATTCTGACTGCCCGAAACATGTATCAAGTCTGCGAACTTCTGGAATTTTTTAATCTTCCCTGTAAGGTGATCGGCGGCCACGCCGGAAAAAATAAGCTGCTGAAGATCCTGTGCAACTGCCTGCGGGCGGTTCAACTGTACCCGACAGTCAACAAGTTTCGCCCGGATTTGGCCCTCTCCCATGGCTCTAGAGCTCAAGTTCTCATATGCAAAGCACTGGGCATACCAACGCTTATGATCCATGATTACGAATACAGCATAAAGACAGGCTTTGTTGAAGCCGACTGGATCCTTATGCCTGATGTGATCCCCGACGGGGTCATGAGCAAAAGGAAAAAAGTAATACTGAGATATCCCGGTCTGAAGGAAGACGTGTATATACATCGGTTTCAGCCGGATCGATCGATTCTTTCCCGCCTTGGCATCTCCGCCGAAGAGGTGGTTGTGACTTTACGCCCGCCTGCCACCCAGGCACATTACCATAGCCCTGAGAGTGACCTACTATTTGCGGAAACACTCCGGTTTTTGGCGGACAAACCACATATACGAGTGGTCCTTCTTCCTCGAAACGCCAAGCAAAAAAAACAGCTGCGAAAGGACTGGGCCGCGCTAATCGCTGCTGGACGCGTGCTGATTCCTGAAGCTCCTGTGAACGGGCTCAATCTCATCTGGTTTTCCGATTTGGTAATCAGTGGGGGCGGCACGATGAGTCGCGAGGCCGCAGCGTTAGGTGTTCCAGTTTACAGTATCTTTCGCGGCACGATTGGAGCAGTGGATCAGAGTCTAGCGCATCAGGGTCGACTCACGCTCATTGAAAATCCTCGAGATATTCAAACCAAGATAAGCTTGGGTCGATGGAATCGACCGCTTCGGCCGGAGAATTGCAATCGCCCCGCTCTTCAAAGTATCGTCAACCACGTTCTCACGATTACCGGCATTACGAAGCCGGTGACAACACGGAATGTAATCCAATGGAAATATCTGAGCACGCGCT
>DASXTB010000472.1:0-3579 GCA_036505615.1 Acidobacteriota bacterium
GAAAGGTGCCAAACCGGCTGATTTGCCGGTGCAGCAGGCGACGAAGTTTGAGTTTGTGATCAACTTGAAGGCAGCGAAACAGATCGGAATGACCGTTCCGCCCAGGGTGCTGGAGCGGGCGGATAGGGTGATCAAGTAAATAAATTCAATTTTCGATTTTCGATTTTGGATTGGAAAAACTGCATGAACAAAGGTTTTTGGAATCGATTCTTCGATTCTTCCTCCGACAATCGAAGATCTAAAATCCAAAATGGAAAATGGCTTGGGATTGTTGCTCTCGCTGTCGCATTCGCAATGTGTGGGGCTGTGGCTCAGGCGCAGCAGCCGAAGAAAGTCCCGCGGAGGGTATCTATCGTCGGTCGATGCAGCTAGTGAATCCGCCCGTGCCGAGGCAATTTGGTTGGCTCTGCGCGAGCTTGGCTACATAGAAGGACAGAACATCGCCAGCGAGTACCGATATGCGGAGGGGAAGGCCGATCGGTATCCTGAGCTTGCGGCCGAGCTGGTGCGTCTCAAGGTTGATCATCGTGGCAGCAGGAGGGGCCGGGGTGATCCGGGCGGCCAAGAACGCGACCAAGACGATTCCCATCGTTATGGCAGGCCTTGGGGCCGATCCTGTCGAAGCAGGCTTAGTTGAAAGCCTTGCCCGTCCCGGCAGCAACGTCACCGGCCTTACAAACCTCACTAGAGAACTAGGCGGAAAACGGTTGGAGCTGCTCAAAGAAGCCGTTCCCAAACTTGCTCGTGCCGCGGTTCTCTACGATCCAGCCTTTCAATCCAGTGTAATCGACGTGAAAGAGGTTCTCCCAGTCGCTGCGCGTGCGCTGGGGTTGACTATTCAGCCTTGGGGGGTACGCGATGCGGACGGTTTCGAGAGGGTTTTCGCTGCGCTAAACAAGCAGCGCCCGGATGGACTCTACGTGCCCGCGGGCCCGCTAATGCGTGCTAACGGAAAACGGATCGCGGGCTTTGCGATAAAGAGCCGGTTACCCTCGGTGTACGACAACAAAGAAGCTGTAGAGGGTGGTGGACTCATGTACTACGGCGCGGACTTGGCGGACAGCTACCGGCGCGTCGCATATTATGTGGACAAAATTCTGAAGGGTGCGAAGCCTGCTGATTTGCCCGTTGAGCAGCCGACGAAGTTCGAGATGATCATTAATCTCAAAACCGCCAAGCAGATCGGACTCACGATTCCGCCGAACGTACTGGCGCGAGCGGACAGAGTGATCAAGTGACGCCAGGATTGAACTGAATTCTCCATCAATCCATTCCTAACGTTCACATTATGAACGCCGCTGTGTTGCGACGGGCTCATTCGCTAGAGCAGCGGCAACTGCGGCTTAATGGGTTGGTTGGGCGAAACAGGTTCAATACAAGCCGCCGTATCATTCTCAGGTGAATTGACGAGCGTGCAAACCTCGTAAGCTTCCATTCCCTCTGAGGGAAGCGGCCTGCAGCACAAAGTCGAGGTTGGCTGACGACATCGGGGTCGGTCCGCCGTTTTTCTCTCCTTAAAGTTTCCAATCGTGGTCGGCCGTTTTCGGACTGCTTGGTTCATTTTCGGCTGTCGCTGCTTGATCTTTCATTGCTGAATCCATAAGGAAGCAAAACTTTTCAGCCTCTTCATAACTTCGAGGTATTCCTCCTAGGGTTGTCGTTGGAGCCATAATATGGATTTCATTCCGTTTGTGGAACCAGAATAGAATAAAGATGGCGATCCCACTTACCAGCGATCCGTATCGGATAAGAGATGCGGCAAAGGGAGAGAGATTTAAAGTTTGCTCCCATTCCGGTATGCGAACGGGTTCGGGAACGATCGAGCCGATCATAAGAACCAGAAAGGTGATGAGAAAAATTGTTCCCAGGACGACCAGGCCCCGGCTTCTTTGCCAACTTATCCGAACAGTTGTAATTGCGCGACGCGGAATGATCTCATGGCTCTCGCCAAAGATTCCTCTGTCCTGATGTTGGAAAACGTGTCGCAGCGTCAGCACCAATTCTCTCTTATCGGTCAAGCTCAAGCAGCCGAGTTTGATCTCCTCGTTCATTAAGTGCCTCCTTTTATGTATGCGTAAGAAGCGTCATCGTATTTCCCGCTCATGATTTTAGGTTGTCTCCGCCGTCGGGTCAGCAGCGCTGCCGGATTCTTTCCTTTTGCTGGAATGCCTGGCGGGTCTTTTTAACAGCACCGTGTCGCTTTGCGCGGCATATACGACCGCCTCCCATCCCTCGCGCCCAAGATTGTTCAGAATCTGCTCGTGTTTTTCTCGTTGATTCGGTTCGGTGGCCTCAACTAGCAATCCGAGCACAACCAGCTTGTATTCCCATTGCATATACCATCCCCCATTCTGAAAAGCTGTATGACTTTGCTACAATCGAATGAGCTCTCTAATTGCAAAGCATATCAGAGACCTGACGGCATTTTAGATGGCAGGTAAAAAAGGTTACAGCGGACCCCCAGGTAACGCGAATGCATTCCGGCACGGGCTTGCCGCCGTCGCCAATTGCCGGCCAAAGATTGAAGAAATGTGAGCCCCACGGGTGCAGCGGCGGCGTTCCGAAGGCGCGTTGACTCCGGATGAGCAGGATATCCGCGCCGATATTCTGGCCGGGTTGATTGCAGACAAAGGTGGGGATCAACAGATTGGGACCGCCGAGCGAATCTTAGCCGAGATTATCAGCAGCGATGTGACAACCATGCAAATCGAGAATCGTCTTCTTTAGTTTGCCGAGATCTCCGAGGATATTTCAGGAAAGACGGCACTTACGTTCGGCCTCACACGCGCACCGCACCAGATGGGAATCCCTACAATAATTATTCTTTTCCCGGCAACTACAATCCCAATACGGGACAGGTCACTACCGGTGACCCGGCTTCTAATAGCTCAGATCAATGCAGCGGAGCAATTGAATTCAACGACACGAGGATTCCACATTCGCGTAGCACATGTAACCAGTCAAGAACACAAGACAATTTTTCAACCTTGCCATTACTTTGCCAGAAGAAAATGCGGCAACAATTCGAATGCGGTCACGTCTGATAGAACCAATCAACGGAAAAACTACAAATCTCCGGCTCATTCGCTATATCAAGAGCGGCAACCAGCATATTTCAAAGGCCACGGTCTGACTGGTGCGACGAGAGACGCTTCTCACTGTGCGCGGAAAACGATCGGCCCCATAAAGGATTCGGCCATTGAATGGGTGTCATTTGAGTCGATCGAAATCGTGATGGCACTGGGATCATCGGGGAACTCGCCGAATATCTTCGCGTAGTCCTCGGCGACATTGCGGTGTTCGGTCAGCCACTTGCCAAGATCTTCTGACCCCGACCGCATCACCACAAACGTGACCATCCCGGTCTTCTGGCTCTTCACAATTGTTGTCACCGGAGTCGTCGCATCCCAGACATATCCAATAATCCGCGAGCGAAGGAGTGCGGGAAACCGCGGCCATACGACATAGAGTTGGGCGGCCATATCCGTGGTTTCTTTCCGCCGTAAGTCGCCGCCCGTCGGGAGAATGGTCGCCTTCCAGGTCCATTCCAGAATTGGGGTTTCTTTCAAGTTCACTTTG
>DASXTB010000473.1:0-17185 GCA_036505615.1 Acidobacteriota bacterium
CCCGCCCTTACCAGGGATTATTCATGAATTAAAAGAACGAGCCACGGATTTACGCTGATTACACGGATAAGTTCGGGCTCGGGGGATGGGCACGACGAACGACTTCGTATATCACACTGCAAGTTGGCGCCCAGCCCCCGACCCCGACCTTATCCGTGTAAATCCGTGTAATCTATGGCCGGTTCGTTCAGTTCATGAATAATCCGGGGTTAAGGGCGGGGTTTACGAAACAAGAAAAAAAATCGGTCCTAGGTCCGAAGGACCGGCACATCGGTGTCGCTCCTTCGGAGCTCCAATGATTCTTGTTTTTTCAAATCTGGGGGGAGAAGGAATTTTGAATCGTAAAACAGATGATCATCGGAATTGATGCTACGCCGCTGGACCGGCCCTCGACGCGTCGCCGCGGCATCGGGGTATACTCGAGGCGCCTGATTGAAGCTTTGTCTTTGAAGAACGAAAACCTGGGCCACCCGCACCGATTTCTTCTGACTCGCCTGAATGGGACGACAGTAACAGAACGTGATCAGGTAATTGTGCTGCCGGCGATTCGCAAACCTTCCCGCTTCCAATGGCTGCTCGACCGGTGGACCGTCCCTCGATTTCTGAAACGCTGCCGCGTGGATGTTTTCCATGCTACGGATTTTTTTTCTGTTCCAGAGTCTGAAACGACCAAAGTTTTGGCCCACGTCCACGACATGATCCCCTTTGTCTTTTGGAATCAGTATTCCTCTCAGTTTCCGTTCGATATGCGATGGCTCCTGCGGCGGGCCCGGCAACGAGTCCATTACGCCCAGCGGATCATCACCGATTCCCTTCATTCCAAGCAAGACATCGCAGAGCTCACCGGCTACCCCGAGCAGCGAATTCACGTCGTTTATTTTGGCCCGGCCGTGGCTTCCCTGTTGTCAAAATCCGACGGTGATCAGGCAGGCGAAGATGTCCCCCTGCCTCCCTATTTTGGCCACCAGCAGGGCGAGTCCTATCCCTACTTCTTGTATGTGGGGGGCACTGATTTTCGGAAGAACCTTCCGTTTCTGATTCGCGCCTTCTCAGCATTTTCTGAAAAGCACTCGGAGGTGAGACTGCTGCTGGTCGGCGAGACCTTTTTCATGCGCAAGCTCGCCGAGGTTGATGAGATCTACAAAGAAATTGAGCGACTGGGGCTTCACAATCGTGTCCAGATGACCGGATATGTCAACGAAAAGTTGCTGAGGCTTTTGTACCGTCGCTCAAGAGCGCTGCTGTTTCCCTCATTTTACGAGGGCTTTGGGCTGCCGGTTTTGGAGGCAATGGCTGCCGGCACTCCGGTGCTGGCGGCCCGCGCCAGCAGCGTTCCGGAAATACTGGGCGACACAGGACTGTATTTCGATCCCCATAAAGAGGATTCTCTGATAGCGGCCATGGAGCAGATCTACGCTAATGACCGGCTGCGCAGCGACTGCATTGAACGCGCTCGCCGGCGCGCTCAGTTGTTTTCATGGGAAAAGGCGGCGGAGCAGATTTTTAAAATCTATGGGGAGTTGTAAGCTGGTGATAGCCGCGAATGAACGCAAATGAACGCGAATTTCGCGACGGTCAAGACAACATTTGGCCAATTCCTGGCGGAAATCTTCACTCTCGAGGAAGATGGCCTATTGCTCGCGAAATTCGCGTTCATTTGCGCTCATTCGCGGCTAACATCACCAGCTCACAATTCGTATGCTGATCGGAATTGATTGTAAACCGTTACAGCGAGGCCCCGCCGGCGTGCAAACATACTTGCGCAATTTGCTACCCGAACTGGCATCCATTCCAGAGATCCAAGTGGCTTGCTTTTTTTCCATGGCTTTTGAAGCTCCCGCGCTTCCAGCCGGAGTGAAGCGCATACCGGTGAAGGGCCCTTGGATCAACAACTGGGTGTGGATGGAGTGGCAACTGCCCCGAGCCGTAAGAAGAATGGCGAATGACGAATGGCGAATGACGAATGAGGAAAATCGCAAGTCGCAGGTCGCAGGTCGCAGGTCGAAAGAAGAATTGAAATCAAACGAGATGAGTAGCTCAGCATCTGAAGTCAGAACAGACAGCGGCAGCCGGCATTCGACATTCGACATTCGACATTCGACATTCGACTTGTTTCACTTTCCAGCTTACACGGCGTCTTCGCGCATGAGTTGCAGGAAAGTAGTCAGCATTCACGATGTCAGCTATGCAGCTTACCCCAACTGGTATCCACACTCGGGCGGGAAGATCAGGCAGAGATTTTACCGCCGGTCAGCCGAATGTGCGGATGGGATCATTACCCTCTCCCAGTTTTCGAAATCAGAAATTACGCGCGTCTATTCCATCGAGCCTTCGCGAATCTTCCGCGTTCATCTGGCCTCGGGATTGGAACGCGTAAAACCTGCCCAGCGCTGGGATCGGCCGCCAAAAGGACAGTGGTATCTGCTGCATGTCGGGGACCTGCATGCAAGGCGGAACCTGCTGACCGCCCTCGATGCCTTCAACGTCGTGTCTGAAGAGCGGCATCTTGACTTCGTTCTTGTCGGCAGGGACCTGGGGGCTCGATCCGATATCCAGCAGCATGCCAGAAAGCTTGGGTGCCAGAATCGCCTTCATTTCCTTCAGGACGTTCCACTGGACCAGATGCCGCACTGGTACCGAAATGCGGCGTTGTTGGTTTACCCGTCTCTTTATGAGGGCTTCGGATTGCCGTTGCTGGAGGCGATGCAGTGCGGTTGTCCGGTGGTGGCATCGCGGGCCGCCTGCATTCCGGAGATCGCCGGCGATGCGGCGTGGTTGGTCGATCCGCTAAATGCGCGCGAGATTGCCGAAGGGATTCGGGCCATCCTGGTGCAGCCGGAGACCCGCGCGCAGTTGATTGAGAAAGGTCTCCAGAGGGCGCAGCAGTTTAGTTGGAAGAAGACCGCCGAGCAGACCGTGGGAGTTTATCGTGAGGTTCTGAAAGGCCAGGATGGCACTATTCCAAACCGCAAACGCGGCCCATGATTTATTCTGGAGGGAGACGCGCCAGTGGGGCATCTCAGCAACCAGATCAGAAATCTCTGAAAAAAAATTGATTCAATCTGTACGGGCGACCCTGTGTGGTCGCCCGCTGCAGAATCCAGCGGATTTCTCTTGGCTCCGTTCCGAACTGCTTCTGTGGGAAATGTGCAATTTGTTTGGCTAATCCGTCAGCCGTTGCGGCGGGCGGCCACATAGGGCCGCCCGTACGATCAGATGCCTTTTTTACACCTGCTCAGCCTCTGCAGGAGACGGCCCACCGGGCCCTCTCTACGAGGTTTCGGATTTTTGCGACTTTGCACCCTGCTGGCTTTGGGATAGATTTTTGGAATCATGGCTATCACACGGGGTATTTTTTCTTCGCCTGCCAGGGCATGGACGGCGGTGGTGCTTTATACGGCGTTTCTGTATAGCACGATGACACTTGCCTTCAATCTGTATGTGAGATTGTACGATCACATGGGCCGGCCTTTCATGGATCGGCTGATGAGTTGGATGTATCTGCCCGTTGTGCTCGCGGTACTGGCTTTCGTTGTGTTTTTCCTACCGAGAAGCCTCGGATCCTATGCCGCATTTGTCCTGATCTGTCTGGCGCTGGCGTACTCTCTGAAATATCTGGAAGTTCCCGCCAAGCGGTTTCACTTCTTCCAATATTGGCCCCTGACTTTTTTTGTCTTTGACGCGCTCCGATTCCGGTGTAAAGACCGATACCTCTATGTTTGGACCTTCGCTTTGGTGACTTTGATCGGTTTGGGAGATGAAACACTGCAGGGGATGGTTCCAAAACGTCATTTCGGCCTGCTCGATGTGGTTGTTGACTCGGTAGCCGGGCTGCTGACGTTGGCATTTATTGGCTTTGTGATGGGAGAAGAGAACTACCCATGGGGAAGGCTGACAAAGGTCGAAGGTCGAAAATCGAAAGTTGAAGGTCATCCGAATGCGGACCGCGGAGTGCAGAATTTGGAATGACGCTGGCCTGCGATTGCGGATTGCAGATTTCGGATTGCGGATTTTCGGAATGCGAAATGCGGATTTTGAAAAGCGGCATGCGGAACGCGGAATGCGGAATCAACGGCGTAGGTTCCACATTCTGAGATTGCAAGCTGATGGAATGCAACTCACCGTCTGCTTCTGTCTGTTCCTTTTTATCTGCCTAAGCGGCGGAGCTGCCATCAGCAAAGGCGAGTCGGCCCATAATCGCGACTCGAAACTCGGAACTCAAAACTCGAAACCCGACACTGCCCGGACCTTCGACTTTGGACCTTGGACTTTCAACTTTCGACCTTCGACTTTCGACTTTCGACCTCCGACTTTCGACAGCCCTTCAGGAGCTAAGTGGAATGTCTTATTGTTTACTATCGATTCGTGCAACGCCAGCCGGATGAGTCTCTATGGGAATCCCGTTGAGACGACTCCGAACCTTGACGGCTGGGCGCAAGAGGCAACGGTTTTCGATCACGCCTATAGCGTTTCGGCATGGACGGCGCCTGGGCTGGTGTCAATTTTGGCGGGTGTCTTACCCGGCGTGCACGGAGTCGATTCTCGTGATCGCCACACGCAAGAGAGCCTCCCCACGCTGCTGAAGCTTTTCCAGCACCAGGGATACCAGGTTCCCAATTTGAACTTCTTCACTTTCGCGCCCTACTACCAAGACCTGGGACTTCCTGCCATTGACAGAAGTTACTTCACTCAGACTGATGGAGACGAGCTCTTAAATTACCTGGAGCGAAACGCTGATCGGCCTTTTTTCATCTGGTATCACACGACGAAAGTGCACCAGCCTTACAATCCACCGGATGACGTTCTGAAAAAGATCATGCAAATGGTCGAAAGTCGGAGGTCGAAGGTCGAAAGTCGAAGGTCGAAGGTCGAAAGTCGAAAGTCGAAGGTCGAAAGTCGAAACTCGAAGGTCGCAAGTCGCAGGTCGCAGGTCTCAGGTCAGAAGTCTGCTAGGAACAGTTATCGGTCATCGGTCATCGGTCATCAGGAAAATCCGCATGCCATAGACTGGGAGGAGGCGTTTAAAGCTCCGGGCATTCAGGCGGTGCGGCACGGAGCCATTGTCCCGAAGGGATCGGTCAAGTTTCAGCGCGGCGATCTTCCGGCGCTTCTAGCGCTCTACGACGGAGAGATCTACAACATGGATCTCTTTTTTGGGCGAGTTCTGGACAAGTTACGGGAGAAGGGTCTCGAAGAAAGAACTCTCGTGATTGTCACTGCCGACCATGGTGAAGAGATGCTCGAGCATGGATTTGTGGGGCACGCCAGCACGTCGTTGAACGCAAAATTGTATGAAGAGCTCACTCACATTCCGCTTGTGTTTCACCTCCCGGGACAGAAAACCGGCGCACGTGTCTCCGGCCTGGTTCAGCAGATCGACATAGCTCCGACGTTATTAGACTTGATGGGGTTACCCGTGCCTGAAATCATGCAGGGCCGTAGCCTGAAGGGAGCGGTCTCAAGTGAACAAGTCGCAGGTCGCAAGTCGCAAGCCGCAGGTCAAGAGGTCGGCACTGCAACAGGTCAACAGCCCGCCGGGAAGCAGGAGGCAGGAGGCAGAAGGCAGGAGGCAGCAGGCAGCAGGCAGACGGCAGGAGAAAGCAGGCAGGAAGCAGGGAGCGGAAGGCAGAAGGCGGAAGGCGGAAGGCAGAAGGCGGAAGGCGGAAGGCAGGGCGCGGAGAGACGCAGTGTATTTCATCCTGAAATTTTACTGGAGAGCTCGATTGCGGGAAATCAGACCACCAAGGAAAGGGAAGATCTCTGGCTTCGCGGCCTTCGCACTAAACGCTTCAAATACATTCAGGAGCTGAAAGGAGCGACAATCACCAAAGAATATCTCTTCGACTTAAACCGGGATCCCCGGGAAGAAAAAAATCTATTAGCACTTCGCAAATTAGAAGCAGCCCGGTTTCGCCGTCGAGTGACTGAAATGGTCAAGCAGAATCAAGCCCTGCGGCAGAAATACTTGCCTGCCGAAGCATTGTCGAATATCGAAGGTCGAAAGTCGAAAGTCGCAGTCCAGGTTCCATGTCCGGTGGTGGAAATGCCGGAGCCGGAACAAACACTGGATTACCGGCTGCACACGGGCGCCATGTTGTTTCAGTGGAGAGGGGACCCGAACTCTGAATATGTTATTGAATACGACATCGGCCTGGGTGACCATCATGTTGCCGGCCAATACGAAGCCAAAGGAAATTACCAAATACTGGGACCTTTTCCCCCTGAGCTGTGGGTTTCGTTGAAGGCATGGAACCCCTTTAAAATCCGGGTGGCTTATAAAGGCACACAGTGCTGGAGCGCATGGAGAACGTTTTACTTCTAATGTCGAATGCCGAATTTCGAAAGTCGAATGCTGGAACTCGAGTTGAAAGTCGCAAGTCTAAAGTCGAAGGTCTAAAGTCGAAGGTCCACAGACGAAGGTCCAAAGTCGAAAGTCGAAGGTCGCAGGTCGGGGATAATATTGTGCTAGATTCAGAGTCGCGGAAGATCCATCCATTCGGCGATGCAACTGAAATTCTCTTCACCGTCGAGGCGCAAAGAACTTATCGCGGCGCAGCACGTATCGATGCACCGGTGGCGCTCTGCCGCAACCAGAGAATATAGGTTCTGCAGGAGACACCTGCACTGGTTTGGAACCTGAAACAAAAATTCGTAACCTCGCCCGTGAGAAGCCGTGCAAAATGCGTCTGATCGTACGGGAGGCCCTATGTGGCCGCCCGCCGCAATAGCTGACCGATTAGCCAAACAAATTGCACAGCTCCCGCGGATGCACTTCAACGGAGCCAAGAAAAATCCGCCGGATTCTGCACCGGGCGACCACACAGGGTCGCCCGTACAGATGAAATCAATTTTTTCACACATTCTCAGGTACGCGCGGGGAGAATGTCGGCGCCCAGAAAAAAGCCGGGAGGTGGCAGAGGTTGGAAGAGATTTATGAGAATCTCGCTTCGACTTTCGACCTTTGACCTTGGACCGTCGACTTTCGACCTTCGACTTTCGTCATGATTGAAGCTGGCCGTTACAAAAAGCTGCGCATCTTTTTGACACTTCTAGGAGATATCGTCGTAGTGGCGCTGGCCTATGTGCTGGCATTTTATCTGCGCGCCACCATACGGCTTCCACTCGTCCAGGACTACATGCCGTTTGAGCGCTTCTTTGAGGTGAGGCATTACTGGTGGGTTCTGTTTGGTACGCAAGTGGGGCTGCTCTATTTCTTTGGGCTCTATGATGTGGTCCACCAAGGTCAAAAGCGTGAGGCCCTAATCCAAATTCCCCTGGCATTGTTCATTCAAGTCCTGCTGCTGGTCTCTTTTTACTTTTTCAAAGGCTTCAGCGCCGTTCAGTCAGCGGGACGACAGGAACTGTACCCGCGCACAGTATTTATCTTCTTCTACTTCATGAACTGCGTGCTGGTTTACGGCTGGCGCCTCTTAATTTTTCGGTTTCTGGCGAGGCCGGCCTACAAACGCGTTTTGCTGTACGGCGTTGGAAAGACGGCTCGCGAATTCATCCGGAATGTGGAAGCGAATCCCTTCCTCGGCTTGAAGGTTGTCGGCCTGGTCGAGGACACACCGAGCTCCGAGGCTGGAAACGGTCCCGGGCCCGCCGTCGGCGAAGTTTCCGGATATCCCGTCCTGGGGAGAAAAGATGATCTGGTGAAGGTGGTCGAACAGCAGCAGGTCGATGCCATCATCATGACCCCCACACGATCCTGGCAGGACGAGCTGATCGAAGCAGTCAGCCGCAGCGAACAGACCAACGCCAATATTTTCGTGGTTCCTTCCGTCTTTGAAATGCTGATCAGCAAGATGCAGCATCTCCAAATCCAGGATATTCCTCTTGTCGAAGTGGTGAAGAATCCCACAACGGATGCCCGTTTTTACACTAAACGGGTCATCGACATTTTCTTTTCTGCGCTTCTGCTGGCTCTGCTGTCTCCTGTGTTCTTTTTGGTTGCACTGGTCATCAAGGTTTCTGGTCCAGGGCCGCTGATTTACGTTCAGAAACGAGTGGGGAAAGACGGTGCGCTCTTTTCCGTCTATAAGTTTCGCACCATGGTTCCCGACGCTGAGGCCAACACCGGCGCCATTCTGGCCTCCGAAGATGACGTACGGGTTACGCAGTCCGGGAAGTGGCTGCGTCGTTTCCGCCTCGACGAGCTGCCGCAACTGGTGAATATACTGCAAGGCGACATGAGTTTTGTCGGCCCACGGCCGGAGAGGCCTGAGTTTGTCAACAACTTTGCCGAGTTAATCCCCGGCTACCGCGAGCGCTTCAAGATGAAACCGGGCGTCACGGGTCTGGCTCAGGTGCACGGCGAATACCACACTTCTCCGGAGATGAAGCTGCGATATGATCTGGCCTACATCTACAATCACAACCTGCTGATGGATCTAATGATTGTGCTATCGACAATCAAAATCATGCTCACCCGGCGGGGCGTCTAGGAGATTTCGGATTTCGGAATGCGGATTGAGGAATGCGGATTGCGGATTTCGGATTGCGGATTTCGGATTGCGGATTTCGGAATCCCCTTCCAAGCCAATAATCCACAGGTCTGACGTTGAAGGAGAAACGAATCCGCATTCCGCATTCCGAAGTCCGCAATCAATCTATGACTGCGGATTCCGAGAAAATGGCGCGGTGACCAGACTCACCAGAAGGCGCGACAATCCCAGCACCCAGATGCCGATATAGGTGGCGCTGTTCTGCCACAGGGATCGCTGCGGGTAGTAGTGCTTCCTGTAGAAGAGCCACATGGCATTGTAGAAGTGATAGAGTGAGGCATAACGCCGGCTTTTGGTGCTTTGACCTTTTAGATGCTTGATGACCAGCTGCGGCCAGTAGACGACGCGTTTTCCCGCTTTTGCCGTGCGTAGGCAGAAGTCCAGATCCTCACCATAAACAAAAAATTGCTCGTCGAGCGGACCTGCCTCTTCGATCAACCGGCGCGGAAACATGAGAAAAGCGCCGGAGACGGCTCCCACATCAACCGTTTCATCTTCATTGGCATAAGTCAGATTATAGGCCGCGAAGGTGGGACTGCGTGGAAAGAGCCGGCTCAGGCCGGCGAACCGAAAAAACGCCGAACGCATGGTGGGAATAGAACGGCGGCAAGCCGCCTGCAGCGATCCGTCCTCGTTTAGAACCTTGGCTCCCAGAATCCCGACATCCGGGTGAGTTTTCAAATAACGGACTGCGCCGGCCAGTGCTCCAGAAACAAAAAGAGTATCCGGATTCAAAAGAAGGATGTACGCGCCGGCCGCGGCGCGGACGCCCTGATTGCCTGCACCCGAGAAACCGAGATTTACTGGATTTTCGATCCGTTGTACTTGGGGAAACATTGCAGAAAGGTTCTCAGCCGAGCGATCGCCGGAAGCGTTGTCCACCACGATGACTTCGTAGCGGAGGCCCTCGGCGTGGGGGGGGATCGACTGCAGACAGTCCCTTAAGCATGGCCAGGCGTTGTAGTTAATAATCACGATGCTGAGTTCCGGGGGATTTACCATTGCGGATTGAGGATTTCGGATTGCGGATTGAGGATTGCCGATTGCGGATTGGGGATTTGGGATTGCGGATTGAGGATTTCGGATTGCGGATTGAGGTTGTTCCAAGTTGCCACTCGATTTGGCCGATTTAGCTTAGCCAATCAGGATTCTCCTTTAAAACCCTAATCCTAGCATCTATTCGTGTTAATTCGGGCAATTCGCGACCCCCCTACCCAAATCCACAATCCGCAATTCCTAATCCGCAATCCGCAATGTGAGGGCCCATCTTTTCATAATCTGCAGTCCAAAATCCGCAATCCGAAATAGGCCCAACTGTTCCATCTAACTACTACAGTTTTGCAAATGCCAAAACAGCTTGCCAGACAGTCGGCCGGAGTTTAGGCTTTCCAAGAACCGCAAAATCTCCCGTTTATGCGACCCGTCTTGCAATTAATGAACAAAGTAAATCAACTGGGAGCTCAACAACGCCGTGACATCCTCGCGTTACTGGAGATTCTGCGAGGCCAGGACGGCTGCGAGCGGGAGGTAATACATATCCTGCCCCGCCAGTTCCCGGCTGGGTATCTCGACGTCTGGGCACAGGCACTCGGTGGGCAGGTTAAGGAACTTTCAAGGTTCTTTCGTGGATCGACTTCCCATGTCTCATTGCTTCGCGCTTCGTTGGTAAATCTTCAGAGCGACAGCAGTGTTCTGATCTTTGCCGTCCTCTTCTATCAGGATGTTTGGCTCGATGAACTGGTCCAAACAGACGTTATGGAAACCTTCTATGTTACCCAGGGGCATCTGGAACTCACGTCCTGTTTAACCAGGGACGATCTCCGGTTTCGGTTGGGCGCAGGGGACGCCAGCCAGGTCTACCCCGGCAAACCCTACAGACTATTTGCAGAACTGGGGACGCAGGTGATCGTGGTGCATCAGCCGCTGCCTGAGAGCGAGTGGGGAATATGGATGGGGAACGAAGAATTGACTGGCCTGCAGTCGCCATCCAGAGTGAAGCGACGAAAGATTCATGAAGGCGGAAGATCTGGAACTGCTTGAGAAATTAGGAGCCCTGGATTCAAAAAGTCTTCGGGACATCAGCGGTCTGGTCGATATTCTCCTCTGTCAGAGCAGCCGGGAGATAATCGGAAACCAGTGTGAAAGCGAGCTTGGCACGGTTTGCAGACTCTTTGATTTCCCGCCTGAAGACCTCCGCAGTTTTCTTCTTGGATTAAAAACTTTGCTCAGCTCGTCCAAGGCCGAAGTGCGAAACCTCCTCGCCGCATCGGACTTCTGTTTGATGTCCTGGGTCTTCAAAAGTTCCTGTTGCTTTGATCTCTCATGCCAGTTCCACTTTCCTTTTACGTTTTATTTGTTAAAGGGAAGGGCGCAGATTTGCGTCACCTCCAGTGAGGATGTCGAGGATTGGACAGTGACCGAAGGCGATGTATTTCAGTCGTCGTTGTCGCGGAGTTTGCGGTGCTATTTTCACGCCGGCAGTAAAGCCATTTTCTTCGATTTTCCGTTCTTTCGCGGATATCGAAGGTCGACGCGCTTCTTCCGCCAAAGAAGGATTGAGGATGTCGAATGACGAATTTCGAATGACGAATTTCGAATGCGGAATTTCGAATGCGGAATCAGTGGAGATCGATTGCAAGCACTCATCCGGCATTCGTCATTCGACATTCGAAATTCCTCATTCGTCATTCGAAATTCGACATTCGAAATTTGCCCGCGACTCGGGTTCGAAGCCAGTGCCTTTCCAGAAGTGAATCCACATATTCATCGGTCACCTTCTGTTGACGCGGCAGGCGCTCACGACGCTCCAGCAGACGCTTTCTTTCTTTCCATGCTGCGCCCTTGGCTCGCAAAAAGGTAGCCGCATATCCTCGAAGCGCGAAGTAGGCGAACGAAGCAACGAAGTAGATGATCCGCAACGGCCGGTATTTCCGCAGGAGACGTGACGGCATGCTTTTCCAGACAAGCCACTCGCTGTTGCGCTGGCCGTAGAAAACAATCTTCCCCGGACTTCGCTGCAGCGTTGCGTTGGATTTATGGTAGACAATGGCCTGCGGGACGTAGAGGCATCGATGGCCTGCGAGCTGGGCACGGAAGCTCAGATCGGCATCCTCGTAGATGCAAAAAAAATCCTCATCGAATCCGTCCAACTCCAGGAGCATGGATGTTCTGTACATGGCGGCAGCGGCGCTGGCGCCAAAGACGTATTTCGAATGGGAGTGAAGCTCGGCGGGCTGAAGGTGCCCGATCTTAAATGAGGCTCCGGCGACGGGCATACCGTCCCCGGCGCTATCGAGCAAATCTCGCCTGTCAAACAAGCGCACCTGGCTGGCAAAAAAATCCGCAGGCGGATGGCTGGCCGCCGCATTCATGAGCGCGCGCAGCCAGCCGGGGTCGGCTTCCGTGTCGTTATTGAGAAGAGCCGTCCATGGCGTGTTACAGCTTCGAATGGCGCGATTGTTTCCCGCGGCAAACCCCAGATTTTGTCGCAAAGGCAGCAAGTCGACTTCAGGAAATTCGCTGCGCGCCCAATCAACCGAGCCATCTGCAGATCCGTTATCCACCAGCAGGGTTTTGAAATCCCGGAATGTCTGCCGGCGCAGCGCAGTGAGACAGGCGGGCAAATGTTCCCGGCCGTTCCAGTTCAAAACGATGACGGTGCACTGGATCGCTGGGTTGCCGATTTCGGATTGCGGAAGCGCCGGCTTCCAGCCGGCGGTCTGGAGTTTGGACATTTTGGGTTCGTTTTGCGACGCGCTGAAGGCCAGCCCGTCACCCGGATTTATCCACAAACACTCAACCCAAAGGCCTAGCGCGGCAGGGCTGCAACCAATATGGGCAGCGAGCAAGCCGCAGACGGAGACGCCGAAGGTGTCCAAATCTTTGCGACCCGAAAAGAATTTAATGCTAACCGTTAAATTCTTTACCGGCTGCAAAGATTCTTACACTCCCCGTGTCCCCGCGCCCGTAACGTTTTGGTTGCGACTCTGCCGCGCTAGTCTCCGTAGTACTAACCCTCAAATTCCTTGTCAGTCGCAAAGATTTCAGGCGGCGGTTTTTACTAATGACCGATGACTGATGACGAATGACGCTTTGGTTGCGGCTCCGCCGCGCCAGGTTCAGTGTTTGTGAATAATCCAGGACTTATCCGCGCAGCGTGATTGAGCCGGGACCTACCTCTACTTTCTTCAGCCCATAAGGGAGGTCTGCGGGCTTGGAAGTATCGACGGGAGGATTTTGGCGTCGGCCCAGATAATTGATCACCTTATCGATGAAGTAAACAGGAAGGCGCACGCTTCCAAAGTAGGCCTTTTGCAAAGCGAACTGGCCCTTGCCATCGTTGCTATTAAGGAAACCTTCCACGTAAATCTGCTTTTCGCCCGAGAGAAGGGCGCGCACCATGCGGACGGCAAAGCTCTGATCATCAACTTTCACCTTGTCGAAATCAATGGTGGTGGTGGCAGAAACGTAGTTGGGCGCGAGCAGCTTTATGTACACGGACTTTACTCCGAATCTTGATTTGTTCTTTATGGCCTGCTGCATGTAAGCATTTACATCGCCCTCGCTCAGGCGCGCCACTTTCTCGGGCGGATGCTTGCCACGGTGGCGCAGATCGGCTTGCACGACAAACTCCTGAAGCGTATCGGCCACCTTCTCGGCCGGAGTCTTTGGCTTTGGCGGTGGGGCCACTTTCACTACGGCCACAGCAGGCTTTTTCTTTTTTTCGACCGCCTTTTTCTTTTGGGGATAAACGGCGGAGATGCAGAGATAAAAAATGAAGCAAAGCGTAAACGATCTGCGAAACGTCATCGATGACTTCTCCTGAGAAGCTTTGGAATAAACGAGGTCGCTATGGAAAAATAGAAACCTCTATCAATAAGAGACAAAAAATAATAGCCCACGAAGGAATCTGTGGGAAGTTGAAAATTGGAGCCACTAATAGCGGCAAAGGCTGCAGCCAAACGGAAGGCCAAAGACTTTCCAGGCAAGCCTGTGGCTCGCCGACTGGTCTTGGCGCCTGTGAAAAAATCAGAACCGTGCCCGTCAGAGGGCGCGGCGGAAAATTTAACGAGATTTACCGAAATTTTTCTAAGTCGCTGCCGGCTCAGAGCATTTTGAGGCGCCGAGGCATTAACAGACATTCTCCCCGCGCGCCCTGACAACGTGTGAAGAAATTGATTTCATCTGTACGGGCGACCCTGGGTGGTCGCCCGCTGCACAATCCAGCGGATTTTTCTCGGCTCCGGTCCGAAGTGCATCCGCGGAAACTGGTTGATTTGTTGGGTCAATTCGTCAGCTACTGCGGCGAGCGGCCACGCGGGGCCGCCCCTACAATCAAATTAATTTTTTTCTCACGTTCTGACGGGCGCGGTTCTGATTTTTGGGTCTTTTGCCGCCGGGGCCAGGATTGTGGCGGGAAATGCGCACGCAGCGTCTAAGCCATTCTCGGCGGATTGCCAATTCGACATTCGGCATTTGCAATTCGGCATTTATTGCCTTTTCTCCAGCGTCACTGTGGCTTTCAACGGCTTCCCATCGCGGATGCATTCCACTTCGACTGTCTGTCCAGGCGCGTGGCTGCGAAGAGCGAAAGTAAAGTCGTAAAGGTTTTCAATCGGTTTGCCGTCAAATCTTACCAGCACATCGCCCGCCCGCAGTCCCGCCTTCTGCGCGGGACTTCCTTGGCGCACATCGGAAAATCGCACTCCTTTTATATCCTGGGCGAAATCGGGAATCGATCCGAAATAGGCGCCATAACCTGATCCGCCGCCGGCCGGCTTCGCTTCGGCGACAGCAACAAAATGCAGTGGGGACGTGGAAGCAGCCAGCTTCGCCACTGCCTGCCCGACCAGATCGAGGACCTCCATGGAAGTCTCTACATTGATCTTCTGCCAGTCATCGGTGGCCTTGTGATAATCGCTGTGAAGGCCGGAAAAAAAGAAGAGCGCCGGGATGCCCCGGACAGTGAACGACATATGATCGCTGCCTCCCAGACCGCTCTGGGATGTCTCGATCTTCAACGGAGTCACCAGGCTCGTCACCAGCGCGCCGAACTCCTGAGCCGTGCCGACGCCCCCCAGGTAAATCTTCCCTTTCGATCGGCCGATCATATCCATATTGACCATGGCCACCACGTGCTGCGCCTCAGCCGGGAGATTCTTGACGAAGTAGCCCGAGCCGAGCAGACCCAGCTCTTCTCCGGCAAAGGCAACAAAAATGATCCCACGCTGAAAACGGGAATGATTCGAAGCCAATTCCCGCGCAAGGCACAGCACAGCCGCGGTTCCGCTGGCGTTATCGTCGGCGCCGTTGTGCGGCTGGCCCAGCGCCTTGGGATCGAGCGCAAATTTCTCCCCCAGACCGAGGTGGTCGTAATGGGCTCCTACCACCAACCACTCCTTCGATTGCGGATTGTGGATTGCGGAATGCGGATTGTGGATTGCAGATTGCGGATTGTGGATTGCGGAATGCGGACTAGGTGATGCGGATTGCGGATTAGGTGATCTTGATGTCTCGGGCTGCGCTCCCTCAGCAGCAGGCAGATAACCAACGACGTTGGCCACCTCCTTTTTCTTCTCCTCAATTTGCATGTTCCAGGTCAATGGTGCGCGAGAAAGAGAGGCATGCGGATTGTTCCACTGATCCGGTGGCGCCCCCAGCAGGGACGTGGCGAGCTGCGCGGTTACCGCAAAAGAGATAATCCCCATTCGCTCAGCTCTACGCGAGGGATAAACTCCAGGGTGTTCAACCACGATTGCCAGCGCGGACGCTCCTTGATTCTTTGCCAGCACGATCTTGGAGTTGGTGTCGGCAAGCAGAGCCACTCGCTCCTGTTTTTCCGCGAGCTTCGGATAACCGTCCAAAACCACAACTACTCTTCCTCGAACTTCTTTGCCTGCATAGTCGTTGTAACCGGCATCGGCTGAGTCGATGCCGTAGCCGCAAAAGACCGCTTCCGTCTCTCCGGAAACTTGATCCGAAAATGAAAGCAGAGAAAAATCGTTGTCCAGGCGAAAGGTTTTTCCCGCAGCCTTCAATTGACTTCTCGCGCCCACCCTGGTTTCCGCGGTAATTTCAAAGAACTGGCGGTACCCGTTGAGAGAGGGGAAAGCCTTCAAGCCCGATCGCCGGAACTCCTTTTCGATATAGCCGGCGGCTTTTTCCAGCTCCGGTTGGTTATTTCCCCGTCCTTTCAGTTCATCGGAGGCCAGATATTTTATGTGGGCCAGATATTGATCGGGCGGGAAATGCTGCTCTGCAGGAAGAACAGCGTTGAACAGGATCAGAAAGGCAATAAATTTTTTCATAATGAGGTTTACTCGCCTTGTAGAGACGTCCCGCTGGGACGTCTCCCTGGAGTTTCTACATTTTCAGTAGCCCGCGACTGCGGGCGAAAGCATGTAGCCCCGGGTGGAGCGAAGTGTTCGGTATCATGACATCCTTTACACTTTGTATCAGGACATCCTTTACACGAAAAGGTAAAAAGGGAGCTCCTAAGATTGGAGGCAGGAGTGCCCTGGAAAGTAAAGGATGCAATGGATCAACGGATCGAGTTTGTAGTGCGAGCATTAGAAAGAGAGAGGGATTTGAGCAGCTTATGCCGGGAGTTTGGGATCAGTCGCCCTACTGGTTATCACTGGCTGAATCGGTACCAGCAAGTGAAGAGCTTATCGGGACTGAAGGAGCAGTCCAGACGACCCAAGCGCAGCCCCAACAAGACCATCCCACGGCATGAAGAGCTGGTGGTTCAGATCAGGCGCGACACTGCCTGGGGTGGCAAGAAAATCCAGCACGTGCTGGCTCGAGATCACAGGATCGAACTAACGGTGCCCACAGTGAATCGGATCATCAAACGTAATGGCTTGCTTGAGCGTCAAGACCGTCATCGGCCGGCACTAGAGCGGTTTGAGCGCCAGGCGCCCAATGAGCTATGGCAGATGGATTTCAAAGGCCCCTATCCCATCGAGCGTGGCAAGTGTTATCCATTTTCCATTTTGGATGACCACAGCCGCTTTCTGGTAGGACTTTTTGCGCTACCTAGCATAGAGGGTGTGCAGGTGGAACGTCGCCTCCGTGAAGTATTCGAACAGTACGGAGTACCTGATTGCATGCTGATGGATCACGGCACACCGTGGTGGAGTACGACCAACGGTCATGGCCTTACGCAATTGGCCGTCAAACTAATCAAACAGGGAATAGGGCTGCGCTATAGCGGAATTGGGCATCCGCAGACACAAGGTAAAGTGGAGCGATTTCACGGCACGCTGGGTAAAGCAATGGCGATGCAGGAGCCGGCCCGCACCGTTGCTGCGTGGCAGAAATGGATGAAAAGGTTTCGGCAACAATACAACCAAGTGCGGCCGCACGAGGCCATTGAAATGAGAGTGCCCGCCGATCTGTATCAACCCAGTTTAAGGCACTATCATCCCCACCCACCCGAATGGGAGTATCCACCTGGAGCGGTGGTAAAACGACTCAGTCGCGATGGCATCGTTTATTACCGATTACGTCTCGTGTGTGAAGCGCTGGCCCACGAGTATGTTTCACTACAGCAGCTGGACGATAGAGTGCTAGTGACCTACCGACACATGCACATCCGTGAACTGGATACCATCACGGGAAAGACTCTGCCGATTCTAAAGCCTGCTGTGGAAAGCAGTGGTGCGGTGAAAGAAAGA
>DASXTB010000474.1:0-22386 GCA_036505615.1 Acidobacteriota bacterium
TGCACCGGCGGGCTGATCTCCACCGTAAAGATCGGCTGCTTCTGCTGCTGAAATTTCTCCAGTATGGAAATTAGAGCCATGGTCAGGCGATTGCGGAATGCGGATTGCGGATTGCGGATTGTGAAACCACCAAGGCTTGGCTCAGCCTAGACGCCACCAAAATGTCATCAGTCATCGGTCACCAGCCACACCCGTCTGAACTCGTCCCGCTTTCTGTCTCCCGCGATCTTCAATAAACACTAAAGTCTAGCAATATTTGCAGGTGTTTTCAAAGCAGCGCGCGAGTAGCTGGTGTTTAAGAAGCGGGACCGTTGGAGAAATCCACATTACCAACTGCGCATCGCGCATTCAGATAATCCGCAATCCGAAATCCGCAATCCGCAATTGAAAACGTGTTAACAAAATTTAATACCCTATTAATTCCTGGTTAATTGGGTGTGGTTATTGTCGCAGAAAAAGACCCGGATCTGCCGGGCAACTCGCGGGTCGCACGCGGGTAAAATAACTCTCCTCGCCTCCTCCTAGGCGGTGAGAGTAAAAAGAGAAATAACGGTGCATTCCGGTTTCTCTTGGACAAAGAACGGGCCGCCTTTCGGCCCGTTCTTAGTCTTTCGCCGGCCAGCTGTTTCTCGCCGCGCTAGCCGGCCGCTGAGCCTCACTCCCGGTCTGCTGTGAATCAGCAAGCGGAAGATCCACGTAAAAGGTGCTCCCTTTGCCCACTTCGCTTTCTACACGAATCACGCCACCGTGTGCGCGGGCGATTTTCTGCGCAATGCTCAGGCCCAGGCCGACACCGCTGCCGTCGTAGTGCCGCGAACTTTCCGCCTGGTAGAAACGGTTGAAGATCTTCTGCAAATCCTGTGGTGCGATTCCAATTCCAGTGTCACAAAAAGCGACGTGCGCCAGTCCCCTGTACTTCTTTAGCTGGATGCAAATGGAGCCCTTCGGCGGCGTAAATTTGATGGCGTTGCTTAAAAGATTCAAAAACAGTTGCCGCATCCGAGCCTCATCGGCAAGCACCAGGGCATCGTGATCCGATTCCAGCTTCAGTTCAATATTCTTGGTTTGGCACAGGGGAAGAGCCTGATCGTGGATTTGCTGCAAGATGGAATCCACAGAAAGCGGAGTTCTGTCGAACCGGAACTCGCCGGATTCCACTTTGGAAAGCCAAAGCATTTCGTTGACCATTCGGGTGAGCCGCTGCAGTTCTTCGAGATTGCTGGCAATCAAGCTTCGATACTCCTCCATGGTCAAACTACTCCTGAGGGCCACTTCATTTTCGCCTTGCATGATGGTCAGAGGAGTGCGCAGCTCATGAGAAACATCCGAGTTGAATTGGCGCATCTGTTCAAACTGCGTCTCCAGCCTGGAAATCGTGTCATTGAAGGTCGCCGCCAGCTCGCCAATTTCGTCGCGCGCTTGCGGCACGGGAATCCGCTCGGAGAGGTTTTCCGATGTGATGCGCCGGGCGGCGTCGGTGACGCGCCGCACGGGAACGAGCGCGCTGTGCGCCACATAAAATCCGCCAGCCAGAGTCACGGCAAACAGCAGAGGCAACGCCAGAAATGCAATCCAGCGCACCTCGCTAATCGTGGCCTCCAGAGGAAGGAGCGGAGCCGCTAAATGAAGCAGGTAGGGGTTCTTACGGCTATCGAAGAAGACGCGCTGCACAAAGCGCAGCTTTTCCCCAGAAGGGAGCTGCATGGTAAGGAAGTCCTCGGGCGTGCGATATAATTCTGTAACCTCATCGCGCGGCAGTTCGAGAGACAACAGAGCCAAGTCTTCGGAGCGAAACAGGGGACGGCCTTCAATGGTGGTGATCAGAACGTAACGGGCCAATGCTTTCAGCTGATACTGTGACTCACGACTGGTTGGAGAATAATCGACGACCGGTCTGGAATCACGGTCAAAACGGATGAATTGCTCGATCCGCTCAGCGTCGCTGCGCAATTGCTGGTCGAAGTTTTCCTTTAGCCGGAATGAGACGTAGCCAAAAATGAAGAAGCCTGAAAGCGCCAGTATCAGCCCCAGAACCGCCGCATAATAGAGGCCGAGCCGAACCTTCAGGCTAAGAGATTTCATTCAGACGTTTTAAGCGTATATCCTACTCCACGTACAGTGTGGATCAGTTTTCGATCATAAGCACGGTCGATTTTGTTTCGCAAGAAATTGATGTAGACATCCACCACGTTGGTAAAGCTGTCGAAGCTCATGTCCCACACGTGTTCGATGATCATGTTGCGGGTAACGACCTGGTTCTTGTTTCGCAGAAGATATTCCAGCAGCGCGAACTCCTTGTTGGAGAGATCGACTTCTCTTCCTGCACGAAACACCTTTCGCCGGGGGATGTCCATTACCAGGTCATCGGCGCGGAGCTCGGCCTGAAACTCAGAGCTGCTGCGTCTCAGCAGCGCCCTAATCCTGGCCAAAAGCTCGGCAAAGGCGAAAGGCTTTACCAGGTAGTCGTCCGATCCGTTGTTCAAGCCGGTGACACGATCTTCAACGGAGTCTTTGGCGGTGAGTATTAATATCGGAGTATTGACATTTTTCTTGCGCAGGTTTTTGAGCACTTCAATCCCGTTCTTGCGCGGCAGTAATATATCCAGCACGATGCAGTCGTAAGCATTTGCTTCGGCCAGCGTCTCGCCTTCATCCCCATCGGCGGCGACGTCGACTGCATAGTGCTCCTGCTCTAGGCCCTTCTTAATGAAACTTGCGACCTTGGGTTCGTCCTCAACCACCAGTATTCGCATGTCGTCTTTATTGTATAGTGTGGAAGCTTCTGTATTCATAGTTGTTATTTTGTAACGACGGCGAATTAACATCGAGTTAAAGAGACATTAAAATCGTTTAAGGCGTGGCGGAACGTGGAGCGGGAAAAAAGTCAAAGGTGACGGGAAGTGTCTTTGAGCGCATTCAGAGGCTCATTCGGCGCATCCCCAAAGGGAAAATAGCGACATATGGAGAAGTCGCGCGAAAGGCGAACGTCAGTGTGCGAACTGTGGTTTGGTCGCTTCGCAATTGCCCCGATGATGTCCCGTGGCACCGGGTAGTCGGGAAGGGAGGCGAAATACTTCTCGGCCGGCGGTCTCCTCGCTTGGGCGCCGAACAAGCAGACCGGTTGACAAAAGAAGGCTGGACGGTTCGAGAATGGATAGTGTCCCGGGCGGAAGGCAGGGGCAGGAGGCGGAAAGCAGAAGGCAGGAAGCAGGAGGCAGGAGGCAGGAACAGCGTCATTAGTCATTAGTCATTAGTCATTCGTCATTGGCATTAGAATTTGGCTACCGCAAGACCAAATGGCTAAAGAGAACCCAATTCTAACGACAAGCAACAAATCACAACGAATGACGAATGACGCTTTTCCTGCCTCCTGCTTCCTGCCTCCTGCCTCCTGCTTCCTGCTTCCTGCCTCCTGCTTCCTGCCTCCTGCTTCCTGCCTCCTGCCTTCTGCCTTCCGCCTTCTGCCTTTTTGTGATCCTAGCCGTTGCTTTTTGTTGCCTTCCTGTCTATATTCCACTGAGAAGGCTGAATTTAGAAGGAGGCGATTTCTTGTTATTCCGGATTCGCACTGCCACCATCCTCCTGATTTTCTTTGCCCTTTGGCCTTCCCGGGCAACCGATTCCAGCCCCCCGGCTGCACCACGCCAGGTACCTGCTGACATTCGACCCAGCCAGGTCGTTCAGGCAGCCCTTCAAGAACTGTCACAACGCGGCTTGACCCTGGACAATCAGGGTATTTTTATCGAATCTCTTGATGGACGCGCCATTGCCGCCAGCCATAACGCCGATGTCCTCTTTAATCCCGCTTCGGTCGCCAAACTGGCAACTACCTGTTTCGCGTTGTGGACGCTGGGTCCGAAATTTCAATTTCGAACGCGCGCCTGCTACCGCGGGACATGGGACTCGCATCAGGAAAGAATTCTCGGAGATCTGATCTTCCAGAGCGACGGCGATCCTTTGTTTCGAAATGGTGATGCGCGAGCTTTTGCCGCGCGGCTGCGGCAGGCGGGCTTGAGAAATATTTCCGGAGATCTGATCATCCAGGGACCTTTTTGCCTCAATGGAAAGTACAACGTTGAGGAATCAGCCGAGCGGATGGGGAAAATTTTGACAGCGGCGGGCCTTCGGATTGGGGGAGCTACGCGTGTTGAAAACTCCACTCACGTTTTGGGTCTAACTCAGGTGAAGAGCCCTCTCGGTGACGGCCGATTTTCCGGCACTCACACGGGCTCTCCGGCAGAAGAGTTGCCCCAGACACCCGCGGCGGGACTTCGCTGGATCGTCGAGCACCGAAGCGCGCCGCTGAGAGATATTCTTTGGTACCAGAACGCTCACAGTGTCAATGTCATCGCCGATCGCCTGGGTGCAGCCCTGGGAGGGGCCCGAGCGACAGAGCGGTTCCTGCAGGAGCAAGTGGGAATTTCACCCGGTGACATGTACTTGACCAGTAATTCCGGCCTGGACGCCAACGGTCTTACACCCCGGGCCACCGTCAAACTGATGCGTTGTCTGCATCAGCTCTTGCTCCAACACCGGATGACCTTCCTTGACGTCCTTCCCGCCGCCGGCCTGGACTCCGGCACCCTTTCCGACCGGTTCATCAAGCCTGCTTACCGCGGTTGTGTCGTAGCCAAGACGGGCACTCAGAATTCGTGGGATGACGGAGTAAGCGTCTTGGCAGGGATACTCGCAACCCGTCAGGGAAAGTTTTTGTTCGCCATTTACAACAGTCACGGCGATGTGCGCTCCTACCGAAAATGGCAGGATGTCCTGCTGGAGCGATTCATGGAAGAAATGAACGGTGGCATTCCCTGGAAGCTGGAACGGAAGGATGCCATAGACATTTACTATTCCGCCCAGTGGCTGTTGCAAAACGATTCCAGAATTTCGCTTCAATCCGCAGAATAAGATCGAAGGTCGACCATTTTGGGAGTGGAGAGACGGCCTGAGGGCCGTCTCCCGCTCAATCTTCCATCGTGCAAGAGACGCCCCACGGGGCGTCTCTCTGTCCGCGAAGCGGACCTAGCGCCGCTTCGCGTCCGTCTCTCCTCGCTTCCAAATGAACCCATGGCGAAGCTTGGAGAGTGTCTCAAAATTGTGAAAGAGAGACACCGGGAACACAGGGACCGGAGCCCTGGACGGGCTTTCGAGTTTCAACTTGTCGCCTGCGCCTTTACTTGTAAGCTATACCGCATGATTCGAGAATATGGAAAATCATTCAGCCCAGCGTTGAACAGGATCATGGAGTACCTGATTTTCGGCAGTGGGGGTTCTCCCTGCCTGATTTTTCCGACGTCGATGGGTCGTTTTTATCAGTACGAGGATTTTTCTATGGTCTACACGCTGTCGTCGCGGTTGGACAGCGGCCGCATTCAGCTCTTTTGTGTCGACAGCATCGATGCCGAAAGCTGGTACAACAAGAGCGTTTCGTTTTCCACGCGAGCGGGGCGTCACGGCCAGTACGAGCGCTATATCCTGGAGGAATTCATCCCCTTCATTCGCAGCCGGAATGCCGGTTCTCTCACCGTCTCCGGTTGCAGCTTCGGCGCGTATCATTCGATGAACTTTGCCTGCAAACATCCTGAGTTCTTTCATCGCGCACTGGCGATGAGCGGCAAGTATGAGCTTAAGTTCCTTACCGACGGGTATTACGACAATGCTATTTATTTCAACAGCCCGTTAGATTTTCTCCCAAACCTGCAAGATAGGCGCTATCTCGACCCACTGCGCCGCATGGAGATTGTGCTGCTGGCGGGGGATGAAAACGATGTCTGTTATCCCAGTACCATGGCTCTTTCACGGATTCTAAATGATAAGGGAATACCCCATACCCTGGACATCTGGAGAAACGCCGTCCATGACTGGCCGGTCTGGAAGCAGATGGCTTTGAAGTATTTTTGAGATGGATGACTGCGCGATGGATACGCCAACGTTTAGGGTCCGGGTCAACACACAGCCTTCGCGTTCTTCGCGCCTTCGCGGTGAGTATTTCAGCATCCCGTCAGTCATTCGGCATTCGTCATTGGCATTAGAATTCGGCTATCGCAAGACCAAATGTCCGAAGAGAACCTCATGGTAATGACAAGCGACGAACGACAACGAATGATGAATGACAAATGACACTATTCCTGCCATCTGCCGCCTGCTACCTGCCTCCTGCTTCCTGCCTCCTGCCTCCTGCCTCCTGCCGTCTGCTTCCTGCCTCCTGCCTCCTGCCGTCTGCCTCCTGTCTTTCCAATGCGTCACTACATCTGATACCCTGCTAACGCTAATCTGCGAATAGAATGAAGAGCAAAAAAATCGGATTGATCGTAGGACGTGAGGGAACTTTTCCCCAGGCTTTTATTAACCGCGTAAACCAGTTAAACACCGAAGGGGTGACCGCGGAATTCGTAAAACTGGGCGGAACGGGCATGGCTGAACCTTGCCCGTATGGCTGTATTGTCGACCGCATGTCGCATGAAGTGAAGTACTATCGTGGATATCTGAAGAATGCGGTGCTCTCGGGCACCTATATCATCAATAATCCGTTCTGGTGGTCGGCGGATGACAAATTTTTCAATTATTCACTCGCTACCAGACTAGGTGTCGCGGTCCCGCGCACCATCTTATTGCCCAGCAAATCCTATCCTCCCGACGTCTGGCCGGAGTCGCTCCGTAATCTCGTTTACCCTATCGACTGGGATGCCATCGTTGACTATATCCGCTTGCCGGCAATCTTGAAGCCCTTTGAGGGTGGCGGTTGGAAGAATGTCTACAAAGTGGATTCTAAAGAAGAGCTGCTGCGTGCCTATGATCAAACAGGAGAACTTTGTATGACCCTGCAGCAGTTTATCCACTTTGATCATTACGTGCGCTGTTTCTGCATCGGCAAGGAAAATATAACTCCAGTAAAATACGACCCTCACAATCGCTGCTATCTAGTTGAGCACGACCATCTGTCTGCGGAGTTGGGCGAGCGAATTATGCGCGATGCCCAGACCTTGAACCGGGCGCTCGGTTATGACATGAATACTGTGGAGTTTGCCGTCCAAGACGGGATTCCCTACGCCATTGACTTTATGAATCCCGCTCCGGACATGGATCGTTATTCAATAACCGATTTTTATTTCGAGCTCATGGTCGACCAAATGGCGCGCCTGGCGATAGAGCGCACTCTGCGCGGCACCTTTGCCGACATGCAACCGCGCTGGCCTGAATTGACAAGAGTAGGAAGCCTGTTTCTTTAGGCAGCTCTCAGCTCAGCTCTCAGCCATCAGCTCTCAGCTCTCAGCTCTCAGCTCTGAGCTGTCAGAAGGCCGCTCTCAGCTCAGCTCTCGGCTCTCAGCCCGCAGCTCTCAGCCATCAGCTCTCAGTCAGCTTGCCAGCCATTTTGATGACAACTCAAAGGAGCTTAGACTCATTCAGACTGATGGCTGAGAGCTGACGGCTGAGAGCTGACGCCTGAGAGCTGAGAGCTGATGGCTAAAGCGCAATCCGTTCTATTTCCAGCGATGGCTCAATGCTGAGCAACGTTTGGGGCGGGATTTCCTTCCAGCAGGTATCTTCAGTCAACGGTTCGGAGGCAACGATGACGCAACTTCCACCATCTCCATCGTTCATGAGATGAATGCTCGCGCCGGTTTCGTCATAGTAGACATCCTCGGCGATAAATAGAGAGACCGACGGGATATCGCGGTCCGTGACGTAGCGCGATAAGACCATCCAGTTTCCGTTGGTTGCAGCGAAATTTAAGTAGGAAGGCCCGCCGACCGCCAGATCGTGCTGCCACTGGGGAATTAAATCGAATAGCTTGCGCATCGTACGTACCGGGTTGCCGTCGTAACGCGGAAGCAGAGAAAGAAACAGAGCAAAGCAAACCTCGGAATCCGTATTGCCGCGGATTGCTTCTCGCTCGGTTTCATCCATGTACTGCAGCATCCGCTCGCGCATCCTCCAAAAGTCCGCGACCAGGCCATTGTGCATCCAGAGGATGCCGCGTCGGGAGAAGGGATGAGCGTTTTCACAACTGGCCTCCATTCCCGGAGAAGCGGCTCGTACGTGTCCAAACCAGCACCCGGAACGAATGGCCGGCGTGACACGCTGCAACTCTGTGCTGTCCCACGCGGGCTCCGTGCCCACAAACGTACGGGGCGCCGGGTCATCGTTAAACCAGCCAACGCCGTAGCCGTCTTCGTTGAAGGGCCCGGTTATCTTGAAGCGGGACGCACGGCTTTGCACCCGCAGCGAGTAACGCGATCGGACAAGCAGGCCATCAGCGGCCACTGGCACGCCTCGATATGCTAGAAACCGGCACATACGTTCATAAATAGACTAGCATAGGACACTACGAATCAACGCGCAGTTCTGCAGATGGAGCGTAGAATCAAAAGGCAACAAACAGGTTAATAGTTAGACGAGGCTGTACAAGTTTTGCCAATGATCGAACAGGCGATCGAATACTACCACCAGCTCATCGCCGATCCGGCGCTGTCGTCCGCCGAGGTGCGCCAGCGGCTTGCCGCCCGCATGAGAGAAAAGCAGCTTTGCTTTGGAGATCGGCTGCTGTGTCCTTA
The DNA here is from genome assembly GCA_036505615.1 of Acidobacteriota bacterium. Taxonomy (GTDB): domain Bacteria; phylum Acidobacteriota; class UBA6911; order JACQSX01; family JACQSX01; genus DASXTB01. Next base: position 8,556 of record DASXTB010000474.1, read on the forward strand.
TTTTCGGCCGCACTTTGTGCCGCGCTCCCTGTACCGGGATCTGATCAGCGTGGTATCACTGCTGACGCAAGCGGTCGATCGAGTGCGCGACCTGTTACTGGAAGAACCGGCGCAGATGGGGCGGATGGGCCTCACCGAGGCTGAACAGGAATTGGCGCGTGTCGACCCGGGCTTTCCAGATATTCATGTTACGACGCGTTTTGATTCGTTCAGCCAGCCAGGATCGGTGCAGTTTGTGGAATACAACGCTGAGTCCCCCGCCGGGATTGCGTACGCGGAGGGGCTGGCGGATTTGTTTTCAGAACTTGAGATTGCGCGGCGGTTCGCGGCACGATATCCTTTTTTCATACCCAGGCCGCGCAAGCGCCTTGTGGATACTTTGCTGAACACGTACCGCAGGTGGGGTGGGGGGCAATCGCCCAGCGTTGCCATAATTGACTGGGAGAACGTTCCTACGCGCGCAGAGCAGGAATTGTTCCTCAGTGACTTTCAGCGGCGCGGGTACTCCGCAGTGCTGGCCGATCCGGACTCTCTAGAATATCGCGATAGCGCGCTCTGGGCCGCGGGCAAGCGGGTGGACCTGGTCTATCGTCGTTTGCTGGTGCACGAGTTTTTGGCGCGATTCGATACATCCCATCCGCTGGCGCGCGCCTACAAAGACGGTGTGGCCTGCGTAGTCAATTCCTTCCGCAGTAAACTGGCTCACAAAAAAATGCTGTTCGCCTTTCTCACAGACCCCAAGATGCAGCGGATTTTCTCAGCCGACCAGCGAGTTGCCATTGCCCGGCACATCCCATGGACACGAAAGCTGGAAGAGACGCGAACCGACCTTAACGGAGAGACCATCGACCTGATCCCCTTCTTGCTTCGGAATCGCGATCGAATGGTGATAAAACCGAACGACGATTACGGCGGCAAGGGGGTCATTGTCGGATGGGAGAGGACCCACACTGAATGGGAAGATGCGGTGCACTCGGCCCTGGCGGCGAGTTCTTCACACGGTGGCGACGATACTTACGTAGCCCAGGAAAAGGTTCGCGTGTGCAAGCAGAAATTTCCCCGCTGGGATCAGGATTTTCAGTTGCAGGAAGTTCTGGTGGATATGGATCCCTTTGTCTTCGAAGGCGCAATTGAGGGGGCGTTAACCCGGTTGTCTGAAACTTCCCTCTGCAACGTAACCAGCGGTGGAGGACAGGTGCCGCTGTTTATTCTGGAAGACTGATGCAATTGCGGATTTCCGATTGCGGATTTCCGATTGCGGATTACGGATTGCGGATTGCGGATTACCGATTGCGGATTGTAGATTTCGGATTGCGGATTGTGGATTGTGGATTCCCTCACTCTTAGCAATCGGCTGGCTTCAGCCCTTCAGACCATTTTGGCTCTATGGCGGATGGCTGATCGCTGAAGGCCTTAAATCCGCAATCCGAAATCTACAATCCGAAATCGGTAATCCGCAATCCGAAATCCGCACTCCGCAATCGGTAATCCGCAATCGGAAATCCGCAATCGAAATCCGCAACCCGCACTGCTAGGCTTGCGACCGCCCGTGCAATGCTGATAACCTGCTACTGCCAACCTGCTACTTGTATGAAGCGTTATACCTTGGGCATCGAAGAAGAATTTCAGATTGTTGATCCCGCCACCGGGGAATTGCGTTCGTCCATTAAGGAAATGCTCGACCGCGGGCGCGAGCTGCTCGGAGACAGCATTAAGCCGGAGCTACATCAGTCGATGATCGAGGTAGGAACCAAAGTCTGCGAGAACATCGAGCAGGCGCGCGCGGAGGTGTTTCGATTGCGCGCCGGCGTCGCGCGCCTGGCCGAAGAGAAGGGCTTGAAGATCATGGCGGCAAGCACGCACCCCTTTTCCCACTGGCTCGAGCAGACGATCACTGAGCACGAGCGCTATATCAACCTGGTGCAGGAGGTGCAGGTTCTGGCGCGCAGTTTGCTGGTGTTTGGCTTACATATCCATGTGGGTTTGCCGGACCGCGAGCGTGCCGTTCACATAATGAACGCTGCGCGTTATTTCCTCCCGCACCTGTTGGCCCTTTCGGTGAATTCCCCCTTCTGGTGCGGTATTAATACCGGGTTGAAAAGTTATCGCTCAAAAGTCTTTGGTAAATTTCCCCGCACGGGCATCCCCGATTATTTCAACTCCTGGAACGAGTACACCAGTTACCTCGATCTGCTGGTCAAGACCCACTGCGTTGACGACGGAAAAAAGATCTGGTGGGATCTGCGTCCACATCCCTATTTTGAGACGCTGGAGTTTCGGGTGTGCGACATCCCGACCCGGCCTCAGGAGACGGTGGCCCTGGCTGCGCTGGCGCAAGCAATCGTCGCCAAACTGGACAAGTTGATCGACTCCAATCTCGGATTTCGACTCTACCGGGGCGCGCTTATCAACGAGAACAAATGGCGCGCCATACGCTATGGGCTGGATGGGAAATTGATCGACTTCGGCAAGCAAAAAGAAGTGCCGGCGCGCGACCTGATGCTCGAGTTGCTTGAGTTTGTATCCGAAGAGATGGAAGAACTCGGGTCTCAGAAGGAGCGTGAAGTCATTCTCGAAGTGCTCGAGGGCGGAACGGGCGCGGATCGTCAGTTGGCGGTGTTTGAAAAAACGGGCAGCCTGAAGGCAGTGACGGATTTTCTCTGCGATCAGACACTGGCCGGTATCACGGCTGTAGAAGATCTGCAATCGCATGCCACAGGGTCGCAGGCCGGTATTTAGGCGCTATATGAGTCAATGGATTAGATGCGTGATAGTCGCCAGCTTTGCACTGGCTGTTGAACAACCGTGCGTCCCCAGCGATTCCGTGGCGCACCCGCCGCAAACAAGAACAGGCGTTTTCGTCAAACTGAAATCTCCGGATCGATCGGCCGAGACCCGGCTACGAACAGCTTACAGCAGTCTGCTGCCTGGACTTGAAGCCAACCAAGGGCAAGCCCCATCGGATGTGAAATTTCTGTCGCGCACCTCCGGCAGCACGTTGTTTCTAACTGAGACTGATTTGGTGGTGCAATTGGAGAAGCAATGCCCGAACTGCGTGCCGTCACCGCCCAAGTGGAATTCCCCGAACAAAATCGGCGGCGGACCGGCTGAAAGCTCCAGGCTGCCGCTTCGAATCCATTTGACAGGCGTTGTCGCTTCCCCGGAAATTGAGGCCGGCGATCAACTGGAGGGCAAGGTCAATTACCTAATCGGCAGAAACCCAACACAGTGGCGAACCGGAATTCCCACGTATGCGACAGTCCAATACCGGGGCGTGTATCCGGGCATTGATGTGATTTATCGCAGCGAGCCGCACCAGTTAAGCTACGAGTTCAAGATCTCCCCGCAAGGCAATCAAGGCGCTATCGCTGCGTCATTTGAAGGAAGCTCGAAGCTGGAACTGGATCATGGGGGCGACTTGATCGTTAGCACTCTATCAGGGCCCATTCGGCAACTGAGGCCTCTCATCCATCAGGGAGCAGGAGCCAACAGTAAGAAGATCGCGGGGCATTATGTTCTTAGAGGAGGTAATCAAGTTGGATTCGCGATCGGAGAGCATGACAGGACGCAGCCGCTATCGATAATTGCCACACTCCAATATGACTTTCCGGCGGCTGCCGCGCAGGGTTCGGTCTTTGCCACCTATCTTGGCGGAGCTGGAGACGACCAGGCGCTAGCCATTGCGGTCGACACGGCGGGTAACGCCTATGTCACGGGCCAAACCCGCTCGGTCAATTTTCCTATTCTGGGTGGCGCCCAGAAAGTCAACAAGGGAGGCTGGGATGTTTTTGTCACAAAACTTAACCCGTCGGCTTCCGCAATTATCTATTCCACTTATATCGGAGGCAGCGATGACGATACCGGATTTGGCATTGCTGTCGATCCGGCGGGCAGCGCTTATATTGTCGGTCAAACCAGTTCTGTAGATTTCCCCACAGTGAACTCATTTCAGCCGGCGCCGTCATCCAGTGGCGGGGTTGCCAAAAGTGGCGACGCCGGGGCGACCTGGATCGATGCCAGTGCCGGACTGTTCAACGACAACATCAATTCTCTGGCAATCGATCCGGGCAACACGGCAACACTGTATGCGGCCACACTCCACAGAGGAGTGCTCAAGACAACTAACAGCGGCGGAGGTTGGAGTGCATTCAACACCGGTATCACCACATCAGCCATTTATTCGCTGGCTGTTGATCCGGGCAGTCCTAGTGCCGTCTATGCTGGAGCTTCGAATGGGATTGTCTTTAGCAGTGTCAACGGAGGTTTCACCTGGACCTCGTCCAGCCTGGGGCAGAATGTACGAATAGTGTCGCTGGTTGTGGATCCCAAGAACGGCCGAGTTGTCTACGCAGGAACTTTGGGCGCGGGGCTCTTCAAAAGTTCCGACGCCGGGATGACCTGGACCGCGGTCAATCGGGGCCTGAACAGCGGACTGGTCTATGCCGTCGCCATCGATCCATTCAATTCATCAACGCTCTATGCCGGCACGGGAGCCGGATTATTTAAAAGCATCGACGAAGCATCGAGCTGGTCAACTGCCAGCGTCGGTCTTCCCCAAGCAGCGGTCTCGGCGCTTGCCATTGATCCTTCCAACGCAGTGATAGTCTATTCGGGAACACTGGGAAACGGAGTTTTCAAGAGTGTCAATGCCGGCAACAGTTGGAGTGCCGCCAGCAGTGGATTGACCAACCAGTTTGTTACTGCGCTTGCCGTCGATCCTAAAGACTCGTCCGCTGTATTTGCGGGTACTCAGGATGGCGTCTTCAAGAGTACCAACGGCGCTTCTACTTGGAGCTCTGCCAGTACCGGCCTGAACACGTTAAACGTGACGGCGCTGATCATCGATCCGAGCGATTCCTCGCGGCTTTACGTAAGCACCACATCCAGCCCCTTCGACGCTTTTGTTGCCAAACTGAATGCGTCGGGTGACGCGCTTGTCTATTCGACTTATCTTGGTGGCACGCGCAGAGACGCCGCGACTGCTGTCGCAATCGACTCGGCGGGCGACGCTTATGTAACGGGCTTTACCGACTCAAAGGATTTTCCGGTGACCGGCGCGCTTCAAGAAGCGAGCGGCGGCGGATCCGACGTCTTTATCACTAAACTCAGCTCGGCGGGGGCCGTCCTGCTCTTTTCCACTTATCTTGGCGGCAACGGGAATGACGTCGCTTTGGGTATCGCGCTGGATTCAGTCGGCAACGCGTATGTTGCCGGTTCTACGGATTCGACAAATTTTCCAACCACCAGCGCTCCACTGCAGTCAGCCAACGCCGGATTCAAGGACGTTTTCGTTGCCAAGATTCGATCCATCGGTGGTTTGCTGCTCTATTCCACCTACCTTGGCGGGGAAAACGACGATGTAGCCACGGCCATTGCGATTGATCAGACAGGCAGCGCCTATGTGACCGGATACACCCGTTCGTCGAAGTTCCCAGTTGTAAATTCTCTCCAGCCCTCAAGCCGTGGAGACTTTGACGCATTCGTGGCCCAAGTCAACGCCGGGGGATCGGGACTTGTCTATTCGACCTACCTTGGAGGAACAGCGGGCGATTTTGGGACTGGCATCGCAGTCGATTCGGCTGGAAACGCCTACGTCACCGGTTACACCGATTCGGGTGATTTCCCCGTGAAAAACCCATTGCAGGCTGTGACTGGGGGAGGAACAGACGCATTCATAGCCAGGGTGAACGCGAGCGGGCTGGCTCTCGACTATTCGACTTTTGTCGGCGGAACGGGACGCGATCGCGGTCTTGGAATCGCTATCGATTCTGCAGGCAATGCCTACGTTGCGGGTGACACCACGTCGGTAAATCTTCCTGTCACAGGCGGGCTTCAGACCCAACATGGAGGAGGCAGCACCGATGGAATTGTTTTGAAGATTCCACTTCTTACCGGTCCGGTGTGTGTCTTGAGCTGCACTGCTACAGGCCCGAGTGCGGGAAAGGCCGGTGTTTCCGTCTCGTTTGCAGCCACGGCGACTCCGGCCAACTGCACCGGGACGGTCAATTTTGAGTGGAGTTTCGGGGACGGCACGTTTCCCGTGACTCAGCAGAATCCCGTGCACGCCTATGTAAATCCCGGCACATACACCTGGACGATGACGGCAAAGGTTACCGATGGGGTTCAGTGCATCAAGACCGGTACCATTCAAATATCCCCCAATCCTCCGCGGCGAAGGCCATGACTTAGAGTCGCAAGTCGCACGTCAGCGAGTCATAGGTCGCAGGTCGAAGTCGAAAGGTTGCGGGTCGGCAAGTCAGGAGGTCTTGCTTTGTGAAGGCCACCCTCAAGGGGCGATTGTGCTTAGACGGAATCTGGGCTTTCTAGAGTGTCTCCGGGGCGGCTCCGCCCGGCGGCTCGTCCATCGTCTCGTTGCCTCCCAAAATAGCAGTTACTTGGATTGCGGTGAGAAATATGTTCTGATCGAACACGACCTCAAGAAGTCCTCTAAAGGAGACATTTTGCGCAATTTCGGGGAATAACTCGCTGAGGCGACGGGCCAGCTGGGCATTGGGGCTAATTCTGAGCCTTTTCTCGGCGAGTTTCTCTCCCTGAAAATCTCGCAAAATCAGAGTCCCTTGCGCCGGAGTGGTCACCCCCCGGCCAGGAAACACGATACTAATCCCAGTGTCCTGGAAAAAGGTGAGTCCGCTGCCAAAGAAATAGTTTACTGATATCATTTCCCGTCGAGTTCCAAGTGAAGGAGATTTTCTTATTTCCGACTTTACAGTTATTCCAGTCGGCTCCCCTGGCGAGCGAAGTTCTCTCCCGTGAATGATCGCTTCCTGTATTATGACCGGCTGTGACGACGTTGCGCTCAGCCAGGCGATCACGTTTTCAGGCCACTGGACTGCAAATCCTTTCAAGCTCATGCCGCCGACCGTTACAGTCTGTGCATTACCACTCGTCGTCGGAAAGATCTCTTTACCTGCAGAGTCGAAAAAATGAAACGTGACTTCCGCGCTTTCGGAATTAGGGTTTACTATTGAGAAGCTGGTACGATAGGAGTCAAAAAGGCCGAAAGAAATAGGCGTTCCCATCTCAACGTAAAAGGGAAAAATCGTCTCAGACTGAGCTCTATTTTGCGCGATCCCCAATGAAAGAAAGCAGAACGCAACTAGTATAGAGAAGCATATGTTTCGGCCGATCAGTCTGTGCAGCCTGGTGCCCAAACTGCACATACTGGGTTCGAGTGCTAGGGGGAAGCCGGGAGTTCTCGTTTCTTTGAGCGGTAGTGGAGGTTCAGTGAGCTGGCCGGTCACCACACTTCCTTCCGAGGAAGCCCTCCTTCCCGCGGGCAGCGATAAAATCGCAGCACGAGTAACTCTGACTGAGCAATTCATGGTTGACAGCGTGTACATAAGAAGCGATTGTAAAGTAAGCGCTTTCGGATTACCAACGCTTTAGGTGCGACCTGCCAACCTGCTCACCTGCTAACCTGCCGACTTCATTTTCCTCCCCTGGCAATGATTGCCCTCCATGCTAAACATTAAGCTATAGAACAGTTTTAATGCGGCTAATCACTCAAGGATGGGTTGGGTTTTACTGCTTGGGAGGGTCCTGCCATGAGATCCGCTTGGGGCAATTTTCCGGAAGTCAAGAATGGGGTAGAAGAGTGCATTCCGGTTGTGCATGGTACCTGCTACGGCTATGGAGAGCGGTGCTCTCGCAAGGATCACTTGTCCCTTTTCGGTCTGTTGACGCCCAGGCGACGCTTCAGAAAGTTGGGACGTCTCTTGGCTGGCACGGCCATCGTGGCCGGCTTGGTTGGCGATCCTCACTTCTGCTTTTCTCGAAGCCATATTCCGAACTCCAAGAAGCATCCCAGCTCAGCAACACAAACCGAACCAGACAAGGCAGCAGTGGAAAGGGCGCGCGAGGCTTACTGTAACTTGCCCCTAAGCTTCGAAGTGAATATCGGCCAAGCCGATCCTACGGTGAATTTTATCTCGCATGGCAGCGGCTACACGCTCTTTTTGAAGGAAACGGAAGTCGAGCTGCATCTGGCTCCCACTGCCTTGTCAGACGTCCGATCGCATTCGCGGCAGGTTTTACCTGGTTTTCCCGGATTCTTGGCGAAGGGGGTAGATTCCGCGGCCAGAGTTCAAGACCTGGAGCTAGGGCATTCAACACCGGTCACTGTGCGCATGCGTTTGGTGGGAGCACATCCCTCATGCCGCAGTGATGGGATCGAACAACTCCCAGGAAAGGTGAACTATTTTATTGGCAATGATTCTCGAAGGTGGCACACCGACATCCCGACCTACTCCAAGGTCAAATATCACGGGGTCTATCCCGGCATTGATTTGATTTACTACGGCCGGCAACACCAACTGGAGTACGACTTTGTCGTTTCGCCCGGGGCTGATCCATCGGGCATCGGCGTCAGTTTCGAGGGCGCCACCGAACTCGAAGTAGATGCTGCGGGCAACCTGGCCATGCAGACTGGAGGCGGGCAGCTCCGCGTGCTCAAGCCCCGGATCTATCAGGACCTTGAAGGTTCCCGCATGGAGATTTCCGGCCGCTTGGTCATCCGGGAAGGCAATCAAGTCGGATTTCAAGTTGAGGATTACGACCGAAGCAAATACTTGCTGATTGATCCCGTACTGAGCTATGCAGGCAATTTTGCGGCCGCGACAGGCCCGCTTTTTTCAACCTACCTTGGCGGCAGCGGCGCAGATTTTGCCAATGCGATTTCTGTGGATGCGGCAGGAAACGCCTATGTGACAGGCTCGACCAAATCTCTCAACTATCCCGCCGCTAGTTCTGTCCAGACGTTGAACAAGGGAGGTCTCGATGTTTTTGTTACCAAGCTAAATCCCGCAGGCTCGGCTGTAATTTACTCGACCTACCTGGGGGGCGCAGACGATGACGCGGGTTTCGGCATCGCCGTTGACTCGACAGGCAGCGCCTATGTCGTGGGACAGACCAGTTCCTCTGACTTTCCCAAGGCTGCCCCTTTCCAGTCAACTCCCGGATCCGGAGGCGGTGTTTACAGAAGCACAAACGCCGGCAGTAACTGGAGTTCCATAAGCTTCGGACTGACCGACAATATTATCTATTCGCTTGCCATTGACCCGAACAACCCTTCTACGCTCTTTGCCGGCACGCTGAGCAAGGGGATTTTCAAGTCGACTGGCTCAGGCGGTACATGGAATGCTGTCAACACGGGCGTCACGCGAGCCTCTATCTATTCCATCATCGTGGATCCGTCCAATTCCTCTAAAGTTTACGCCGGTACTTTTGGCGGCGTCGTGTACAGGTCCACTACTGGCGGAGAGAATTGGAGCGTCGGCAGTCTCGGCCCAAACGTGCAGGCTGTGTCTCTCGCTATTGATACCTCAAGTACACCATACCTCTATGCTGGGACCTTCGGTGCGGGCGTTTTCCGAACTTCCGATGATGGCTTTAGCTGGGTTCCTGCCAGCGCAGGTCTCTCTAGCGGTTTTGTTTTCGCCCTGGCCATCCAGGTCAGCGAGCCGGTCCGCAACCCGCCCCCATCCACACTTTATGCGGCGACGGCGGCTGGAGTCTTCAAGAGTAACAACCGGGGCGACACGTGGACGGCGGCTAACGCAGGCCTGCCCGACAACGTAATCGCCAGCTCCCTGGCAATAACTCCATCCAACACATCCGTTGTTTATGCCGGGACGCTAGGAAATGGCGTATTCAAAAGCACCAACGCTGGAAACAACTGGAGTGCCGTCAACACCGGTTTGGCGGCGGTGTTTGTCTTCTCATTGGTTGTCGACCCGAAAGACCCATTCACGGTCTACGCCGGCACAGAAAACGGTGTCTTCAAGAGTACGGATGGAGGAAGCAGTTGGAGCGCCATGAACACCGGCTTGGACACAATTGACGTGGCCGCTCTGGTGATTGACCCGACCAATCCATCCAAACTGTATGTCAGCACGATTGCCAGTAAGACTGATGCCTTTGTTGCGAAACTCAGCCCTGGTGGATCGGCGCTGACCTACTCGACCTACCTGGGAGGCAGCCGCCGGGATTACGCCAATGGGGTTGCCGTTGACGCGACCGGGAATTGCTATGTCACCGGCTATACGGAGTCGTCTGATTTTCCTACAACGAATGGAGTGCAAACAGGGAGCGGAGGTGGAGTGGACGCTTTTGTCGCCAAGTTCAACCCGGCCGGCTCGGCGTTGGCGTTTTCGACGTATCTTGGGGGGAGCGGCACTGACATAGGGCTCGGCATTGCGGCCGACTCGGCTGGCAATGCGTACGTAGCCGGTTCGACCGATTCCACAAATTTTCCGACAATGGCGGCGTTCCAATCTGCGAACCGCGGTGGAGCAGACGCCTTCGTGGCAAAGATCCGGTCTTCGGGCTCGGTTCTCCTTTATTCGACCTACCTTGGCGGCATTAAAAACGATCTGGGAACCGCCGTTGCCGTTGATTCAGCAGGAAGCGCTTATGTCACTGGTTACACAGAATCGAGTGGCTTTCCAACCGCAAATGCCATGCAGTCTTCCAACTTGGGCGACTTCGATGCTTTTGTAACGAAACTAGATCCGGCCGGATCCAGACTGCTTTATTCAACCTATCTGGGCGGAGGCAGCGGCGACTTCGGATTGGGCATCGCTGTCGATTCTTCCGGCAATGCTTATGTGACCGGCTACACCGACTCAACCAATTTCCCGCTGAAAAATCCGCTTCAGCCGATAAAGGGGGGCGGTGTCTTTAAGTCCAGGGACGGAGGGAATGGATGGAATGCCTCCAGCGCGGGCCTCACCGACGCGAGCATTTATTCGTTGGTTGTCGATCCGGCGGTCACCTCAAACATATACGCCGGTACTTTCGGTGGGGTCTTTAAAAGCACCGATGCTGGCGCCACCTGGCGGACTGCGAACAACGGACTGACGAACACCAATATCTATTCGCTGGTTATTGACCCTACAGCGACATTCACCCTTTACGCCGGAACCAAAGGAGGTGGAGTTTACAAGAGCACCGATGCCGGCAATTCTTGGGCATCGGTGAATTCCGGCCTGACCAATCTGACGATACTTGCGATTGCCATCGACCCAACTAATGCGGCGACGATTTATGCGGGGACTGCCGGCGGCGGAGTCTTCAAGAGTTCGAACGGGGGAAACAGTTGGAACGCAGTGAACACCGGCCTGACCAATCTCACCGTCGGCTCCCTGGCGGCAGCCAGGACCACGGCGACGACTCTTTATGCCGGAACCACTGCCGGTGTCTTCAGAAGCATGGATGCGGGCAGCACCTGGGCAGCGACGAATCTTACCCAGACCCAGGTGAATATCGTGGCGGTCGATCCAGCGGTTCCACCCAATGTCTACGTCGCTACCGAACAGGGAATTTTCAAAGCCAGCGGCGGCAGCGGTTTCAATGCGATCAACAGCGGCCTGCCCAATCCCAGCTCTTCGTCTCTCGCGATCGATGCAACAATTCCATCGACGATTTACGCAGGCACTTTCAACGGGATTTTCAAGAGCACCAATGGCGGCGCCATCTGGAGTACGACTGCATTGACCAGCGATTACAGTTTTCCATCTTCATTGGCCGTGGATCCGAAGAGTCCTTCCTCCGTTTATGCCGGTTTTTTGGGCAGTAGCGAAATATTCGTGTCAAAGTTGAACGCCTCCGGATCCGTTCTCGTCTATTCAACCTATTTTGGCGGAATTGGCCGCGATCGCGGCGTTGGGATTGCGCTCGACTCTTCCGGTAATGCCTATGTTACGGGGGACACCACTTCGCCCAATTTCCCCACGGCCGGAGCCCTACAAGCTTTGCATGGCGGCGGTAGTACTGACGCCTTTGTCCTTAAAGTTCCGGCAGTCCTCGGGCCGCTGTGCACTGTGGATTGCACGGCTGCGGTTTCGGCCAGTGAGAAGGCCGGCAACAGTGTCGCCTTCAACGCAACGGCCACGCCGTCGAACTGTTCGGGCAGCCCAACTTTTGAGTGGAATTTTGGCGACGGGACGGCGATTGCGGCTCAATCGAGCACGACGCACATTTATGCCAAACCGGGGACTTACACCTGGACGCTGACGGTTCGCGCAGCCGACGCGATTCCCTGCACGAAAACTGGTACAATCCAGATCTTTGGCGATCCGTCCAGGCGGAGGCCGTAACTTAGCAAGTCGCAGGTCGAAAGTTGAAGGTCGAAAGTCGAAAACCCAATGGCACTAAGTGACGAAGTGGCTATTTTTGGCAACTCTTTTGACTTTCGACTTTCGACCTTCGATTTTCGACTTGTCTTACGACCTGCGACTTTCGAAGAAATGTTGCTAGTGCAACCAAACACTGATTTAATCATCTAATGCATGATTTGAAAAAACAACCGCAGGAGGTTCCCGTGCGTCGCTACCTTGGTGTTTTCGTCTTTTTGCTGTGCGTTCTACCGTTCTTTGCTTCGCTGCAAGCGCAGTCCGATTTGGCATTTCCTCAAATCACGGTGGGAGGCCAATACGAGACCGTGGTACAGGTCATTAACGAAGTGGGGCAGCCCACGGGTACCACCAATGATGTCACCATCACCGTCTTTCAAGGTTCCTCCGCTGGCACGGCCAACGGCACCGCCTTTCCGGTTCGATTTGACGGCGGGTCTCCGCAATCCTCGAAGACATTTTCTTTGGCTGCCTTTCAGGAACTGACCACTATTTTGACGACGACCGATACGACGCCCCGCAACGGCTGGATACGCATCACCTCGGCATTGGCAGGAGGCAAGATCTCAGCCAATCTGCTTTTCCGAACCAAAGTCAGTGGGACCGTGACCGATTCGGTGGGTGTCGCCAGCCCGCAGCGCTTCCGGCACGCGGTCATTCAGGTCGATAGCCGGGACCTTGGCTCCAATACCGGTCTCGCGTTTGTAAACCCGGACCCTTCGGCGGTGACCGTCACCATGGATTTGTATCAAGGCGCGACTTTCATCAACGAGTCCATCGTGACGCTGCAAAACAACCAGCACTTTGCCCAGTTTATATCGGAGATATTCCCCACGTTTGGCAGGCAGCAGGGGACTCTGGTTATCGAGACGTCCAATGGCCGCCAGATTCCTTATCTGACTTTGCGATCCGACGCTCCCCAGCTTACCGGTATTCCCATGCGGCCGCTCGGCTTTGTTTTTCAGTACACGGTGAAGAACTCTTCGGGCGCTACCGTGGAGACCGGTTTCTGGATGTTCGATTTCATTGGGTTTGATCTGGTAGGCATCGGCCGCAGAGACACCGACGCGACCGGTCAATTTTTTGGAGTGCGGGGGAGCTGGTTTGGAACAAATTTCCAGTTCACTTACCGGATTACTTTCACGGATGGCACCATCGGTATGGTGGTTTTTAACGGCACCAGCGCGGGGCAAGAATCAACTCACGCGACGCCTAGTGATGCCAGCCAGCCGGTTACCGGAAAAGTCACCACTGTCGGAGCGAATGGCCAGGTGGTTTCGGTCAACGATTTCACGGCCGTGCACAAGTACTGATCGGCTCAGGAGCCGGAAAGCCAAGAGAGCACTCGTTGTGTCCGGTGTACTACTAACCCTAAATTCTTTGTCAGCGGCAAAGATTTTAGGCGGCGGTTTTTACTAATGACCGATGACTGATGACGAATGACGCTTTAGTTGCGGCTCCGCCGCGCTAGGTCCTTTGTGGTTCGAAAAAAAGCGTATCACCACCAAGGACACGGCGGACACAACCCGGGGGGAGATAAAGGGACAGACCCCTAATTTCGGTGTCTGTTCAGATTAATATCATCCCACCTCCCGAGATTAGGGGTCTGTCCCTCTATCTCTGAACAGCCGACCACGTTCACGTTCACGACCACGTCAACGGCCAATTGAGTCGTGAGA
>DASXTB010000475.1:0-17900 GCA_036505615.1 Acidobacteriota bacterium
ATATGTACGCCTTAGCAAGGCAGGTACAGAAGCACTCCCGGCGCCTGGCCGTGCTCGAAACCATGGACAACGGAAAGCCGATTCGCGAGAGCCGGGACATCGATATCCCGCTGGTGGCCAGGCATTTTTACTATCATGCCGGTTGGGCGCAACTTCTGCCGCAGGAGTTTCCGGACTACACAGCCTGCGGAGTCGTAGGACAAATCATCCCGTGGAACTTCCCGCTGCTCATGCTCGCCTGGAAGATTGCCCCAGCTTTGGCGACGGGAAACACGGTTGTGCTGAAGCCAGCCGAGTTCACTCCGCTGACTGCGCTGGCATTCGCGGAAATCTGCCAAGAAGTCGGACTACCCGCCGGCGTGGTTAACATTGTGACCGGTGATGGTTCCACCGGCGAGGCGCTGGTAAAACATCCTGATGTAGATAAGATCGCGTTCACGGGCTCGACGGAAGTAGGTCGCGCCATCCGTAGTGCGACTGCGCAAAGTCACAAGCGGTTGTCTCTGGAGCTCGGCGGCAAGTCACCTTTCATTGTTTTTGAAGATGCCGATCTCGACAGCGCCGTAGAAGGGCTGGTGGATGGAATCTGGCTCAATCAGGGACAGGTTTGTTGCGCCGGCTCACGGCTTCTCATGCAGGAAAGTATTGCTGAGCCATTGATCGCGAAGATACGCGAACGCATGATAACCCTCCGCGTCGGTCCACCGCTCGACAAAGGAATCGATATTGGTGCCATCGTTGCTCCTGTCCAACTCGAGCGCATTCAGCGCCTGGTGAATCAGGGGGTCGCGGAAGGCGCCACCTGCTGGCAGCCTCAAACGGAAATGCCGTCGCGAGGCCTCTATTTTCCTCCGACCTTACTGAGCAACGTTCATCCCTCTTCGATGGTGGCCCAGCAGGAAATTTTCGGCCCGGTGTTGGCCGCCATGACTTTCCGCACTCCCAGTGAAGCAGTCGAGCTTGCCAACAACACGGCGTACGGTCTTGCCGCGTGCGTGTGGAGCGAAAGCATCAATATTGCCCTCCACGTTTCGGCACAAATAAAAGCCGGTGTAGTGTGGGTGAATTGCACGAACTTATTTGACGCCTCCTGTGGCTTTGGCGGCTATCGTGAAAGCGGATACGGTCGCGAAGGTGGGCGGGAAGGCCTGCTTGAATATCTCGAGCCGGCGTGGTTCAAAAGCGCCCCTTCCCTGCCCGCCGCGAAACCTAGCCCAGGAGAAAATGCGGACAGCGACCGACAAACCGCAAACCCCGCTCCCGTTTCTGCTGAGATTGATCGTACCGTGAAACTATATATCGGGGGCAAGCAGGCGAGACCGGATTCTGGTTACAGCATGGAAGTCCGCGGCCGGAATGGACAAATACTCGGTGAAGTCCCGCTCGGCAATCGCAAAGACATTCGGAACACGGTCGAAGCTGCTCACAAAGCCGCTGGCTGGGCCAAGACCACCGCGCACAATCGCGCTCAAATTCTCTACTACATGGCAGAGAACCTGTCCCAGCGGCGGGACGAAGTTGCTCATCGCTTATCCGCTGCAGTAGGAGAGGCACAAGCATCCGCCGAAGTAAACTCTGGGATTGAGCGCATCTTTTCCTACGCTGCGTGGGCGGATAAATTCGATGGGGCCGTGCACAATCCCCCATTTCGCAACATTGCGATCGCGATGAACGAGCCGATTGGAGCTGTGGGCATCATTTGTCCGCATGAAGTACCGTTGCTTGGCTTTCTCTCTCTTGTCCTGCCCGTTGTCGTTGCCGGCAATACCGCGGTCGTGGTTCCTTCCGAAACGTATCCGCTCATCACCGGAGATCTTTACCAGCTCTTCGATACCAGCGATCTGCCTGGCGGCGTGGTCAACATCGTTACCGGATATTCATCACAACTCCTCAAAGTTCTTGCCGAGCATGATGATGTCGATGCCATCTGGTGTTTCACTGACCTAACCAGCGCATTTGCGGCGAAATCATTCTCAACTGGAAATTTGAAGCAGGTCTTTACCAACGAAGGCCGCGCCATTGACTGGTTCGACATGAAGCAAGGCGAGGGTCGATGGTTTCTCCAACACGCCACTCAGGTGAAGAATATCTGGGTACCCTACGGCGAGTAATTCGACAACCCCTTGAATACTCAAATCCGTTGACAACAAACGCCGGCGCTGACTAGACTCGGCTTCTTCAACTTTGAATTCGAAACAGGGTAAATTTTGAAAAGAGCTCTGTGAACCCTATGGCGAAACGTCCCCGCATTGCCGTGGTCGGAAGCGCAAATATTGACCTGACTACCTTTACTGAGAAGTTCCCAAAGGCGGGAGAAACAATTTTCGGCCAGAAGTTTGACCTCGGTTTTGGCGGCAAGGGTGCCAACCAGGCGGTGGCTTCACGACTTTGCGGCGCGGACGTTTTTATGGTCGCCAGGGTGGGCAGCGATCTATTCGGTCCTGCGACCATTCAGAATTTCAAGAAACTTGGAATCGATGCCACCCACGTAAAGCAGATCCAAGGAGTGTCCAGTGGAGTGGCGCCAATTTTTGTGGAGCCTAACGGGCAGAATCGCATCTGGGTGGTCAAAGGCGCGAACGATCTGCTTAAGCCCGCGGACGTGGAGGCCGCCGCCGACCTGCTCAAAACTGTCGATTGCATCGTCCTGCAGTTCGAAATTCCACTCGAAACCGTCTATTACAGCGTCAGTTTTGCACGCAAGAATGGCATTCGCTGCATCGTCAACCCTGCCCCCGCTCAGCTGGCCGACATGAATGCTCTGGCTGGTCTCGACTATTTCGTGCCCAACGAAAGTGAAGCCGAGATCATCACGGGAATGCCGGTACGAAACGTTAATGAGGCAAAAAAATGTGCAGAAAAACTGCTCTCGGCTGGGGTCAAGCGGGTCATCATTACACTTGGAGCAAACGGCTCGTTGCTGGCTAGTCGCGAAGGCATGGAGCACATCGCGGCATTCAGCGTGAAAAGCGTAGACAGCACCGGCGCGGGCGACGCATTCATCGGCAGCTTTGCCGTGTTCTTGGGAGAAGGCCTGCCGGAACGCGAAGCCGTCCGTCGAGCCAATCTCTATGCCGGACTCTCGACCACCGGAGTCGGAACTCAAAAATCATTTTATGATCGCGCGCGCTACGACGCAGACTGGGCAGCGCGCGCCACATCCTAGCCCTGACTCCAACCTCTGCCGATGGCGCGGCGGAACGGCTGGAGCCTGCAAGTCTCTCGTTGGCTTCACAAAGACCCGTGACGGTTGCGGTTGACAAAGGGGGTGCTGAATGGCTATGGTTCTGCCCGCACATAAATTTTAAATTCGCAATTTCTAATCTGTTCAGCCGTCGCACGACAAAGAACAGTCAAGAATCATTTGAGCGCAGACCGTCTGAAGCTCTGTTCGAAGTGTGTTCTTCGACGTCCGCGAATATGGCGGTGTTGTGACCAGTAGCCTGGTGATTCCTAGGACATGACGAGTCTCATCATGACGGCTCGCCAAGGGGGATGTTGATGCTGACCAAACGCACGCTGCTCGCAATTTTCTGTTTCCTCATATTTCCTATTTGCCCACTCCTCTACGGTCAGGCGACCGGGAGCTTGTCTGGGACCGTTTCGGACAAGACTGGATCCGTCGTCACGGGGGCGAAGGTGACGATCACTTCCCAAAGTACGGGTGTTGCACGCGACGCGAAGACCGACGATACCGGACATTATCTCGTCCCCTTGCTTTCGGTTGCCGAATACACCATTCGCGTCGAGTCGCAAGGCTTTCGGCCTTCAGAACAGAAAGACATTCGGCTGCAGGTGGATGAACACCGCGAAGTAAATTTCACGCTGGCGCCGGGCGCGGTCACAGAAAACGTCGAAGTAAGCGCAACGGAAGTGGCGGTGCGAACCTCAGATCCGACGTTGGGACAAGTAATCACCTCGCAGCAGGTCGCCCAGCTACCGCTGAACGGCCGCAACTTCGTCCAGTTGGCGACATTGACTCCCGGCACGACCCAGGAAACCAATCCCGATAGTTTCTTCAACGGTGGTCCCAGCAGCGAAGTTTCAACTCGCGGTTCTTTTTCGCTTTCGGTGGGAGGATCGCGCGCCAGCAGCACTGATTGGCTGCTCGATGGCAACGATAATAACGAACTCACTGCGGGCGGAATCGCTGTTGTGCCTTCGATCGATGCCATTCAGGAATTTAAAGTACTCACCTACAATTACTCAGCCCAATACGGCACCAGGGCAGGACCAACGGTACTATTAAATACAAAATCGGGATCGAACAACCTTCACGGATCCCTGTTTGAGTTCTTTCGGAACACAGTGTTGGACGCTCAAAGCTTTTTCGCCGCCTCGAAGGAAAAATTCAACCTGAACCAATTTGGAGGCTCCATAGGGGGTCCCATCAAGAGAGACAAGACCTTCTTCTTCTTCGATTATCAGGGCACCAGGCGACGTCAAGGGATACCTTTTACCGGGCAAGTACCCACGGTCGCCATGCGAAATGGTGATTTCTCCGGCGGGCCGCAACTCTACAATCCTTACAGCACTCATTCCACCGGAACGTTCCGCGATCCCTTCCAGTGCGATAACGCCGGCAATCCGCTTCCGGTTGCTCCCGATGGAACCCAAGCATCGGGCATACCTTGCAACATAATCCCGCCCGGCCTGATAAATCCTATCGCACAGCAAATGATTAATCTTTATCCTTTGCCCAATGTGCCCGGGACGCTGGTCGGAAATTTTGTCAACACGCCATCGAGGAAACTCGACGAAAACTCCTTTGACGTTCGCGTCGACCACAATTTCTCGACTAAGGATACTTTGTTCGGCCGCTTCAGCTTTGATCAAGCCACGACGTTCATCCCCGGCGGTTCGCCCGGATTCGCGGAACAGAACGCATTCGGCAGCACCCAGAACATAACCAACCACGGCCGGAATATTGCTTTGTCCGAAACCCACATTCTCACTCCCACCAGCATTAATCAACTAAGCGTGGGCTACAACCGGATTTTCAATAATATTGCGTCTTTCGGTAGTGGTAGTTGCGAGTCCCAAAAACTGGGCATCCCTGGCGCAAACCTGGGAGGCATCAGTTGCGGATTGACTTCGACGATTGTCGGTGGCGGTTTCTGGTCTCTAGGTGATCGCGGATTCGCCCCTTTTACCGGTGGAACGAACGTTTTTTCCATCTCTGACTCGTTCGACATGATTCGCGGTAAGCACAATATCCGGGTAGGGGCCGAAGTCCGCGCCAACCAGATGAACGTAAGAACCAACGCTTTCCAGGACGGGTTCTGGGTCTTTAGCAATGCTTGGACCGCTTCCGTGGTGGACCTCGGGTTTACGAAAGCATCCGTAGGGCCAGGCGGCGACAACATGGCTAATTTCCTACTGGGTTTGCCAGATTTGGCCCTGCACGATCAGACGTTCAAGGGTGCCACGACCGGCAGGCGCTGGAAATTGTTTCGTCCCTACGTGCAGGACGATTGGCGCGTGACAAGCAATTTAACCCTGAATCTCGGGCTGGCTTGGGCCCTGGTAACACCAATCACGGAAGATCAAGATCGTCAGTCAAACTTCGACTTTAAGACCGGCAGATTTCTTATTCCGGGACAAACCTCGGACTCGAGAGTCGGCGTAGAGATGGACAAGACAGCTTTCGAGCCGCGAATCGGACTGGCCTGGAAGCCTTTTGGTAGCGAGAAGACCGCAGTTCGTGCGGGCTATGCGATTTTCCATGATTCTTCCTGGAATCAGGGAGGACAAGGACTGTGGGAAAACCCGCCCTTTTTCGCCGAGTCTGCGTTCGCGTCTTTTTTCCCCGATCTCTGTCCCTCGTCGTTTGCGCCGTCCGGGCAGCCGTCTGCCTGCGCCAATAACGGGATGGCGATCCCCTTTGGCACCGGACGCACCATGTCGAACGGGTTTCCCCTTCTTTCACAGCCCACCGATCCCGCAACTTTTGGTGGGAACATCTCCTCACAGAATCTTGATTTCAAACTAGGAAGAGTTCAGCAGTACAACCTCAACGTTGAACGCCAGATTCCCGGAAACGTTGTGCTCACCGTCGGATATGCGGGATCGCGCAGCTCACACATCCTGGTCGACCAGATGAATTTAAACGTTAGCTCCCCGACGGCTTGCGGGAAGGTCCCCGGGTACACATTTGGTTGCGGTATAACCAACACGCCATATCCGCAATACCAGTCGATCTTTAATATCAATGATATTGGCAGGGCTCGATACGATTCTCTGCAAGTGAAGGCCGAGACCAAGAGCGCTCTGCACGGCCTCTACGGCTTGTTGGGCTATACTTACGCTCGAGCTTTCGACAGCGGGTTCCCCGACGGCCTCGGTACCTCATCCGGAACAACGTATTTTCCCCTGCCAGGAACTAAAAACGCGGATTGGGCACTCTCTCAAATCCAGCTCAACCATAATTTCACTGGCAGCGTGATCTACGAGTTGCCTTTCGGCAAAGGCAAGCAATTCGGCAATGATTGGAGTGGGGCCGTAAACGCGTTCCTGGGAAACTGGGAAGTCGATGTGATCGAAAAGATCACGTCTGGATTCCCGCTTTTCCTGGTCACGAGTAACAACGGTTCCGGCGTAAACTTCGGCAGCAGTACCAACCGACCCGATCAGGTTTGCAACGGCCGGCTCAGCAATCACACTATCGCAAGATTTTTTGATACCAATTGTTTTCAAGCGCCCGCCGCCGGAGAACTTGGAAACGCGAATCGAACCCCACTTTACGGCCCTGGTTTTGTGAACACCGATTTCTCAGCCATCAAGCACTTCCGCATTCGTGAAAATACCGATCTGGAATTCCGGGCTGAGTTCTTCAATCTCTTTAACCATCCCCAGTTCTATCAGCCTGGCCAAGACCTGGCTTCTTCGGACTTTGGGCAAATTCTGAGGACGGTGAACAACCCGCGTTTGATTCAGTTTGGTCTTAAGCTTGCGTTTTAGGATGGCGTTTTAGGGCGCTGGTATGGATCAATTTCGGACAGGCTGAGTAGACCAGACAGCTGGGTTGCTTAGCCTCAAGTTCCTTCAACCCACGTCATACAAATTGAGTCTTTACGTTCGAGCAGAAAACCTAACCCAAGGATGAATGGGCCTGCCTGGATACTTCTGTCAATCTACAAGCTCAATGAGGATAAAGAGCAGGTTTTGCTTGGCAATCGCCTGTTTGCTCCTGGCGAACTCTCTCGGGTGGGCCCAGCAGCGGCGCAAGGTCATTATCAACCAGGACTGTTCCGGCCCTGGCGGCAGCAATATGCAGACCCTACTCCTACTGATTCAGTCTCCTGAAGTCGAGGTTCTGGGGATAACCGTAGTCAGCGGAAACCAATGGCGCGACGAGGAAGTGGCTCATACTCTGCGCCTGCTCGAGATCATTGGCCGCACTGACATTCCCGTAGTCCCCGGCGCGGTTTTTCCCTTAGTGCGCCGGCATGAAGAAACTCAGCTGTGGCAGCGGCGTTATGGAAAAGTGGCCTTCGGGGGCGCATGGGATGAGCGATGGTGGCATGAGGCGTTCGTCATTCCAGCTCTCCCGGAAGGGCGCCCCGTGACCAAGCCCCTCGACGAAGACGCCGCCCATTTCTTGATCCACAAAGTCCGCCAATACCCGCACCAGGTGAGCATCTACGAGGGCGGTCCGATGACTAACCTCGCCCTCGCAGTTGCGATGGACGCCGAGTTCCCAAAGTTAGCGCGGGAGCTAATCTTTATGGGCGGAAGCCTGAGTCCGCAGACCGACGATCCTGAGTTTCTAAATGCTCCCCGTCACGAGTTCAATTTCTGGTTTGATCCCGAAGCCGCGCGCATCGTATTGCGTGCGCCTTGGACAAAGATGGTCTGCACCTCGACGGATATTTCGGTCAAGACTCGCTTGACACCGGCAATGATTAGTGAGATTCGGGCGAGCGGGACACCTCTAGCACGCTACATCGCGCGCTTCTATCAAACTGGACAGGGGGGCGAGTACATGTGGGACGAACTGGCGGCGGCGGCCTGGATCCGCCCGTCTCTGATTACAAAGCGCGAAACTCGCTACATGAGTGTGAACCTCGACCGCGGCGCGGGATACGGAGACACCCTGACCTGGATTGAGAAAGATCAATCGAAACTCGGAGCACGGCCGGTAGAGATACAAGTCGATTTGGAAACCGAGAATTTCTATCGAATGTTTATGATCTTGATGAGCGCGCCCATACCCTCTGCCCACTGACTAGATTTCTTTTGTTGCGGTTGCAAAGCAAAGTGTAGAAAGGTTGGCGTGGCAGGAAAGTAGGCATTACAATGCCAGTTCTTTTTGCCTGGCACTAGACCAGAGAACCTCAACAAATCATCAGAAGCAAAACCTAAGAACGTACGAGGACTTCACCATGAAGGCGCGACGCTGGTTGGTTCTATTGATCGCTGTTCTGGCGCTGGCAACGGCGAGCGGACTGCAGGCACAAAAAATCAAAGTCATTGTTGATCAGGACGCTCGCGGTCCAGCTACCACCGACATGCAATCAATCCTGATTTTTTTGCAGTCGGACAAGTTCGACGTGCTGGGGATCACCACGGTGAGCGGGGATCAGTGGGTGAGGGAAGAAACTCTGCGCACCTTGCGGCTAGTGGAAATCGCCGGCCGCACCGACGTTCCCGTGGTGGCGGGCGCCGAATTTCCTCTACTAAATTCTAAAGAGGAGACCGAGCGCTGGGAGAGCCTTTACGGCAAGATTCGCTACAAAGGATGCTGGAGTGATTTCTCCAAGCTCCCGCCCAATACTCCCGCCGCGTTTCGTGCCCCCTATCACGAGCCTGATGTTGTACCCACGCTGGTTGAAGGAACGCCTCACACTAAACCGCTGAATGAGACCGCCGCAAATTTCATCGTTCGCATGGTGCGTAAGTATCCGGGCGAAGTAGTCATCTGGGCCGGCGGTCCATTAACCAACATCGCGCTCGCCCTGCGACTCGATCCCGAAGTTGCGGCCTTAGCGAAAGGACTCGTCCTGATGGGCAGCGGTATGTACGCAAATCAGGGTGGCATTAACAGCATTGACGGGCGCCGCGAATTTAACTGGTGGTTTGATCCCGAGGCGGTCCGGATCGTGATGCGCTCGCCGTGGAAAAAAATCACAATCACGCCCATCGACATATCGGTCAAAACGACCGTGAACCCCGAACTCAAGGCTGCCATCGCCAAAGCCGATACGCCTGTGGCCCGTTACCTCACCGCATACGCCGCGGAAAGCTTTATGTGGGATGAACTCTCAGCAGCGGCCATGATCGATCCTTCCATCATCACCGGACAGAAAGAACTTTATGTAGATATTGACGTTGACCACGGAGCGAGCTACGGCGAAACGCTCTTCTGGGATGCGGGCGCCGAGCTTCCGCCCTACGAAAGACTGGCTACTGTCCAGTTCGATGTTGACACAAAAAAACTATACGATCTGTACATAAAATTAATGACCCAGCCTCCGCCGCACCCGAAGTAGAGTAGCGTCGGCATTTTGCCGGCTACTGCAGCAGCGCAACAGATTCGGCAGAGGCCGGAGCGCAGCACCTAAGGAAGAAACATGGATTCAGTATCACCTCGCATAACTCGACGCCAGTTTGTGGCATCCTCGTCGGCCGCTTTGGCTGCCGGCAGTTTCGTAAGCCAGGCTTTCGCCGCGAGCTCACCGGTAGCGGGACAAAACCAGATAGCAGGTCGCGGCCCATTCCGCGTAGTCATTGACACTGATCCCGGCGTAGACGACGCTCTGGCACTCCTCCTTGCTATGCGCTCACCAGAATTAAAGATTGAAGCCATCACTCCGGTAGCGGGAAATGTTCCGCTGGAGCTGTCGCTTCCCAATGCCTTGCGAATGGTCGAGATCGCCGGTCGAACGGATATTCCGGTTGCAGTGGGCGCCAAGGCCCCTCTGCTGCGCCGTCTGGTAACCGCTGCTTATGCACACGGCGAGAACGGGCTGGGAGGAGCCGTCTTTCCCGAGCCGAAGATCAAACCTGTCGCCGAGCCCGCTGCAAAATTCATTTCACAAATAGTTCGAAAGTATCCCGGCGAGGTAACGCTGATCACCATAGGTCCGCTGACGAACATCGCCACCGCGTTAAATATGGACTCCGAATTACCACGCATAGTGAAAAGCCTGGTCATGATGGGTGGCTCGCTGTCGGGAGGAAATATTACGCCCGCTGCCGAGTTCAATGTTTACGTGGATCCGGAGGCGGCCCGCATAGTCTTTCAATCGGCCATTCCTATCACCATGGTCGGTCTGGACGTCACGCGCAAGACCTCACTGACTGACGAACACGTCCGAATCCTAGAAGCTGGTCAGAACCCCGTCAGCCAGGCGGCGGCCAAGATCGCTCGCAATGCTATCAATCACAACCGCGAGCAGGGGTTTCTGATGGGACCGAACATGCACGATTCACTTGCCGTGGCGGGCTTTCTTGAGCCGTCCCTTCTCAAATTTCAGGATTATTATGTCGACGTGGAAACCACCGGCGAGCTCACTGCGGGAGAAACCTTAGGTTACAGTCCGATGTCCGGCGACTTGCAGCGCCGGCCCGAAAGCGAGAAGCTGGCAGCTCTGACCATGCAAATTCGTGGGTCAGCACCTACGCTAGCCAGCACCAAGACGTCTCCAGTCGTGCGCGACAAATTTGTTCCTAACGCAAAAGTTGCCATCAATGTGGATTCGGCAAGGTTCTTCGACTTGCTCATTGGCCGTCTATCCGGAAAGCAGTAGTTGATTCGTAATTTTGAACTTTGAGGTGAGTCATGAAATTTAGCCGGATCTGGTTGACTGCCGTACTCCTGGCGAGCTGTCTCACGTGTTGGGCTCAACAGAAGCGCAAGATCATCATCGATCAGGACGCGGGCGGACCCGCCGGCACCGACCAACAATCCATGCTCCTGTTAATCCAGTCCCCGCAAACGGATGTTCTGGGCATCACGGTCGTGACCGGCGATCAGTGGTTGAACGCAGAGGTCGCGCACACCTTACGAATGCTCGAACTCATCGGAAGAACCGACATTGCGGTTTTTCGCGGAGCAGAGTATCCGTTAGTCCGCCGAAGGGAAGAAACTGAATTGTGGGAGCAGATGTATGGGTCCGTGACCTGGCTGGGAGCGTGGACACCCAAGTTCTACCATCCGCCCGACCAGTTGGGTGAAATGCCGGAAGGGGCACCCACTACCAAAGCCGCCGATGAAGATGCTGCCCACTTCCTGGTGCGCATGGTCCGAAAATATCCCAACGAGATCACAATTTACGCGGGTGGCCCGATGACCAATCTGGCGCTCGCCATCTCCATCGATCCCGAATTTGCGCGCCTGGCCAAAGAGCTGGTGTTCATGGGCGCAAGCCTCAACCCGCGAACCGACAATCCCGAGTTCATCAATGGCCCGCGGCACGAATTCAATATTTGGTTCGATCCGGAGGCATCTCACATTGCCTTGAGGGCACCCTGGAAGAAAATCACATGCACAACAGTCGACATCTCGGTGAAGACACGCCTGACTACCGAGCTGATCAACCGAGTCAAGGCGGGCGACTCGCTGGCGGCTCGCTACATCGGCAAATATGCGAAACTCTACGGGGAATACAATTATTTGTGGGATGAATTGGCGTCGGCGGCATGGCTCGATCCCAGTGTAATTACCAAGAAAGAAACCCGCTTCATGGATGTCGACTTAGATCGCGGCGCCGGCTATGGAAACATTTTGACCTGGGTCGAATCCGACAAGCCTAAGATCCAGGTGCAGCCGGTGGAAATACAAGTGGATCTGGATACCGAGAAGTTTTACAACATGTTTGTGGATTTGCTAAAGGCGCCCACGCCAAAAGCTCACTGAGCGGGCGGCTGCCCAGACCTGTGGAATTCTATTGCGGCAGTTGCGCTAACGCCTTCTGCGCCGCCGCATGATCAGGATGCTGTTTAAGAAGCTCGAGTAGGACACTCCGAGCTTTGTCCGCCTTGCCCTCGATTGCGTATACCCGGGCCAGGTTCAGATAAGACTGATCAAAGCCAGCAGCAACCCGAATGCACTCTTCGAAACTTGCAACCGCTTCGTCCCGCCGACGCGTACGCAGGTAAAGTACACCGAGATTATTCAGTGCCTCCGGATACGCGGGACGGAACTTCAGCGCTCTTTGCAAGTATTCAAAGGCCCGCTGACTATCGTCGAGTTGAGCAAACACCATTCCCAGGCTGTAGTTCGCCTCCGGATCCTGTGGGCCGACCTCGACCGCCCGTTGCAGGACTTTGCGCGCCTCTTCCCATTGCTTCTCCTGGCGATACGCGTTTCCCAGGTTTTCCAGCGCAATCAAATGATCGGCATTCAATCGGAGCGCTTCTCGAAAATACGGAATAGCTTCCGCAGTTCGGCCCTCCCGTGTCAAAAGAAGTCCCAGGTTGTTCCAGGCATTTGGCAGAGTCTCGGGATAGCTGGCGGGACTTTTGGTCGCGCGTTCAAAGCTCTTCCGGGCTTCAGCATTCTTTTGTTGTTTCAGGTAGACGCTTCCCAGCCCATACCACGCCTCAGCGCTAGGTTCGTCACGCAGAGCAAGCCGGAATGACGCTTCGGCCTGATCGAAGTATTCATGTTGAAAGAAATCCGACCCGTAGGAAAGGTAATTCCGGCGAAACTCGGGGGTCTCCGATACGCCGGAGAACGGTAGGCCTTTCGCCAGTCGCTCCGTAGCCGTTCGCGGAATATGTCGAAAGTCTAGTTCGACGTGCTCTGGATCAATCGGGCCTTGATAAACCTTGACAACGTCACCCTTCTGGTCGATCAAAAATGCTGTTGGCAGGCAGAGGTCCCGATGCCGATCGAAAAGGTGGCGATAGAGAATGTTGTAAATGCCAGCCACGTCATCGGATCCGTGAAGGATGGAAAATGAAAGATTGCGCTCGCGTACCAGTGTCCGCAATTTGTTGGGATCCGCAGAATCATCGACGTTGATAGCAAGCACCTGCAGGCCCCGTGCCGACAAGCGAGTATGCAAGCGGTTGAGGACTTCTAAGTCTCCCTCCGACCCCGCGGCACAGAATTTAAGAAGCACCGCCTTCCCCCGGAGTGCAACAAGAGTCCGCGTCTGTCCAGCGACATCAGGAAGAGAGAAATTCGGCGCAGCCACCGGCGCGACTAGCCAGGTTTCTACTGTCGCCGGAAGCGGCTCGTTGCTTTGCTGAAGATTAGTCGCTATTAAGATCGGTCTTGGGTCGGGCATGGCCTCAGAAGCTGTTGATGCCCTTATCTTGAAGCGTTCCATTCGAGACGGCGCCGACCCTTCTTCAACCCACACTCGGTGGTTAACTGGAAGATCGCGAAGTTCCTGCACCGTCCCACTCGGCCAGCGGATCGACGCTCGGACCGGGCCTCCCGCCTTTCCCAAGCCAAAGAATATTTCCTTAGTGTGCTGGGAAAGAAATCCCGAACCGGCTTGAAGCATGCGAGTCTGCCGCCCAGATTCGGCTTCCAGCGTCATCACTGCGCCGATCGCGTCACGATTACTCTTAGTACCACGAAGTCGAAATACGATGGACGGTTCCAACTCCTTCATCACATTTTCTAGTAGACGCAATTGCGGAGCGTTACGGTTTTTCAAGAATACTTCCAGGCGTCCGTCGTGATCGAAATCCGCCAGCGCGAATGACCTGCCGTCCTCGAGAAAGTCCAATCCCACCACGCCCGAGACATCGGAAAAGGTTCCGTCCCGATTGTTTGCGTAAAAGACATTGCGCTCGAAGCCACTCCACGTGCCGTCGGAGCGGATGAGTTCGTTGATGGCGTTCCATCCCTGCTCGTAATCGTGCTTAGGCTTGGCTTCCCCAGGTGAATGAGCAACTACCTGGCGCCAAAAGAAACTGTTCAAGTCTGCGCGGGAGGGACCAGAGACCATGCCGTTAGTGATGTATAGGTCCGGAAAGCCATCGTGATCAAAATCCCATGCGTCGCTCGACCAGGACCAGCGACCCATTTCAACTCCGGCCGAGGCGCTTGTATCTTGAAACTTTCCACTGGCGCTATTTTGGAGTAAAGAATTGCCTCTGGCGTGTTTGCGATACTGCGCTCGAACTGCTTCAGATGCGTCCTTTTGAAAGACTTCCTGCGTCGAAACCCTCTGGCCCGCTGCCGACCACATGTCCGTCACGTAGAGGTCCTGTGCTCCGTCATTGTCGTAATCAAACCAGCACACACTCATCCCTGCGCCGACATCATCCACGCCAACCTGAGCCGCAACGTCGGTGAACGTCCCATCGCCATTATTGCGGTAGAGGTTCTTCCGGCCGAAGTCGTTTACGACATAAAGGTCGGGCCAGCCGTCCTGGTTGTAATCGCTCCATCCACAGCAAAAACTGTATCGCGTGTTGTTTCGGTCCAAACCCGACTCTGCGGTAACGTCGCGGAAAGTCCCATCGCGGTTGTTACGCATCATGAAATTAGGTGGGCCGTTTTGCGCGTCATAATAAGGAGAGGGATATTTGTACTGGTCCGTGCCCTGATAATAAAGGTAAAGGCAGAAATAAATATCCAGCCAGCCATCGCGGTCATAGTCAGCGATGGCCGCCCCCGTGAAGGTTCCTTGCGGAGGCTTTGCAAACTGAAAAGCATCAGGCTTTTGGCGAAACTTGCCACCGCCTTCGTTGAGAAATAGAAGAGGGCCGTTGGTTCGCACTACGATCAAATCCTGCCGGCCATCATTATCAATATCGGCAAAAAGCGCGCACGCCGTGTTCTCCAGGATCCCGACAGCCGATCCTTCTGTGATGTCCTCGAACGTTCCGTCTCCACGATTTCGATAAAACCGATTAGGAAGACCGGCGGCTTGGCAGACGTACAAATCATCGAAGCCATCATCGTCGATGTCGCCGACTGAAACCCCGTTGTGTCCGTAGATGTCTATGCCGCATGCCCCGTCGAGGACTGTCCGCCAATAATCCGCTCCGTGCAGCAACTGAGAAGAGTAAGAAGAAGTATTGCCCAACGCCTGCCCGGTGATGTCCGCGAAGATAGGAGCAAAGGATCGGCTTTGCGTCTCATCGAGCGCCTGCCATTTCCGCAGACGAAAGGGTCCGGCTTCGGACGAAGCCGTTTCCCACTCCATATCCCAATGCCCCACCCGTTGCTCGCGGTAGAAACCCTGACCCGAGCCAACTAATTCATAGCGCACTCGAGTATGCGGACCTCCCGGTGAATGCGCGCCAATACTGATCACCTGGAATTCAGCGGTCACGATTTTCGAGAAGAAGCTCAGAGCAGATCGCAGTTCCTGAAGAAATGCGCCTCGTCCGAGAGCAGACCCTTCTGTGAACTTATTTTGATGGACTTCGATCGGGGGCCCGGACCGCACAAGTCGCGATTCGATAGGCCGCAAGGCCGATCCCGAAAAGTCTGCAGCAAGCACCTTCTCGAATGTCTGTAATTCGTGGGGAGATTGCAGCAAACTCGAACTCCACTTTGCGAGCGTCGCCGCGATCTGGTCGTGATATTTTTCGGTGATGAACTCGTCCGAACCTGCCTGCACTTTCAAGAGCGTCGCATCGAGCGGGGTCTGAGCTCGATAGCGAGGATGCAGGTGGAACTCACAATCTGGTGAGTGTTCGCTCCCAGAATCGAGATGAAAGAAAGGAAAATTGAGGTCGCGACCGGGGACCAACGTCGCGAAGGTTCCCTGGCAGCATCGGATCAGAAAGGTGCGTCGACTGGCGTCTACCGGGCAATGACTAGACGGATAATACTTCTTCGATGCCCGACTCAGGACCATTCCCCCAAATCTACCTGCGGAATCCGCAATCTAACAGCCACGCCGGAACCCGTCAAGATTGAGCGAAATCACGTCCATGCGCACTGTTGTATGCTTTATCAAATATCTGAATGTACGCGTTTATGAACATTAACTCACCACGCATTCCTAGACTTACTCCACAATTCAAAAGATGCATCGTCGCGTTAGTGGCCGTACTGCCACTGGTCACTCCCGCCGCCCGCAGCTTGGCTTACCAAGACACATCCGCCGTAAAACCAGTCACGAGCGACACTCCAGAAGCCCACCTGGGCAAGGGTTATGACGCCTTAAAGCAAGACAGATACGACGCCGCTGCCAGCGAATTTCGAGCCGCTCTTGAAATCGACCCCAAGCTGACGTTGAGGGCGCGGTTTCCTTTGGCGGTTGCACTTTTCGAATTGCACAAGTCAGATGAAGCGCGCCACGAACTGGAAGTTGTCCGCCGTGAAGTGGGAGATCACCCAAACATCTTGTATTACCTTGGCCGGCTCGACCTGGACGAGCGCAACTTCAAGGGCGCAATCCGGAATTTGACCCAAGCGGCGGCCAAGCCTCCTTTTCCCGACACCGCTTATTATCTTGGATACGCTTACTTCAAACAGGGCGACTTAACCTCTGGTGAAAAGTGGTTAAAGGTTGCCGCGGAGGCGAATCCGCGTGACGCACGGGTGCAGTATCAACTCGCCTCCGTGTATCGCAAACAAGGCCGCGAGCAAGAAGCCCAAAAAGCAGTAGCGATGTCAGAGGAACTACGCCAGCGAGACACCAATGAGAGCAGGATAAAGCTAGAGTGCGCGCAAAAGCTGGATCAAGGCCCACGTGAAGAAGCGCTCGCCGTCTGCGAGCAATTGTACGACCCCGACAACGCAGAAAAACTTACGGCGCTGGGCACGACTTATGGCCAACACGGGGAGTTAGAAAGAGCGTTGAAGTCTTTGAGCCGGGCGGCGGAGTTGGCTCCGCAATCTCCGCAGATGCAATATAACCTTGCTTACGCTCATTACCAGCTTAATCAGCTTGAAGAGGCGCGCGCGCCGCTAGCAAATGCCCTCCAGCAATGGCCGGACTTATTTCCACTGAACGCCCTTTATGGAGCCGTGCTGTTGAAGCTTGGCCAAGATCATCCGGCTTACGACGCCCTGCGCCACGCCCGGCAACTGAATCCGCAGGATCCCGCGACCGCGGATCTGCTCCACACGGTTACGAGCACTCTTGCCTCTAAAAGTCAGGCAGCCCGCCAATATTCCGATTCGCTTCGCTATTTTGAAGAAGCCGCTACACTTCGGCCTCAGGATCCGGAACCTCACCGTCGCATGGCGGAAATCTACATCGCTTTAGGCCGTCCCGTGCAAGCGAAGGCCGAACAAACAATAGCTGACGGCCTGAGCAAGGCACCAGGCAAAGTCCAATAACAAGTGTGATTAGGTTAACCCTCACCCAGCAGCCTTTTATGCCATGCGATCAGAAGAGCTGTCCCAATAATCATCAGGCCGGTGCAGAGGCCGATCCAGATTCCCAGCGCTCCCCACCCCAGGCTGAAACAAAGGACGCAACCTAGGGGAAGCCCTATGAACCAATAGGCCACCAGGTTTGCCAGCATTGGCGTTTGCGTGTCGCCCGTGCCGCGCAAAGCCCCGGTCGCGACAGTCTGGACGCCGTCGAACAACTGAAAAGCAGCCGCAACCAGCAAAAGCGAAGCGCCCACTCGAATCACATTCGGATCGGGAGAAAACAGTCGTGCGATAACTCTGGGGATGCTAATAAACACTAGTCCCGAAGATGCCATAAATGCCAAGCCCAGCGCGATTGCAGACCATCCAGCGCGCATTGCTCCCGCCCGATCGCCCCTTCCCAGTTGTTGCCCAACTCGAACCGCGGCGGCAGAACTGATTCCTAAGGGAACCATGAATGTGAAAGCGGCGCAGTTCAGTGCAATCTCATGTCCGGACAATGGCACGGGACCAAGCTTTGCACACAACGCAGTGGCGGCGGAAAATGCGCCAATCTCAAACAAAATCTGTGTGGCTGCCGGCGTCCCCAGCCTTAGCAGCGCAATCACTCGTTGAAGCTCGATTCGCATGGCGCCCGCCCAGGTCGGCATCG
>DASXTB010000476.1:0-7013 GCA_036505615.1 Acidobacteriota bacterium
CGGAGCGCCAGGCACCCCCGGTCAGCGATTCCCCACACGAATCGGACCGCGCAAGCGGTCCCATTTTTTCCTTCATTTTTTCTTCGTAAATTCCTCGGCAGCCCGGTTGTGTAGTTGACAAGGAGGCTTGCTCAATGGCACCAACTTTAACCCGACTGCTTACCCACATCGTGTTCTCCACAAAGGGTCGCCGACCTTGGAAGCAACATCATAAGGAGAGTGTCCTTTCAGCAGGAGCTGCTGCAGCTACTCAATAAACACCGGGTGCAGTATGACGAGCGTTATCTTTGGGACTGAGGCATCGATGACTGCCGAACCTGATGCGACCGCTTGCGCGGTCCGGGCGATATCGGGGATGGTTGACCGGGGGTGCCTGGCGCTTCGCGCTTCGGCACCCCCGGCTACTGCTATTGGTCCGCTTCGCGGACGCTCTGGTTTGCAGCGCACTGCAGCATGAGAAAATGTAGAAACTCTAGAGGCTTTCTCCTTCGGAGCGGCGCTGGAGTCTTCCGACGGGCGGTTCACGAACCGCCCCTACAGACCGGCGTGACGGTCGGTCAACACATAATCAGGTCTTGCGGCTTACTCCCTAGGACTCTACCAGGTGGTCCCCGCTCGTTGACATTCGTGCATAACTCCCATATCGTAAGCGACACTTCCAACAAGGAATGCAGCACTTTAAATCAACTAAGACTTGCAAGTCCCATTTCAGGGTGATCGAAAACCGGATTTTATGAAGGAGGTCGCGAGATGCTTCAGCGCAGGCGAGCCGGAATCCCTCTCCTCTTAATTTTAACCTTTTCCATTGCCCTGAATCTAAAGGCGCAGTCTCAGGCAAATACAGCCAACCTGGAAGGCACGATCAAGGATCAAACAGGCGCTGTGTTGCCCGGCGTGACTGTTACAGCCACTAACAAAGCCGTGTCGTTGGCCAGGGTCGCCATCTCCAACGATGAAGGGGTGTACCGTATCCCTCTGCTCCCTCCGGGAACCTACGATGTCCGCGCCGAACTGAGTGGCTTTACAGCGCAGGTGAAAGAAGGCGTGACCTTAAGCGTAGGACAATTCGCCACGCTGGATTTCACCATGACAGTTTCCGGAGCGGGGACCGAAATTGTGGTGCAGGAAAACGCACAGATTTTGGAAATCAGCAAGACGCAGCAATCCGATACCATCAACCAAGTTCAGATCGATAACCTCCCCATCAACGGACGCAATTATCTGGACTTCACCCTGCTGACCCCAGGCGTCAGCGGCCGCAACCCGATGGTCCGCAGCGCGGTGCAGACGCCAACTTCCGGGCTCTCCTTCAACGGTCAAGGGGGACGGGGCAACAACATCACCATCGACGGCGTCAACAACATCGACTCTGTTTCGAATTCGGCGCTCTCCATTCTCAGCCAGGAAGGGATCAATGAGTTTCAGATCAATCGCAATTCCTTTTCCGCCGAGTTTGGACGCGCCCAGGGAGGCGTGATCAACATCGTCACCAAGTCGGGCGCAAATGCGGTTCACGGCAATGCGTTTTATTTCATTCGAGATAAGAAATTCGATGCGCGCAATGCCTTTGCCAGCGGACCGGTGGAGCCGAAGTTCCAGCGCAAACAGTGGGGTGGGACGGTGGGAGGACCGCTGGCCAAGGACAGCGCCTTCTTTTTTGCCAGCTTTGAGCGGCTGGACCGGCACGAGTCGCTGTTTGTCACCTTTCTGAACGATCCCACGATTTTTCAGTTGACGCCTTCGCAAAAACAGCTCTTTGACTTTCTCGGGCAATCGCCGATCGTGTCGCTGAGACAACTGGCCGCGGCCCTGGCGCATCCACAGGTGGGAGTGCTCAACACAACGGCCGTAACCTTCCCGGCCACGCTGGCTCTTTTCCAGCGCGAGAGCGGGACGTTTCCCTTCAAAGCGGATAACAATACGTTCTCGCTGAAGAATGATTTCCTGCTGTCCAACGACAATCAGTTATTCACTCGTTTCAGCATCACCAAAGGAGCCAACGACAACACCGAGTTTGGAGGGCTGCGAGGTGTTTCCAATGGCGTTTCCTTCGATACGGATGATCTCTCCTTTGTCATCTCGGATACGCACGTCATCGACCCCAAGCGCCTCAACGAATTTAAATTTCAAATCGCGAGGCGCGAAAACAAGGTATTAACCAACGATCCCACCGGCCCGAACCTCACCCTGGCTGGAGTAGCCGATTTCGGCCGCGAGTTCTTCAACCCCACTCACTATACCGAGAGGCTGCACCAAGTCATCGACAACTTCACCTTCATCGCAGGCAATCACACCTTTAAGACAGGAATTGATTACGATTACACGTTTTTTCGTGGCAGCGCTGAAGTGTTCCTGGGTGGGCGTTTCTTTTTCTCAGGCACCAGCATTCCATTGGGACTGGTGTTGAACACTCTGGCCGGTCCGACGGCGGCCAGCGGCGTTGCTTCCGCTCTGGTGCAACTGGGCCGGCCTGACCTGGTGTGCGCTTTGATATCGCAGCCCAACTGTCCACCTACGATCAATCCATTTCTAAGCGCCGTTCAATCCTTCAACTTCGGCCTGCCCACTTCTTTCTTCCAGGGTTTTGGAAATCCGAATACCAAATTTCGATACACTCAGTTTGGAACATACTTTCAGGATTCCTGGAAGGTGCGCCACAATTTCACTCTGAACCTGGGGCTGCGTTACGACGTGGAGCTGAGACCGAAGACCTCCAACGTAATCAACAACACTCCCCCATTCCAGTTCGATTTCCGCTCCGTCAATAATACCGACAACTTTGCACCTCGAGTGGGCTTCTCGTGGGATCCGGCTTCGTCGGGCAAGACTGTAGTGCGTGGCGGCTACGGCATTTACTACGCCAGCTTTTACAATGCCATCGCGTTTGTGGGGCAGGTGTTGTCCGGGCAAATCTCACAAGTTTTCGTCCCACTGACCGGCCTGACTCCCGGAGGTCCTACGTCAGCCGACGTTTTTGCGGATTTTCGAAAGAACGGACCTCTGACTGCCGACCGCCTCACCGCTCTGGGATTGCCCCCGGGACGAACTCCATCCATCATCCTGCCCGAAGCGGGCGACGTAAAAAGCCCTTACAGTCATCAGGCAAGTTTCGGAATTGAACATGAGCTTCTTCCAGACCTGGCCGTATCGGTTGATTACAACCTCAACCGCGGATTGCATCTTATCCGCTCTCGCGACATCAACGTGCGCCAGATCGGGCCTAACCGGTTCGCGCTGCCGGGGTTGGATCCTCGCTTCGTGCAAATCAATCAGATTGAAACCACCGGGCTGTCGATGTATCACGGGTTGACTGTGTCAGGACGAAAGCGTTTCAGCCACAATCACTCTTACCAGGTATCGTATACTTTCGGTAAGGCGATCGATGACGCCACTGATTTCGTCACGCCACTGCAGCCGAACAACCAGCGCGATCTGCGGTCTGAACGAAGCCTGTCGGCGTTCGATGAACGTCACCGCCTGGTCATCAGCGGCGTCTTGGCCAGCCATGTGGAATCGGACAGTCCTTTCGTCAAGAATCTTCTTAGCGGATGGATCCTTTCGCCGATCTTCACCTATTCAAGCGGCCGCCCTTTCAACCTGCTGGTCGGGTTTGATGCCAACGGCGACACTCACGACGAGACGGATCGCCCTGCGCTTGCCAGCGGGCTGATCGCCGGAAGGAATACAGGCCGGGGGCCTAACTTTTTCTCCACCGATCTTCGCCTGGCACGCAAGCTCAACCTCGCGTCGAAGGGCAGGGTCAACTTGGAGCTGATTGCGGAAGGCTTCAATCTGTTTAACCGCGTAAATTTCGCAGGCGTGAACAACGTCGTAGGCTTTACACTGACTAATTTTGATGTGGAAGGGAGACGCGGTTCTCCCACTTCCCCCTTGGGATTCACATCGGCGTATGATCCGCGCCAGATTCAGTTTGGGGTAAAGTTGAACTTTTAGACAAATGACTGTAGGGGCACGCGGCTCTGATTGTCTCGAGAAATGAAACCACGGGGAACACCGGGAACACGGGGCGACATAAAGACTGTTGAAGTTGTCAGCGCGCCTTGTCAACAGAGGAATCATTAAAGTCCCGTGGTCCCAGTGTCCCCCGTGGTTTCCTCAGTTCTGAGACGGCCTCAGTGGCGCGCCCCTGCCGATCGAATAGCGAGGTGAGGTTTTATGATTCGAAGATTCTTAATATTTCTTACCACCGTCTTTTTGCTTGCGGCCTCCCTGTGGGCGCAACAGCTCTCCCCTTTTATTTCCTATGTCGCTATCGGCGACAGCCTGACGGCCGGGTTTATCAACGGCTCGCTCAACGAAAAGGGACAGAGTGCGGCCTACCCGGTGCTGCTGTCGGCACAGATGCGGACTTTTGTGTTCCTGCCGCTGGTGGCAAGCCCCGGTATTCCCAACGAAATCGAACTGATTTCCGCCACTTTTCCTCCGGTCATCCGCTTGAAGCCAGGCGTGTCCGCAGGACGAACATTCCCGTTGCTGATGCCGACCAACCTTGCAGTTCCGGGCCACACGGCGGACGATGCGTTGAGACGGCGGCCCAAACTCCCGATCGTGCCGGATCAGACGATATTGACGAACCTGATTCTCGGCCTCCCGGGTTTGGTAGTGCCCATCGCGCCCACCGGCAGCCAAGTCGAATTGGCTGAGTTCCTGCGCCCTACCTTTGTGACTATCTGGTTAGGCAACAACGAAATTCTCGGACCGGCGACTGCGGGGAACGGCAATGCCGTGCCCTTTGAGCAGTTTCGAGCAGCCTTTGGAGAAATCATCAATCGGATCTCGGCCACGGGCGCCAAGATGGCGGTGGCAAACGTAGCAGACGTAGCTTCTGCTGCCTTGTTTCTCACCGTTCCGGATATTGCCGGCGCGACGGGCGCTCCACCGGCATTGCTGCAAGCGGCTTTGGGAGTGGGACCGAACGACCTGATTTTGGCCACGGGATTAGCGTCGGTAGCTCAAATCCTGCGGGGACAGGCCCGAGGCCCTCTCGCGCCGGAGCTTGTATTGACGGACGATGAAGTAAAGAAGCTGCGGGCTACCACGAAACAATATAACGATTACATTGCCCAACTGGGAGCGGATAAGGGTTTTCCGGTGGTGGATTTCAACACGCTGGGACAATCTATTCGGCGCAGCGGAATCACGGTCGGAAATTTGCGCCTCACGGGCTTGCCGCTGGGAGGCATCTACAGCCTGGATCTGATTCATCCCACTCGTACGGGCCAGGCGGTCATTGCCAACGCGTTTATCACCGCTATTAATGCGTTTTATAAGACCAACCTGCCTCCGGTCGATGTGGCCGCTATTGCCGCTACCGACAACCTGGTGTTCCATTCTAAGGTGGAATCCCCCAGCCAGGAATTGACGCTGGAAGATTTACAAATGCTGGCTGCCACGTTTGGCGCGGAACCAGAAGCGGGGTTTATCGACTGGACGCAGTTCTTGAGTCTTCCAAAGATTGACTGAGTGGGCCGCCGCCGCTTATGGTTTTTGAAAAAAATAACATGTAGTCCGAGGCCGCAGGGCCTCATACTACACGTTATTTTTTGAAATTCCATCAGCGGCCTAGCGTGCCCCAGACACGCAATCAAACTAACCCTCATGCCTGATCTACCTGCTGACTAAATCACTCCCGACCTGTGACTTGCGACCTTCGACTTTCGACTCGACCTAGTCTGCCGTGATCTCCCGGCCTTTAGTCTCGGGAAGCAGAATTGCCAGCAGCGCGGACGCCAGGAATGCCAGCGCGACAAGATAAAACGCAAATCCCAGTCCGTGGGTTTCGGCCAGCGAACCGACCGCAAACGGGGCCACCGCACTGACCGCCCTTCCCACATTGTAGGTTAAACCCTGAGCAGTCGCCCGAATGCTGGTTGGGAATAACTCGGCGGTTATGATCCCGAATCCGGTGAAATAGCCGGTTCCAAAAAATGCCACCATAGGACCAAGCCACAACAGGGCCGCAGGGTTTCGGACATTGCCATAGATCGGCACCAGAATGGCGGCAATAAAGAGATAACTGATATAGGTCAATTTGCGGCCAAAACGGTCACTGACGAACCCGAAAGTTACGTAACCCAGCCACATGCCTCCCTGCATCAGGATCACCCAAGTCGAAGTTCCGACAATGTCCAGGCCCGCTCCTCCTTCGTCGCGAGGAAGGCCAAGATAGCGCGGTATCCAGCTAAACAAGCCCCACCACGCAAACATGGTACCGACGTTGACCGTCGTCGTTACCAGAACTAAGCGGCGCAAACCGGGCTCGAGCAGCCGGAGCAGTTCATTCTTCTTGTCGGCCTCAATCCTAGTTCGGCTTTGCTTCCAAACTTCAGGTTCTTTTACCGAACTGCGAATCCAGACAGTAACAAGCGCGGGCGCGATACCGGCAAAAAATACCGCGCGCCATCCGTATCGAGGCAAGATCAAAGCGGTGATCGCAGCCGCCAGCGCATATCCGATAGCCCAACTGCTCTGCATGAAACCAAGCGCCTTACCCCGGCGCTCAGCCGGCCAGGTTTCTGAAACCAGAGCCGCTCCGGTCGCCCATTCACCGCCCATGCCCAGTCCCAGCAGCACGCGAAACACGGCAAGCTGCACAATGCTGCCAGCCAATCCGCACAGGGCGGTGGAAACCGAATAAATAAGAATACTGGCCATCAGAGCCTTCGTTCTTCCCAGGCGGTCGGCAATCACCCCAAACCCAATTCCCCCAATGGCTGAAGAAACCAGAGTCACAGATCCCAGCAATCCCGCGGTGCGGGTAGACATCGCAAGGTCGCGCATCAGATAGGTCAAGACCATCGAGTACAGCATGACGTCCATGCTGTCGAGCATCCATCCGAGCGAAGCCGCCAGCAGTGCGCGCCGCTGATCGACTGTACTTTTAAACATGCGTTTTAATCCGAACGTCGCAGGTCGCAAGTCGACTTGCGACCTGCGACGTTCGGATTAAAACGCATGTTTAAAAGTACAGTCGATCAGCGGCGCGCACTGCT
>DASXTB010000477.1:0-40495 GCA_036505615.1 Acidobacteriota bacterium
AGATGAGCGTGACGTGGGTGACGAGGAGTTTGAGAATCTCGCCAGTTCCGCGCCACCGGACGAAGAGGATTCAGAGGAATAGCGATTCGGTATTGGAGGATTGATGGCTAGAAATGCGGGAAGCTTTGCCAAAAGACAGAAAGAGAAGAGCCGCCAGGAACGACAAAAGACAAAAGCGGCGCGCCGCGCGGAAATCAGACAGTTGAAAAAAGACCGCCCCTCTCGTGAAGCCGGATACGATCCGGACTTGGAAGGAATCGTCCCCGGCCCTCAGCCACCTTTGGAAGAATAAAAAGTATTCAACACAAAGTCACAGAGGATGCGAAGATAACGCAGAGAACGGGGCTGAAGTATCGCGGCTCAGATTTCTTCTCACGCCCCTGGCCTCGCTAGGTGCGGCGGGCAACTCCAGCAGGAAACAACTCTCGGTTTTCCTCCCTATCTGCCGTGGCACAGGGGCGCACCGATTCATGAATGTCACGGCGCAACCGTTCCTGCTCGGTTTTCTCTTCCCAGGCGTTCAACGCGGCGCGGATCAGGCCGGATTTAGTTGGAATCCCGAGCCGGTTAACAGCTTTTTCTGGAATGGGGCGATTGTGTGGCAAGAATACCGAAGAAATTGCCCGAGTTGCTCCAGTCGCCGCAATTTCATCGCTCATTCCGAGGAGTATCGCC
Source organism: Acidobacteriota bacterium (assembly GCA_036505615.1). Classification (GTDB taxonomy): domain Bacteria; phylum Acidobacteriota; class UBA6911; order JACQSX01; family JACQSX01; genus DASXTB01. The sequence continues at coordinate 676 of DASXTB010000477.1, forward strand.
ATGACTAAGCGCTCCCTCTCGATATTAGCTCTCGTTTTTTCCCTGGCTGTCTCATTGACAGCGCCAGCCGACAATGGCCGGCGCGTGCCCACAGTTGAAGATTTATTGAAGGTGAAGTCTGTGGGTGGCGCTCAAATTTCACCGGATGGCAGGTGGGTTGCCTATGGTGTTTTCGACAGCGACTTCAAGCAGGATGCTTTCGTTGGCCAACTCTGGCTGGTCAACACCGTTACCGGTCATCAATATCAACTGACACGGGGAGAAAAATCCTCTTCCAATCCACGCTGGTCGCCAGCTGGGCAGTGGCTTGCCTTTACCAGTAATCGCGCCGGGGATAAGGATCAGATCTTCATCATCCGGCCTGATGGCGGCGAAGCGATACAATTGACAAAGTCAGAGACCGGAGTCTCTAACTACGCGTGGTCCGCCGACGGAAAAAGTATCGCCTTTACGGCCACCGATCCGGCTTCTCAGGCGCTGAAGGATCGCAAGGAGGTTCTGGGCGATTACGAAGTGATCCGCAAAGAGTATAAGCACTCTCACATCTGGACCTTCGACGTGGCCGGGGCCCTCAATGAGCCTGTGGCAGGGAAGCAGCACACCAAGGGCAAAGATTATAGTGTGGGATCGTTCTCCTGGTCGCCGGATGGATCGAAAATCGCCTTTAGCGCCACGATCAATCCGGACTTGATTCGGGGCAATACTGCCGACATCTATCTCTTGAAACTGGACGACGACTCGGTGCGAAAGATTGTCTCAATGCCGGGCCCTGATAACAATCCCAAGTGGTCTCCCGACGGGAAGCAAATCGTCTTCTCTACCGCCATGGGAAACGAGCGATACTTCGCCAGCAATTCCAAGCTGGCCGTCATTCCCGCCGAAGGCGGCACGCCGCGAAGTATTACGGACAACTTCGATGAGAGTCCGGGTCTTGTCGAATGGAATACCGGCGGAATCTATTTCTCTGCTCTTCAGAAAACAGCCTCGCACCTGTTTCGTGTTGACCCGGCCAGTGGTCAAATCACTCGGGTCTCCGGGCCCGATGGCCTAATGGCCGGATCTTTTACATTCACTGCCGATGGGCGTCAGGTGGCTTTCACGGCTAGTTCTCCCACTTCTTTAAACGAAGTGTTTATCTCTCCAGTCACAGATTTCGCGCCCCGCGCTCTGACCAACATGACAGAGCAAACCAACGCCTTCATTCTGGGCACACGAGAGATGATTTCGTGGAAGAGCCAAGATGGAACCACGATCGAAGGAGTGCTGATTAAGCCGGCCAAATTTGATCCCAGCAAGAAGTATCCGCTGCTGTGCGTCATCCATGGCGGCCCCACCGGAATCGACCGGCCCGCGCTTCTGTCGCCTGACACCCGTTATTATCCTTCCGATATTTGGGCCGCGCGCGGAGCGCTGATATTAAAGGTGAACTACCGCGGCAGCGCCGGATACGGCGAAAAATTCCGCAAGCTCAACATGCGCAATTTGGGCGTGGGCGACGCGTGGGACGTTTTATCGGGCGTGGATTATCTAATTGACAAGGGTTGGGTGGACCCGGCCAGAGTCGGTTGTATGGGCTGGAGCCAGGGAGGGTACATCTCCGCTTTTCTCACGGCGTCTACCGATCGCTTCGCCGCCATTTCCGTGGGCGCAGGGATTTCGAACTGGGCGACGTATTACTACAACACAGACATCACGCCATTCACAATCAACTATCTGGGCGGCGACCCTGTGGAGGATCCCGAGGTCTACAATAAGACCTCGCCCATGTCTTACATCAAGAAAGCGCGCACTCCCACACTGATTCAGCACGGCGAGCTTGACCGCCGTGTCCCGATTGCCAATGCTTACGAGCTTCGCCAGGGACTGGAAGACCGCGGCGTAAAAGTTGAGATGATCGTCTATAAAAGCTTTCCCCATGGCATCACCAAGCCCAAGGCGATGCGCGCGGTCATGCAACATAACCTCGCGTGGTTCAACCACTACCTGTGGGGCGATCCATTACCCGATTTCGCCAACCCTGAACTGCCCAAGAAAGAAGGCAAGGAAAGGGAAGCCAAGGAAGAAGAAAGGAAACCACTGGGCAATTGAGCAAGGCTAGTGGGACAGTAACGCACATTCGCCAGACGTCTCTCTCGGGTTTGGGCATTTTGTAGAGACGGCCCGGTGGGCCGTCTCCATGTCCGCGAAGCGGACCCTGGAGTTTGGACATTTTTGGAGAGACGGCCGGAGGGCCGTCTCCCGCACAATCTTTCATCGTGCAGGAGACGCCCCACGGGGCGTCTCTCCAATAGCGCCGCTTCGCGAGCGCAGCCCATTAACTCTGTTACACTCCATTAGAATCCGGCTTCATCGGCCGAGGGGCCGTAGAGCGCGGGCAGCGGAAGGTTGTTGAGTCGCAGGTAGACGCCAAGCTGGGCGCGATGGTGAATACTGTGGTTCATAACAGAGCCTCTCAAGACACCTATCCGAGGCAGCGTAAATATTGTTTTTCCGCCAGAGAGGAGCGACCAGGACTTCATCAGGTGTTCGTCATTGGCTCCGGCAATAGCCGCCCGACCCGCGGCGACGTTCTTGTCGAACAGTTGAAGTACTTCCTCAGGCGAGTTCACCTTGGGAGGCTGGTAGGGCGGTGCTCCCGGCGGAGCAATGTCCAGTGAGTCCTTCTCGATGGTGTAAATGGCCCAGCCCGGGAGCTCGGCGAGGTGTTGTGCCAGGCGGCCCAGGGTCATGGATTTCTCGTGAGGCTTCCAACCGAACTTGTCCTGCGGGACCCGCTCGAGAGTCTTGCGCGTGTTGGCCATCTCGTGGTCGTACTCGGGTAATATTAATTGACTGAGTTTCATTGTCTCCTCCAATCCGGGAGATTCTACACCAGGCATGTGAATATCTTGGCAGCTTGCATGCGACGGGATTGCAGAAGCCCGGCCATTCTGGCGCGCCGCGCCCTTCCGGCCGCGGTTCCGTGGGTGCACACAGCGACTGTGGCTAGCCGGGGTACATCTCCTACCTCTCCGTCGCCCAGTCGATCTTGGTGGTATGAGGTTGCTCGCTACGGAGACCGATTTTTTTTACTGGTCCGCCTACTTGCCGGCTTGCGCTTTTGCCCTCTTACGCTGCCTCAGAACTTCGGCGTCCGGAAGACTCTTGTAGAAGGGGTCCAAGGGAAAGCAGCCGGAAACCAGTCCATTACGCGGTCCTGTAGTGCAATCGCTGAAGGTGCGGCAAATCGACTTGGTCCGAAGTGGCGTGCCTGCCAGGACATCTGCCGCAAAATCGGGATAAGGCAGAATCAATCGCCCCAGTCCCACAAAATCGACATTCCCGTTGCGGACATTGTATTGCGCTACATGTGGAAGCCATTCCTGCAGATAGGAATAACCCGATCCTACGAAAGTCATCTGCGGAAAGGAGTTCTTTAGTTGCGCCGTGATCGAAATCTGCCGCGCCACGCCCAGCAGAGGATCCTCTGGCGGCAGATACCCGTCGGACGGTGGGAATATGGCCGGTCTTTGAATGTGAGGCGTGTAGTACGGACTTCCGGCTGTGATGCAGACCAGTCGGATATCCAGGTCCTGCAACAGCTTCAAAAACCGAATCGCTTCCTCCAGGTCGACCTGCAGTGGATCAGACGGATCGGCGCCGAAAGCATAAGGGTACAGGCCGGTGTAGCTCTCGGGGACGCCATGACCCTCTTCGCCCATACGAAAGGGGAGCATGTCGAATGCGCTAAGCCTTACGCCGATCTCAAGCGAAGGCGCTTCGCTTCGAATGCGGGAGACAACTTCCCGTAAGAACCGTGTTCGATTTTCAAAACATCCTCCGTAGCGCCCTGGCCTGTTTACCGAACTGAGAAACTCGTGGCCCAGATACCCATGGCAATGTTTGATGTCAACGAAGTCAAAGCCGATATCGGCCGCATGCCTGGCGGCAGTAGTGAAGTCTTCCACCAGAACGGCAATCTCTGCGTCCGTCATGCAGGGGTAATCGGGTGAAATCCCAACGCGAGCGTCCAGAATTGGGTGGTGATAGAGAATCAGTGGTTCCCGTCTCTTCTTCACATTGGGGCAGGAGAAGCGCCCGGAATGAGTCAGTTGAAGACCGACGAGCAGGTCGTCGGTCGTGCCGAAGCGCGCCTTGTGCTCCTCGAGCAGTGTCGCTCTGAGGCTGGCAATCGAAGATTTATTTTGCTCCAGGAAGACCAGTTGGTTGGGGTTTGCCCGTCCATCGGGCCTTACAGCAACCGCCTCACCTCCCCAGATCAGCTTGGCCCCGCTCTGCCCGAAACGCCGCCAACGGCGAAGCGTCAGCTCGCTTGGCTTTCCATCAGCAGCTCCATCCCATCCTTCCATGGGAAGAACGCAAAAGCGGTTTCCGATCTGGCGCCCGATCCAATTCCTGCTTGGGACGTTTTCCGACAGCCATGGGAAAGGCTGCGCCAGAGGCGCCGAAGGGCCCGTCTCGACAGCGTCATCGAATTCCATCGGTATGGGGAGAGTAGAAATGTGGCGCCGAAACTCTGCTGCTGATTTCAGAGAGGCCATGCGCGGATATCGGGCCGGCGAAGTCATGTCTCCATCAATCTATCGAGCCGTTGCGCAATATTTTGCAGAATCTCCAGGTCCGTCGAAGGGCGCCTGGGCGATTGCGGATGCGGCTGATCGCAGGGAATAAGTCCCCGAAGCTTGAGGAATTGTGCCGCGCTATGCCGGTAAGCCGGGACGGGATCCCGGAAAGCAAATGATCCCAGGTACTGCAGCAGGTCATTGAAGGCAAAAAACTCCGCCTCGCCTTTTGCCCAGTGATTGTCACGGCGGGTGAAGGCGTCGGGGGCAAAGGCCGCCAGCCCCAGCAGGTAATCGCTTCCGTACATGACCATGTCGATGGCAAGGTCATTTCCCGTATAGATCTTGAAATCAGGCCGCAGGCGGTCCCGGAGTTCCAGCCTTTCCCATTCCAGCCGTCGATCCAGCGATGAGTGCTTCATACCCAGAATTTGAGGAATTCGCATCAACCTATCCACTGCTTCCAGCGAGTAGATTTGCCCGAAAGGAGCAAACATTTCCCCCAGCTCGAAAGCCAACAACCCATCGCAACGGGAGGCGACTGCCTGATAGACCGCAGCGATTTCGTCGGTGCTCTTTCCTTTCAAAGCCGAACATTGAAACAAGATCGGAGTGCCGCCGTGAGAGCAAATGGAATCGACCTGGCCAAGATACAGGTCGACAATCGGGCCGCCGCGGCCCTCGATGAAAGCGCCGGCCACGAAGCGCCGGCCACTCATCACCTGACGAGTAATTTTCAGCACCTCGGCTCGATCCTGCTGAGAAAGCAGATGGACGTAGCCGGTGTCCATGTTCACGGCTGGAGTCAAACCGCTTCGGGCGGTGAAATCCACCAGCCGCGCAAAGTTTGGAAAGTCAGGGGTCCCCTTCTGGTCAAATGGGAGCAGCACCGCGCAGATCCCTTCGATCTTTCTGTGGGGCGCGATGCGGTTCAAGCAATTCTCAATGGGAAACGCCTTCGGAGTGGGAATCAATTTTTCTGGGCGCATTTGAAAACTGCAGGCCTTTTTTTAGGCTCCTTCGATGCTGAAATCGCGGACGCCTTTCGTCTCGTTAATAACGAATGTTACCACAGCAGAATCGTCACACAAGAAGCACTCCTGTAGGAAAGGCACGGGAAAAATTGTCATCGACAGCGAATCAAGGCCACCCTGGCATCCTCTAAAGGTGCTCTGGACCGCGAAGCGATCATTGGAGTTTCTACATTTTGTGAGCGGACGCTGGAGTTTGGACATTTTGGAGAGACGGCCTGAGGGCCGTCTCATGTCCGCGAAGCGGACCAATAACAGTAGCCGGGGGTGCCCAGGCGCGCAGCGCCAGGCACTCCCGGTCAGCGATTCCCCGTACGGAATCGGACCACGCAAGCGGTCCCATTTTTTCCTTCATTTTTCCTTCAAAATGTAGAAACTCGAACCCCCGGCGTTACAAGCCCGGGCTGAAACCCTTCGGGAGAGGCCGCTGAAAGCGCGTTGAAACGAAGGGCTTCAATTCTTGCTTTTTGGCTCCTGCGGATTGGTGTTGTTGGCGTTTCCTTGTTTGGCCGTCTGAATATCGCTGGCCGAAAGAATAGTAAAAGTGGCCTTTTGCAGCGCCGTAATCGCCTCCCTGTAATCGATCAGCGCGCGCAGTTCGCGTAACTGCGCTTCCTCAAGGTCCCGCTGATACTGCAACACCAGGAAAGTGGTGGACAGTCCGGTCTGGAATCGTCTCGTTTCTCCATCCAGCCGCTCTACGGAAAGCTGGCTCGCCACTTTGGCAGCTTCGACGCGCTTGCGGTTGGTTTCGATGGATTCGGCCGCGTTGCGCACTTCCACGATAATCTGCTCCTCGACGTTTTTCACCTGCGAAACGGTTTGCAGCCTCTGCAGGTTCAATTGAGCCAGCTGCATGCTATTCTGGCGATTGCGCAACGGAATCTCGACTCGGACGCTTGCCGTGTAGCTGCGAAAATCTTGTCCGAACACCTGGCTGTAAAGCGGGCCCAGAGCTCCAAACAGCGGAGAGTCTGGATTTAACGCCCCGTTTTTGAGCGGCGCCCCCGACAGCCCGGTGGCGATGTAGCTTGTAATCAGGTCGACTTTCCATTTACCTTCCTGACGATAAAACTGCTGGTCCACCGCGGTGCGCGCCAACTGAATCTGCATTTGATTGATTTCCGGGCGGTTCGCTATCGCGGTCCGGATCGCCTCATCCAGATTCACTTTGAATTCAATGAATGCCGGTTCTTCCGTGGGAATCAGACTCAAATTCCACAAATCAGACTTGGGGTCGGCTGTAAGGAGGCGCTTGAGGCTGTTCTGAGCAGTGCTGATTCCTTCCGCCGAGGCGATGGTGTCCTGTTCACGCGTGGCTACTTCGGCTCGAGCAGCGGTGATATCAATTCCTGCCAGAGTTCCAATATCGAAGCGCTTCTTATTGTCTTCATACTGCTGCCAGGCAAGTTCCATAGAGCGGCGTTTGATGCTTTGGTTCCGAATGCTGAACACCAGCTCCCAGTACTGGTCGTTGACCTTACGCACGATATCGGCAACCTTCTGCTCAAACTGGCTTTGATTCAGTTTGAGATCCAGGTTGATTAAGGAAAGTTGACGTTTGGTTTGAGTCCTCACGTAGCCGCGAAGCAATGGCTGTGTGAAAGTCAGCGCCAGGGTGGAACTGTATTGAGGATTGACAGTGAGCAACTGGCTGTTACTGTGCAGTCGCGAGGAAAGCCAGTCGACGCTGTAGGACGCTCCCCAGGGAAGATTCTGAGTGAGGTGACTGTTCCAGAACCCGCGTATGCTCTGGAAGGTAGCCACTCCGGCGCCGGCGGTGATCACCGATCCAGTGGGTGTCGTGTTGTCCGAATATCCGCCCTCAACGACCGCAATCGGATCATAGAAACCCTGCACGCCGACGTAACGCTTTTCATTGATATCCTCGTTGAAATCCTCGATAGCGATTTCCAAATTGTTAATTAAGGCCAGTTTAATGGCGTCCTTGAGAGTCAGATCCATAAATCGACCGGACCGTCGTGCCCCCTCTACATACGATTCTGCGGTCATGCTGGCCGGCGGCCTGTCGGTGGGAGCTGCCTGCTGTTGAGCAGAGACAAGAGCAGTCGCGGTTTCTCTTGAGGAGCGATTTTGGCCTTGCGCTGCGCTTGCGATCAAAAGGACAACACAGAAAATACTGAAGACCTGATGGCGCGACATAGTGATTCCTCCGAAATTTAGAATAGAAGGCGATTTGGACAATACGACGTGCCCAGATTATTCACAAAAATCATTGAGAGCACACAGAGAATTGCACAGCAGAGCCCGCAACAAAAGGCCGTTCACGATCACGTCCACTCACGATCACGTCCACGTCAACGGCTGTTAATCTCATTTTACAGGGGAATCTGGCCAGCTCGCGACGCGGTGTTATCAGCGCGCCGTGCGAAAAACTCTGTCAGGCTGGAGAGTTTGTTCTTGCTAAGGATTTCTCTTAGCCCGTTGTTGATTAACTTGGAAATTGAGGGCCCACGGTAGATCAGTCCGGTATGAAGCTGCACCAGGCTTGCTCCCAGATTCAAGTACTCCCAGACGTCCTCGGCGGGATGCTTTTTGGGGTCGCAGCCCACGCCGCCGCAGGCGATGATCGGAAGCCGCCCCTCGCTCTTGATCCAGACTTGGCGCACCATTTTCTGAACGTATTTTTTCAACGGAAGTCCGCTCAGGCCCCCGCAACCAAAGTTGTGGAGAATATAGCCTGGAGTCTTCAATTCTTCTCGCCTATTGGTGGTGTTGGCTATAACGCATCCGCTCAACCCGTAATCTCGAGCCAAATCCAGGATCCTGTCCAGAGTGTTGTCATCAAGATCCGGTGATAGCTTTACCAGCACTGGTTTTGCTTTGCTCCGTCTCGCCATTTGGACTTCGCAGTCTTTCAGTCTCTTGAGAAAGGGGGCCAGCAATTCGGGATCTTCGAAAGTCCGTCCTTCGATGGTATTGGGACAACTAAGGTTCAGCGTGATGAAGTCCGCCAGAGGATAGAGTCTTACAAAACTCTGCAGATAATCTTGGATCGCCTCTTCTCCCGCGATCGCCGGGTCGGCGGTTTTCACCAGGTTGAGCCCGGTAGGTATCGCAAATCTGGCGCTGCTCAGTCGATCCTTCACGGCATCGGCTCCTTCACTGTTAAGACCGAGACGGTTGATAAGCCCCCAGTCGCGGGGTAGCCGGAGGAGAGTCGGCGAAGGATTGCCCCGCCATGGCAACAAGCTGATCGATCCGATTTCCATGTGCCCGAACCCGATATCGGCGATGATGCGATATATATAGCCCTGTTTGTCGAATCCGGCGGCGAGTCCCACGGGATTTTCAAATTTCAGGCCGAAAAGTTCCAGGCGCAATTCCTGGTGCTGGATGTTGTAAATGCGGCGCAGCACACTGCGCGCCAAAGAAGATTGGGAAAGCCGGAAGCCGGTCCTGATCGCTTGGCGGTGGATCCATTCCGGATCCAGCGCAAATAGCAGCGGACGCGCTATTCTTGAATACGACACCTCGATCTCCGGCAGCCTTGCCCAAAAGGTTGAAGAGGACGCAGCGGCGGAAAAGCCGGAGTAGACTGTCGCAAAACAAATCTAACCACAGGGAACACGGGGGACAAGAGGCTCTGCCGAATACCGCAAAACCTCTTCAATAAAGGAAACATTAAATCCCCGTGTACCCCGTGGTTTGCAGTCTTGAGGCACTCTCCGGAGGCTTCACAATGAATTATCCTGAAATTTGCGGGCTACACGCTTACTTCGAACTTCTCAAAATTCTTGGCAAACTGAACCGCCAGACCTTTCGCGGCGGAATCAAAGGCGCTCTTATCGCCCCAGGTATTTCGCGGAATCAAAATCTCCCTGGGAACATCGGGGCACTCACGCGGGACCATTAAATTAAAGATGGGATCAGCGTCGAATCCGACGTTCTCAAGCTCTCCTTTCAGCGCCGCTCTCACCATGGAGCGCGTGTACTGCAGCTTGATTCGTTGTCCCTTCCCGTAGCCGCCGCCGGACCAGCCGGTGTTGATCAGGTAGACGCGGCTGTTGTGGCGCTGAATGCGGTCTGCCAGCATTTCAGAGTAACGGGAGGGGTGCAGGGTCAGAAACGGCGCTCCAAAACAGGTAGAAAAAGTGATTTGAGGTTCAGTCACTCCGCGTTCCGTTCCCGCCAGCTTGCTGGTGTACCCGCTGAGGAAATGAAACATTGCCTGCTGATAGGAGAGTTTGGAAACGGGAGGGAGAACGCCGAAAGCGTCGGCGGTCAGAAAGACGATGGTCGAAGGATGAGCCGCCACACTGGGAATGCGGGCAGCGGGAATGAAATCAACGGGAAAGGCGGCGCGCGTGTTCTCCGTGTACTTGCTGCTGTTGAAATCCACCGCCCGCGTCTCATCATCAATCACTACGTTTTCAAGCACGGCGCCAAAGCGGATTGCGTTCCATATCTGGGGTTCGCCGGTCTGGCTCAGCGAAATGCACTTGGCGTAACAACCTCCTTCAAAATTGAAGATCCCGTCAGCTGACCACCCATGCTCGTCGTCGCCGATCAAGTGGCGTTCCGGATCCGCCGAAAGCGTGGTCTTGCCCGTGCCGGAGAGGCCGAAGAACAGGGCGACATCTCCTTCGCTGCCGACATTGCACGAGCAGTGCATGGGTAACACGTCGCGCTGCGGCATGAGAAAGTTCATGATGCTGAAAATCGATTTCTTCATCTCCCCGGCGTAGTGAGTCCCGCCGATCAGAACCAGCTTCTGTTTGAAGTTCAGCATGATGAAGGCCTCCGACCGCGTGCCGTCCTTTTCCGGCACGGCCTGAAACCCAGGGGCGCAAATCAGCGTGAATTGGGGTTGATGCGACTTTAACTCTTCTTCAGTGGGCCGCAGGAACAACTGCCGGACGAAAAGATTCTGCCATGGCATTTCGTTGATGAAACGCACCGGCAGGCGATAATTGGGATCGGCGCCGGCAAATCCGTCAAACACATAGGTGGTTCGGCCTCGCAAGTAAGCCAGCATTCCCTGGTGGAGTCGCTCGAATGACTGCTCCGGGATAGGACGGTTTACATCGCCCCACCAAATATTCCTGGAGGTGGTTTCTTCTTCCACGATGAACTTATCCTTGGGAGACCGGCCGGTATATTTTCCAGTGAGGACACAAAGTGCACCGCGCTCCGATAAACCGCCCTGGCCGAGCCGTAGCGATTCCTCTACCAGCCGGGGAACAGAAAGATTGTGCAAACCGTCGGCAAACGTTGCGGGACTAGGCGCGACCATCATCATCCTCCCTTAGTCGGACTGGAATTTTTTCATTTTCGGGTACTGTGAACCACATCTGCAGCGGCTCGGCTGCCTGCCTCTGGCGGCGAGTCTCGGAGAGTGTCTCAATACTACGAATCACGGGGGACACGGTGAACACGGGGAATTTAATGACTGCTTTATTATTAAGAATTTGCTGCTAATTTCGAAAGCCCTTGTGATCCCCACTGTTCCCAGTGTTCCCCGTGGTTTCATAGTTTTGAGACAACCGCCTCGCCGATGCTTGGCCTTTAAATTCTATTCGGCTTGCTCGTTAAACTGCAAGGCCTTGCGCCGGTGCCACCCGCGTGGATCGGCCAGGTACTCTTTTACCTGAGCCCGCGCCTCAGAGGACAGCAGTCCAAGCGCGCACCCCGTTTCAAGGACGGTGGAAATGGTGACCAGCGAATGCAGCCTTACGCCCACCTTCGCCAGGCTTTCTTGGCCGCCCTGTTCCCGGTCAACAACCACCAGGCAATTGGAAACTTTACAACCCGCTTCGCGGATTCCTTCGATGAATGAGATCTTGCTTCCTCCATCTGTTATCAGGTCTTCAAAGAGTAAAATTTCGCCTTGCGCTACCCCCTCCAGTCGGCTGCCCGTGCCGTGTTCTTTCTTTTTTTTCCGCACGTAGACAAAGGGCTTGTCGAGTCTTTCCGCAAGCCATGCGCCGAAGGCAATTCCGGCCGTCTCGCCTCCAGCAATGCAATCTGCGGTTATATTCCTTTCGTGGTAGAGGTGTCGCGCCAAGCTGATGATGATGTCGCGAGTACTGGGATAGGAGATCAGGAGCCGGCAATTAATATAGAGAGGGGCAAAATTTCCTGAGGACAACTGAAAGGGTTTGGATTCCCTGACTTCCATTGCGCGGTGCTGCCACAGCAGCATTGAAACCACTTCTGCGATTTTCTGGTCAAGGTGCATTTGCGCTCGCATGGTCAACTCTTAATCATCCCGCATGAGCTCGCTCGCTACAGTCTGGCCTACAGTCTTTCAATCAACGCTTGTGCAAACTCCGTGGTTGATGCTGTGCCTCCCAGGTCACGGGTCACTTTCTCACCTGCCGCAATGACGCTGTGGCACGCTTTTTCAATTCTATCTGCCAGGCCGATTTCCCCGATGTGCCGCAGCAGCATGCAGCCACTCAGAAGCAGGGCGGTTGGATTGGCTTTGCCCTGCCCGGCGATGTCGGGGGCTGTTCCGTGGACGCTTTCGAAGATCGCCGCATCCTGGCCTATGTTTCCGCTGGGCGTGACTCCGAGACCGCCCACCAGTCCGGCGCAAAGGTCGCTGACGATGTCTCCATAAAGATTTGGCAGGACTATCACATCGAACCTCGAAGGGTTGTGAACCAGCTGCAGGCAACAGTTATCGATGATCACCTCTTCATATTGCAGCGTGGGATATCTTTGTCCCACCTCGCGGCAGCAGGTCAGAAAGAGCCCGTCACTCTTTTTCATGATGTTCGCTTTGTGAACGGCTGAAACCTTGCGGCGTTTGTGCGCGGCCGCATGAGAAAAGGCAAATTCAGCAATGCGTGTCGAGGCACTCCTGGTAATTATTTTCAGTGACTCGACTACTCCCGGCACTACTTCGTGTTCCAGGCCGGAATACTCTCCTTCAGTGTTTTCCCGTACCACGATCAGATCAACATCGCTGTACCGCGTCTTCAGCCCGGGAATACTTTTGCAGGGCCGGAGATTGGCAAAAAGCTGGAATTCCTTTCGCAGGGTCAAATTCAGAGAGACATGCCCTGTGCCAATTGGCGTCGATAGCGGCCCCTTCAAGGCCAGTTTATTCTTGCGGATGGAAGCGAGCGCCTCGTCGGAGATCAGCCGGCCCGTGGATGATGCTAAAGCGCTGCTTACGATTTGTCTGTCCCAGCGAATCGGCGCTTTCGCCGCGGAGAAGATGGAGACGACGGCTTCAGCAATTTCAGGTCCGATTCCATCCCCTGGAATTAAAGTAACGTTATAATCAGGCATGTCGCCAAAAAAAATCGAATAAATCTTAATAGCAGATCACGAACTCATCGAGCTAGGGCCAAAAACGCTTGGTTGAAAAAAGCGGATTTCACACTCCGGTCGCTTCTTGCGCCGTGTCCTTAGATTCATTAAACGCAAAAAGTCTATTTGAGTAGCATGGAGTCCCACAAGCCTGGATTAATTAATTGTCGGACTGCAGAGCCGCGAATGGGGCATAAAGAATTGCAGCCTCTGTACCAGGATTGTCTGCTTAAGGAGGATCGCTATGACCACGTGTAAGATGATAAGCGCATTCGGGTTTGCAATTGTCTTTTTGCTTCTGGCCTTCCCGTCAACTCTCTCAGCGCAGAATGCCCCGGTTCCATCGAAGGATGAAGGATGGAAGCAGCTGTTTGACGGCAAGACGCTGGTTAACTGGCAACCTACAAGCTTCGGAGGCGAAGGCCAGGTGCATGTCGAAGACGGCCAGATCATTCTTGATATGGGTGGAGATCTCACGGGCATCAACTGGTCGGGCGGTCCACTCCCCAAGATGGATTATGAGATCAGTCTTGAAGCAATGAAGCTGGATGGCAACGACTTCTTTTGCGGCCTTACATTCCCGGCGGGAGACTCCTACTGCAGTTTCATCGTCGGCGGGTGGGCCGGCGTCGTAGTCGGCCTTTCCAGTATCGATGGGCGCGACGCATCTGAGAATGAAACTACTCGGCTGATGAAATTCCTCAAGAACCGATGGTACCGCATCCGAGTCAAGGTCACGCAGGCGAAGATCGAGACTTGGATCGATCAGGAAAAAATGGTGGATGTGGTAACGACGGGCCGGCGGATTTCAGTCCGCGGAGAGGTAGAACCTTCCAAGCCGCTGGGAATCGCCAGTTGGAGGACAAAGGCAGCTTTGCGGGACATCAAAATGCGGAAGCTTCAGGCGGAGAAGGTGAAATGATTGGAGCGGAGAGACGGTGTGAGGCCCGTCTCAGGCGTGGCAAGCAGACTGTCTCAAAACTAATGAAACCACGGGGAACACAGGGAACACGGGGTCAAGAGGGCCTTCGAAATTGGCAGTAACTCTTATTGATAAACGAATCATTAAATCCCCGTGTTCCCAGTGTCCCCGGCGGTTCACAATTTTGAGACAACCTCCAAGCCTCGCCGCCAGGGGCAGGCGGCCAAGCCCTCCCGGGATACACGGCGGGACAGCAAGATTTTCCGTCATCTCGCAGCGCGGCGGCGATCCGCGACGATAGTTATTCGTATGTCCTCTGCAGCGCGTACCACTTGAGACACCACGTTGCCGCCCAGAAAGCGTGTCCAAGGTCTGAAGTTGATTCGTGCCAGGAGAATCTGTGTGACTCGCTGGCGGCGCGCAAAGTCAACGATAGTTTCAGCCACGTGATTGCCCTGTAACACTCTGGTTTCGATGTGGAGATTGCGAGCGAAGTTGAGATGCTTTTCGACCGCTTCTCGCTCCTCAGGTTGCAGCACCGACAGATCCGGATGCGGGCAGACATAAACCGCGAAGCAATCTGCCCGCAGGTAGTCGGCCACACGTCTCCCGCGCCGAATGAGCATGGCGGCGGATGGATCAGCGGTGATGTGGATCAAAATCCTCTCCCTGATTAGAATGCCTGCGTCTTGCGCCCTGGCCTTCTCAGCCTGTTTGGAGGGGATTTCCGAACGTCGGTCCCCTTCCTCCAGGCGAAGCTCCACTTCGTGAGCGGTTTGACGTAGAGCCAGTTCTCGTAAAGCCACCAAGTTCGATTCCCTGAAGAAGTTCTCCAGCGCTCTCTGAGCCTTCTCCGGATCGTAGATGACGCCGCGCTTCAATCGGTTCAGGAGCGCCTCCGGAGTCGCGTCGGTCATCACAACTTCATCCGCCTCTTTGATCACCCAGTCGGGGATAGTCTCGCTCATCCGAATGCCGGTGATCTGCTGGACCTGGTCGTTGAGGCTTTCCAGATGCTGCACGTTCATCGTGGTATACACATCAATGCCGGCGTCGAGCAGGATGAGCACGTCCTCCCAGCGCTTGCTCCGTTCCGATCCCGGAATGTTAGTGTGCGCCAATTCATCGACGAGGCACACAGCAGGCCGGCGTTTCAGGACCGCCGGCGTATCCATTTCCTCAAAGGTAGCGCCCCGGTACTGAATTTTCCGTCGGGGGACTGCCTCCAGGCCCTTGACTTTCTCAATCGTGTCCTTCCGGCCATGCGATTCAAAATATCCAACAACAACGTCAACGCCCTCCTGTTTGAGCCGCTGCGCCTCTTCAAGCATCCGGTATGTTTTGCCTACACCGGCTGCGTAACCGAGAAACACCTTAAGCCGCCCGCGACGTCGTGATTGCGAATCGTTCATGAGTGAGGCGCCAGTGGATAGACGATCACGTCGATACCTTCTGCCGAACGGATCAATCGGTCCACCGTGTTACCCCAGAAGCGTCTCCACCAGCCTTTCTTCAAGCTATGCCCAACGAAGATCTGGGTAACGCCTCTGTCTCGCGAAAACTGGATGATTGCATCCACCGGGTCTCCTTTCAGAAGCTTTACCTCCGCTCCCAGCTCTCGAGCTTGGTCCAGATTTCTCTCCAGGATCGCTTCGTCTTCCTTGCTGAGTGATGACTGTTTGACATACACAGCGAACAACTCTCCGTGGAAACGCTCGGCATTACGCCGGCCGCTTTCGAGAATTCGGGCGGCGTCGGAGCGCGGGGTGATGCAGACCAGGACGCGTTCTTGCATGCCCCAAACCTGCTCGATTCCGTGCACCCTCAGATAGCTTTCCAACTGCCGGTCTACTACCTCAGCGGCAATTAGCAGCGCCATCTCCCGGAGCCTCGACAATTTGTGTTCCTCAACCTGCAAGGCGTCCGTAGACACGGGTTCGCCGTTGACTCGCTTCAAACTGGCGTCGGCGGGAGCGTCTACGATGACAATGTCATCGGCCTCTTCAAGGAAACTCTTCGGGAGCGTCTGCCGGGAGCGCTTTCCGGTAATGCGCTCTACCTCGTCCTGACATTCCTCGATATGCCGCAGGTTAACCGAAGTAATCACTGAGATTCCGCCTTCAAGAAGTTCCTTCACATCCTGCCAGCGCTTGGCGCTGCGGCTCGCAGGAGGATTGTTGTAGGCTAGCCCGTCGATCAGCACCACTTCAGGGTGTCGGCGGAGGATGGTATCGACATCTATGACGTCCTCGCCGTTGATCTTTAAAGGCGGGATGATTTCGTGCCGGCGGAGCAGCTGTTCAACTTCCGGCGGGTAATGCGGCTGAACTGCGCCTACGACGACGTCTTCGCGATTGCGTTCACGCCTTCGCCGCCCTTCGTCGAGCATCTGGAAAGATTTGCCGACGCCCGAGGCGTAACCAAGGAAAATCTTTAGACGACCACGCCGGGTCTTTCGTTCCTGCTCTTCTACCTGTTCAAGGAGTCGCTCCGGGCTCGGGCGGTGAATCGGTTCATCCGGCATGGGTTAGTGACCAGTTTCAAGTTCTCCTTACCATTGTGTCCACAGCAAGGCCAGGAACGTCAAGAAATCAGAACCGCGTCCCGTCAGGGCGCGCGCGGAGAAATCTGGCGAAAAGAGGCATCGAAGGTGAAAATCAGACCGAAGACCAGCAGATGTTGCCCTGGCGTTAGACCCACTACGCCCGGCTGAAAGTCCTTGAAGAAGCCTCCACCGTTCCCTTTCGAGTTATCGTAGCGGTGTTCCAGCCGGAGGATCGTCTGGGACTTCCGGAACGGGACGCGGTATTCGAGCGTGCTGGTGATCGCCTTGACGGACTGCTCGAAACCGGTCCAGCGGCCATCACGGTCCCAGGCGAACTCGGGGCGAACCGTCACGCTCCATGGTCCATGGACCACCCAGTGCAGCGGCGCCTGTGCGGCCGTCCATAAGGCGCGCGGGTTGCCGGCCGCATCAACGCGTTCTGTGCCGATCTGGAATTCGAAGGCAGCGGTAAATCGATCTGTCTTGCGCTCCACGATGCTGTCGGAAAAGAAGCGCCAGTGCTGCAGCGACGTATTCGATTGATGAGGACCGTACAGGATGGTTTCTTTCACCGTGATTTGATCATTCGCCTTGAAGGCGAGTTGGCCGCCGGAGCTCGGAACGTTATTCGCGTGCGCGAGGTGCCAATATCCATTGAGTACGAACACCGTTGCCATCAGCTTCTTACTGACCGGGTAAGCGGCATTCACGCCGAGCATCAGATAGGGCGTGTAGTCGGCCGCCCACGGTCGCGTGTAGTTGAAGTTGTCTTTGGCGTACAGCGAGTCGTAACCGATGAAGCTGCTAAAAATCCCACCTTGCAGCGTGAGGCCGCTGCCGACCGGCGCAAGGTAAGAGACGTTGGTCGGGCCGAGGTGACGGAGCCAGTCGGCACCGGCAATATTAGGCGCTGTTGCGGAAAACCCGAAGATCTCGGAGTCTTTGCCCCCATGGCCCGTCAGCTCCAACCCCCAGCGTGACGACTCGGAGGCCTGCTTCCTGAAGTAGCCTCCCGCCATGTTTACATTCAGTTCATCGACACGCGGGGTCGTGCCGCGATTACGGAACAGATGATTGGATGGCGAGTTGTAGTCCTTCAAGTAACCGAGATCGAAAAAGCCGCCGAACTGCCATACGGGCTTCGACGGCTCCGTCTGCGATTGTTGGGATGATGTCTTCGGCGCGGGCTGCTGCTCTTGCGGCTGCACAGGCGCGCTCGCGGAGGACTCCACCCAGGCCTGTGTAAAAACCTCAGGCAAGACCGCGAGTGGTAAATCCTGCATGACGCCATCAATGCTGCCAATAGTTGACCGGGCATTCGCAATCGATGAGATCGCTAAAAGCACCAGCACAAGAATCAAACGATTAGCTTTCATGAGACGCATCCATGACACTCCCTTTTTGCGCTCATCCGGATGAGCAGTCAGCGGGCCGCGGGAATAACAAGCAGGCCTTTGATGGTTTTTTAAAATTCAAATTGGAATTCAGGAGATGTTCTTCAGGCATTCGAGCTCACCGTCGGCGGGCTATCGAAAATATCTCTCTTTGTTCCTTGTCAGATTACTTGTGCATAGGGAACTGTTTGTCGAGCGCCAGATTTAGCATAAATACGTTGAGGCGTGGCTCACCGAGAAAACCCAGGCGTCGGACCTCGGTGTTGCTGGCAATCAAGACCTCGATTTGATCGCGAGGAATTCCCCGGGTTTTGGCGATGCGCGGCGCCTGGGCCTCCGCTGAAGCAGGGCTGATGTCGGGATCAAGTCCACTACCTGAAGCAGTAACCAGGTCTGACGGGATCGGGCCTGAATAGTCCGGGTTTTCCTTATGGAACTTGTCGATGGAAGCCTTCACCCGGTCGATCAGCTTTTGGCTGGTGGGGCCGTAGTTCGAGCCTCCCGATGCGCTTGCGTCGTACCCGTCGTTGCCCGCTGCGGAAGGTCGAGGTTGGAAGTATTCCGGCTTGGTGAAGCTCTGGCCGATGAGATAAGAACCCACTACACGCCCGTCCACCGATACCAGGCTGCCGTTGGCTTGCCTGGGGAAGAGCAATTGACAGAGGCCGGTCATTAAGCCGGGATAAACCAACCCCGTAAGGACCGTAAAAACGATAGTGATGCGAAGCGCGGTTGTCATTTGTTGCCACATAGGTGCTAGCTCTCAGCTCTCAGCTCTCAGGTCTCAGGTCTCAGCTCTCAGCCGTCAGCTCTCAGCGATCAGCTCTCAGCTTTTCAGCTTTCAGCGTCGACTGTCAGCCTCAGGCTGTTGCTGATTGCTGAGGGCTGATTGCTGACTGCTAATTGCTGATCGCTCTACGCGAGCTTCACCCATACCAACAGCTGGTCGATAACCCAGATTCCGGGAAACGGGGCGATGATGCCGCCCACTCCGTAGATCATCAGGTTGCGCCACAACAGCGTTGCCGCTCCTTGGGGTTTGTATTTCACACCGCGCAACGCCAGCGGAACGAGGGCGATAATAATCAACGCGTTAAAGATCACAGCCGCCAGTACCGCGCTCTGCGGCGTGTGAAGCCGCATGATATTCAAATGCCCCAACGATGGGTACGTGCTCATGAACATGGCGGGGATGATGGCAAAGTACTTGGCCACATCATTGGCAATGGAAAACGTAGTCAACGCACCCCGTGTGATCAGCAACTGCTTGCCGATTGCCACGACCTCGATAAGCTTCGTCGGATTGCTGTCAAGGTCGACCATGTTGCCGGCCTCTTTGGCAGCCATGGTTCCTGTGTTCATGGCTACACCCACGTCCGCCTGAGCTAAGGCTGGAGCATCATTGGTGCCGTCGCCTGTCATGGCGACCAGACGGCCTTGCGCCTGCTCTTTCTTGATGTACTCGAGTTTTTCCTTGGGTGTGGCCTGTGCCAGGAAGTCGTCTACTCCTGCCTCGCCGGCGATGGCTGCGGCGGTGAGCGGGTTGTCGCCGGTGATCATTACTGAGCGGATCCCCATGGCGCGAAGCTGGGCCAGGCGCTCCTTCATCCCGCCTTTGACGACATCCTTCAGGTGAACGATGCCCAGGAGCCGAGGGCCGTCGGCGACTGCGAGCGGAGTTCCTCCCGTCCGGGAGATGCGATCTGATACTCCCGCAAAGTCATCCGGTGCCTTACCGCCTTGTTCTTGCACGAATTTGATGATGGCGTCGGTTGCCCCTTTTCGCAGCCGGCGGCCATCCAAGTCGGCGCCGCTCATGCGCGTGTAGGCTGAAAACGGGATGAATTGCGCTTCCTGTTGAGACATTTCTCGTCCGCGCAGGCCATACTTCTGTTTCGCTAAGATGACAATCGATCGGCCTTCCGGCGTCTCATCCGCGAGGCTGGAAAGCTGCGCGGCGTCGGCCAGCTCCGAGTCCTTCACGCCGGCGACAGGAATGAACTCGACCGCTTGGCGATTGCCCAACGTTATGGTGCCCGTTTTATCCAGCAACAGCGTATTGACGTCGCCGGAGGCCTCGACTGCCTTGCCGCTCATCGCCAATACATTGTGTTGCATGACCCGATCCATGCCCGCGATGCCGATGGCCGAGAGTAATCCTCCAATCGTCGTGGGGATCAAGCAAACCAGAAGAGAAACCAGTACGGCTACCGAGGGCACACTGCCCAATCCTGCAGAGGAGACACTGTAGGCCGCGAATGGGTGCAGCGTGACAACGGCCAGCAGGAAGATCAGTGTGAGTCCAGCTATCAGAATATTGAGCGCAATCTCGTTCGGTGTCTTCTGCCGCTCGGCTCCCTCTACCAGCGCGATCATTCGATCGAGGAAGGTCTCACCAGGATTGGAAGTGATTTTGATCTTGATTTGGTCCGACAGGACTTTGGTCCCACCGGTGACGGCGCTGCGATCGCCGCCCGATTCGCGGATCACCGGCGCGCTCTCGCCCGTGATGACTGACTCGTCCACGCTGGCAATGCCCTCGATGACTTCGCCGTCACCCGGGATAAGGTCTCCGGCCTCGCACAAGACAATATCCCCAGCACGCAGCTTGGAAGCGGGCACCGTCTCGGTCTTGCGCTCGGCAACGATCCGCTTGGCCATTGAATCCGTTTTAGTCTTGCGCAAAGTATCGGCCTGAGCTTTACCACGCGCCTCGGCCATGGCTTCTGCGAAGTTAGCAAACAGCACGGTGAACCAGAGCCAAATCGCGATCTGGAGTTGAAAGCCGGTACCTTGTGCCCCAATAACCATGTCGCGAATTAGGAAAATGGAGGTAACCGCGGCGCCGACCTCCACTACGAACATGACAGGGTTTTTAGCAAGGGTTGCGGGATTTAGTTTTACAAACGACTCCCCGAGCGCCATTTGGAGGATTTCGGCGTCAAATAGGGGCCGAGCCCGCACCAGCTTCTTGGGAATCAGCGACGCAGGATCGCTGGCAATCGGCTTCGGAGGCGTAGCGACACTCGTTGACATCACATTAACTCCATGTTGTGAAAAGCAGGGCGGAGAATAGTTTGCCCTCGTGCATCAGGAAGTGCTCGACAATGGGGCCAAGCGAGAGGGCCGGAAAGAAAGTCAGGGCCCCAACGATGATCACAGTTCCTACTAGCAGGCCGACAAAAAGGCCGCCGTGCGTGGGAAGTGTACCGCTGGTGACTGGAACTTTCTTCTTGGCGGCCAGGCTACCTGCCACAGCCAACATGGGAATCATGAATAGAAAACGGCCGATCAGCGTGGCCAGGCCGATGGTGAGGTTGTACCAGGGAGTATTCACGTTTATACCGGCAAAGGCGCTGCCGTTGTTGCCGGTCCCGCTGGTGTAGGCGTAGAGAATTTCGCTGAAACCGTGAGGACCGCCGTTGTTTAGATTAGCAATTGCGGCGCCGGGGGGATTCAGATAGCCGTTCTTGGCAAAAGGAATCAGGGAGCTGATTCCGCTGAAGAAGAGGATGCTGGCAGCCATGGCGATTAACGCCAACATCGACATTTTCACTTCCTTTTGCTCAATCTTCTTGCCGATGTACTCGGGCGTGCGGCCCACCATCAATCCGGCGATAAAAACACCGACGATGGCAAACAGCAGCATGCCGTATAGTCCGGAGCCGACTCCGCCGAAGACGACTTCTCCCAGTTGGATGTTGAACAGCGGGACCAGCCCGCCCAGCGGAGTGTAGCTGTCGTGCATGCTGTTGACGCTGCCATTGCTTGCATCCGTTGTTGCCGTCGCCCATAAGGCCGAGCTGGGGATGCCAAAGCGAACCTCCTTGCCCTCCATGTTGCCGCCCGCTTGGGTCACCGTGGCTGCTTGCTCCACGCCCAGACGGCCGAGTATAGGATTCCCGGCCTGTTCGGCGGAATAACACACAAACACGCCGGCCAGGAACAAGACAGCCATAGCCGCAAAGATCGCCCAGCCTTGTCTAGTGTCGCCCACCATCTTCCCAAATGTATAAGTGAGCCCCGAAGAAATCGCGAGGATTGATAAAAGCTCCACAAAGTTGGTAAGGGGCGTCGGGTTCTCAAAGGGATGTGCGGAATTGGCATTGAAGAAGCCGCCGCCGTTGGTGCCCAACATCTTAATGGCCTCCTGGGATGCTACCGGCCCGACCGCGATCGTTTGAGTGGCTCCTTCGACGGTAGTTACCTTCTGGTAAGGCTTTAGAGTTTGAGGGACGCCCTCAAAACAGAGAAAGAGCGCGAATACCAAGGCAAGGGGCAGAAGCAGATAAATTGAGGCGCGCGTCAGGTCGACCCAAAAGTTGCCAATGTGCTTTGCCTGCCGGCGCGCAAAGCCGCGCACCAGCGCGATCGCTACGGCGATCCCGGCCGCTGCGGAGACGAAATTCTGTACTGTCAACGCTGCCATTTGCACAAAGTAACTGAGCGTCGTCTCCCCGCCATATGCCTGCCAATTGGTGTTGGTCATAAAGCTTGCGGCGGTATTGAATGCAAGGTCCGGTGTCATCGGGGTGGCATTGGCAGGAGCACGGCCCGTGCTGAAACCCATCGGGTTAAGAGGCAGAAAACCTTGCAGCCGCTGAATTGCATAGACGAACAGGAAGCTGACCAGACTAAAAACGATCAGCGAACCTGTGTACTGTGTCCAGCGCTGCTCAGCGTCCTCGCGAATGCCGCCCAGGAGGTAGATCAACCGCTCCAGTGGGTGCAGCAAGGGGTGAAGAAACGTGCGCTCACCCTCGAAGACGTGCGCCATGAAGAGGCCCAACGGCTTAGTGAGCGCCAGTAGCGCCAGAAAATAAACAACAACGTACAAAAGACCGTTTAAGGTCATGCAGTCCCCCTCAGAATTTCTCCGGACGTAACAGGGCGTAGACCAAATAGCCAAACAGGAATAAGGCAGCAATGCCGGCAATGATGTAGTCCATGCAACAGCCTCTTAATCCGGATTATCCATGACAATCCCGCCTTAAAGATGGTCGCAGGCCTTGGTAAAAGCCCAGCAACTGAGAAAGAATAAAATCGCGATCAACAGGTAAACCACGTCTGCCATTTCCGCCTCACAAATCTGTAAAAGATCACGTCATGACCGTGTTGCTTAAGCAGCCCAGCCAGCCGCTGCTCTCTTGTTGGCCACAAGAGTTTCCTTCCGCCCAGCAATACCAGCGACTTGGATTTTAGAAATTCAATCAGGGTTCGCCTTTCATCACGGCACAGGACAAGAAGCGCGTCTGATTCCACACCGGCCGCGCTCGCCAGATCACATATTCGCTGCACGGTGAATTCGATGGAAACCGGCGGACGCTCGAGCGGCAACCGGTGGGGAACCGCTTGCAGCATGATCAAGCGAATTCGCGCGTTCAGGTAAGTCGTCAGACGGGCCGCTGCCTTCAACGCAGCCAGCGTGCCTTCAGTCGTAGTAAAAATGACGTTGACCTCAAGTCCGGCATCCGGGCCCGCGGTCGGAGCGGCAGAGGCAAGTGAAGATGAATAACCGAGCACCTTCGCGTCGCGGAATCCCTGTTCGTTTTCCTTGCTCATGCCCTTTACCTCCGTGCCAATCATAGGGAGCCGGCGGTAAGGAAGGCATAAGAAGTCTGTCAGGATTTCGTAAAGGTCAGGAAAAATGAGCACCGCTATCGGAGAGACGCCCTGTGGGGCGTCTCCTGCACGATGAAAGATTGCGCGGGAGATGGCCCCCCGGGCCGTCTCTCCAAAATGTCCAAACCCGAGAGCTGTCCCGGAGGGACGGCCGATAATAGCCCAGCGATCATCGCTGGGTTTAGGAAGCGAAATTCCAGTTCCTACAAGGCTTCCGCTTCAATCACCGCCGCCTGTTGCGGCGGCGCGATCTTCGTCAAAGCCAGATGTATCACAGAGGCTGCGCCAAACCCAATAAACCAAGCATAATCATAGAGCGGCCTCAACGCCGGCACCACCAGTCCGATCCAGGCGAGCACGCAACCGATCAGCGTCGCCGCGACAGCACGCCAGTTCCACCCACGGTTGTATGTATAGACTCCTTGAGTGCGGTAGAGATCAGCTAAGACAAGCTTCTTGTTCCATACCAGCCAATAGTCTGCGATCAAAACCCCGGCGATTGCGCCCATGCCGCCCGAGTAGCCGACAAGCCAGCCGTCGATGTATCGCGCGGGATTGGCGAGCAGCCGCCATGGCTGTATCAGGATGCCGAGGATTCCCGTGACTAATCCGCCGGCGCGAAACGAGATCCAGCGGGGAAACGCATTCGCAAAATCGTTCGCGGGCGAGACCACGTTCGCTGCAATGTTGACTGCCAGCGTGGCCACGACAACTGTGAACATGGAGATGGCAACGACCCAAACTTGTCCGAAGTGGCTTACCAGTTTCATCGGGTCCCACAGTTCCTGGAGTTGTTCCGAGGGGAGGTCACGGTAGATCACCGCGGCTGCAGATGTAATGATAACGCCCATTGCGGCGAAAACCGTCATCGTCGTCGGAAGGGCGACAATCTGGCCGATAGCCTGCTCGCGCTGGCTGCGCCCGAATCGAGTAAAGTCCGGCATGTTGAGCGAAAGAGTCGCCCAAAAGCCGATCATGGCAGTCAGCTTGAGCATGAATACAGGGCGAAACTCGACCCAGGTGCCGAACTTGCCAGGTTCCTGAAGGAGAAAACCGACCCCGTGCGCTCGCCAGACGGCCCAGGCCAGCAATAATGCGGTCATGACGAGCACAAACGGCGCGGCCCAGTTTTCTACTTTCCGGAGCAGGTCCATGCCGCGATAGATGACGTAGATGTTCAATCCCCAGAAGAGCAGAAACGAAAGCCACTCTGTAGTCATGTGACCGCCGACCGGGCCGCCAAGCAATTTGTTCCACCCCGGAATCACCGCGCCGAAGAAAGTATTCAGAGCCTCGCCGCCGATCCACGCCTGGATGCCAAACCAGCCGCAAGCCACGATGGCGCGCATGATTGCCGGCAGATTGGAGCCGATTGTTCCATAACTGGCGCGTGCGAAAACAGGAAAGGGAATGCCATACCTTGTGCCGGGATGCGAGTTGAGCAGGATCGGGATCAGCACGATCGTGTTGCCCAGCAGAATCGTGACCAGCGCCTGCCACCAGTTCATGCCGGCGCTGATTAGACCGGACGAGAGCATGTAGGTGGGGATGCAATGGGCCATGCTGATCCAGAGAGCCGCGTAGTTGTAGGTGGTCCAGTTGCGCCGCGCGACCGGCACGGGCGCCAGGTCATTATTGTAGAGCGGGCTTGAGCTGATCTGTTGCGCGACCTCCGGCAGCAACTCGATGCGGCCGTCAGCATGCTGGACTGTTTCGTTACCAGTCATCAGTTACCGCCTGATTGTCTTTCGCGATACTATACCCTTTCCTTCCTTGATCGTGACAAAGCTATTGGCGGGGATGTCGGTGACTTTCTCGGATTTTCCCGCCGGCCCCGGCCAGCGCACTTCGATGCTGTCGACCTTGGCGCGCCGCTCCAGCCCAAAGTGCAGGCGCGTGTCATTCTGCGAGATATAGCTTCCTCCGCTGCGGCATTCGTCTTTCTGAACAAGGTCGCCCGAGATTACCTTCACCCGAGCGCCAAAGGCATCGCGGTTGCTGTTTGTACCCTGGAGGCGAATGATCACAAAATTGTTCTTGTTGCCTCCATCGTTGCGAAGGATGGTTGGAGCGCCGTCCAGATTGTTTATCACGACATCGACATCGCCATCGTTGTCGATATCCCCGAAAGCAGCGCCGCGCGAAACCGCCGGCTGCATCAACACGCTCCCGACCGCCGCTGCAGTTTCCGAAAACGTTCCATCGCGGTTGTTCTTGTAAAGAAGCTTCCGTTGCCGGTATGTCACCCCGACTTCGGCATTTTCCATTTGAGGATAGACGTGGCCGTTGACAACGAGCAGATCAAGCCAGCCGTCGTTGTCGTAGTCGAAAAACTTTGTGCCCCATTTGACGAAGGGAATGCTGGACCGGGCGGTTTTCGAAGCGTAAGAGTAATCCATAAATAGAAAATCCTTCTCCTGGCGATAAAAGGCGTTGTACTCATCGGAAAAGGTTGTGACAAAAATGTTCCACCGGCCGCGGTGGTCAAAATCGCCGATGGTCACGCCCATGTTTCCCTGTTCCTTGCCGTCTTCGCTGACGGCCGTCCCCGACATGAAACCAACATCGGTGAAAGTGCCGTCGCCGTTGTTTTTGTAGAGATAATTCGGGGTAGCGTCGTTAGCTACGTACAGGTCGACGTATCCGTCCTCGTTGAAATCACACCAAGTCACGCCCAGCCCGTAGCGGCCCGGCGGATCGGACACACCGGCTTTCTTTGAAACCTCCGTGAAAGTCCCATCACCGTTGTTGTGGTACAGCGCGTCGCCCGCGCCAGGCAATCCACGAGGACCGCACTGCACGGCGATTCCACGATACTGGCACATCTTGCCTTTGCCGAATTCGGGGAGATTGTCCAGTGTGAAGTCCACATAGTTGGCAACGAACAGGTCCAGCCAGCCATCGTTGTCGTAATCGGCAAAAGCGGCGCCCGTAGACCAGCGCCCATCCGCCACGCCTGCCTTTCTGGTGACATCGGTGAAAGTTCCATCCCCGTTGTTCTGGTAAAGGTGATTGCCGCCCAGGCAAGTCACGTAAAGGTCTTCCCACCCGTCGTTGTTGAAATCTCCGGTGCACACTCCCATGCCCCAGCCGGGAAATCCGACGCCAGCCTTGTCGGTCACATCGGTAAACGTGCCGTCGCCGTTGTTATGCCACAGTTCGCTGCGAGAGCTGCCAGGGTGCTTGGCCGTCTCTACCGTCAGCGAGTTGACCAGATAGACGTCCAGCCACCCGTCGTTGTCGTAATCAAATAGAGCCACGCCACCGCTCATCGATTCGACGATGTACTTCTTTTCCGGCGCCGACAGGTGCCTAAAGGTAATTTTCGACCGCGCGGTGACGTCGCTTAGCTGGACAGCACCGTCGGCAGAGCGGGAAACAATAGCCGGAAAAGTGATCAGCAGCGCGCCCAAAACGGCAATCGGTAGGAGACGAATGAGCCTTCCCGTCAAAATTGGCATCCTGGAGAATTGCAGAGATTCGAATCGTTCAAAAGTATATCAGTATGACGCCTTCGGCGTCTGCGGCTCGTTGCTGCGGCCTTCACCGCCACATTTGCTTTGCCGCTCTGCCGCCCCGGGGTCTTTGCGGCTCCTCTTCTGAGGTTAGTTCGTGCCAGGTCGAGAAGCTGGTTTTAGAAGCATTTCAAATGTGGTACAAGCTATGCAGTCCAACCAGTCAGGGAAAACAGAAATATGCAAATTCAGCTCATCGATTGGCTCATCATAGCGGCGTCTCTTCTAATATGTTTTGTGCCCGCCTTATTCTTTGGCAAACGGGCAGGCAAGAATACTTCGGAATTCTTCGTTTCCGGGCGGTCCGTGCCTTGGTGGCTAGGCGGCTTATCGATGGTGGCCACCACATTCAGTAGCGATACTCCCAATCTAGTGACGGACATAGTGCGACGCAATGGCGTAGCAGGCAATTGGGTCTGGTGGGCGTTTGTGCTTACCGGAGTTTCCACGGTGTTCTTTTACGCGCGACTGTGGCGGCGCTCCGGTGTGATGACCGACCTTGAGTTCTACGAGATGCGCTACTCCGGAAAAGCTGCCAGCTTTGTCCGAGGTTTCCGATCCATCTATTTGGGGTTGTTTTTCAATTGCATGATCATGGCAACCGTGAACCTCGCGGCGTGCAAGATCGCGGGCATCCTGTTCGGCCTGGAGCGCTGGCAGACACTTCTTATGGTCGGCGTTCTAAACGTTGTTTTTGCCGCCCACTCCGGTTTGTGGGGAGTGCTGGTCATCGACATGATTCAGTTTTTCATCAAGATGACGGCGGTGATCGCGGCGGCCTACTTTGCACTCCGTTTGCCCCAGGTGGGCGGCCTCCACGGGCTGGTGGAGAAGCTTTCCGCGATCAAAGGACCGGGCGGGCTGAATTATCTGAATATACTGCCGGATTTCACAAACAACTGGGATATGGCCATCGCGGTTTTCATCATGCCGATCGCGGTGCAATGGTGGGCGGTCTGGTATCCGGGTGCCGAGCCGGGCGGCGGCAGCTATATCGCCCAGCGGATGCTCGCCTCAAAGTCCGAGAAAGACTCGCTGGGGGCCGTCTTGTTCTTTAACCTGGCCCATTACGTTCTGCGCCCTTGGCCATGGATTCTGGTTGGCCTGTGTTCGTTGCTGGTGTACCCGAATTTGTCAGACATTCAGCGGGCGTTCCCAAACCTCGATCCCAGGCTGCTGGGCCATGATATTGCCTATCCCGCCATGCTTAAGTTCCTGCCGGTAGGTTTTGCCGGTCTGATGGTGGGGGGGTTAATTTCTGCTAATTCTTCCACTATCTTGACCCATCTCAACTGGGGAGCTTCATATCTGGTACACGATTTCTACCGGCGTTTCATCAAAAGAGACGCGAGCGAGAAGCATTACGTCTGGAGTGGCCGCCTGGCCACCATCGGCCTGTTCATCTTTGCCTCCGCGCTAACCTTTGTTTTGGACACAGCCAAAGATGCTTTCGACATAATTCTTCAAATCGGTGCCGGCACCGGCTTGCTCTACCTGATCCGTTGGTTCTGGTGGCGTGTAAACGCCTGGTGCGAAGTGAGCGCGATGATCAGTTCTTTCGCAGTTTCGGTGGGGATTTTGATCCTCAAGAAGAGCGGCGTGCAGATCAGCACCCACGTCGCGCTCTTGATCACCATCGGCTTCACTACGGTTTCCTGGCTGTTGACAGCCTTTGTCGGACCGCAGACGGACCGCCGGACCTTGATTGAGTTCTATAAGAAAGTTCGCCCATTTGGTCCCGGCTGGAAGGGAATCCGCCGAGAAGCAGGTATCTCGGTAGCTGAGGCAAAGGCAACTCACGAAAACTTCCCACTGGCTTTGCTGGGATGGGTGGCGGGCTGTACTGTCATCTGGTCATCTCTCTTCGCTGTTGGCAACTACCTGTACGGCCGCATGAACTATGCGCTGATGCTCTTCGGAATATTTGTTGTCAGTAGCTCAATTCTGCTGCATGTGATTAACAAGCTCTGGTCTGACAAAAGCTCTCGTTTCACCTAGCCCAGTCCTCTGATCGCTTAACGCAATCGGATCACGATGAGCTGGCCGGGGCGGACGTTTCTGCGGGCTTCACGATGCGGTTGTAACCCAACATCAACAGTGTGGTGAAAACTCCGATCGCCGAGATTACCCACCACATCTGCTGCGGCCGGCGCAGCACTTCGCCAAAGTAATGCACCAGCCGGCCGCCAACGGCGCCGGCAATGAAGAACCCGATGCCGATAGGCAGAAACGCGAAGCCCATGAATGTTCCCTGCTGGCCCGGCGGAGCCAGCCGGGAAATATACTCGTAGTAGCGCGGCGATTGCGTCATCTCTCCCAGTGCAAGCACCACCAGCGCCGCTACACCCCACACCGGCAGTCCGCCAACCATCCATCCCGACGAACCGAGGCCAAGAATCAGCCAGGAAAGGCTGGTGATCAGCAAGCCGAGCGTCATGGCAGGGAAGGTGGGAATGCGCCGGGTAAGGTAGCTCACGGCAATCTGAAATAGGATCACTGCCAGTGGATCCACCATAAGCAGCAGATCCACGTCGGCATTGGGATTGACGTACCGGCGAATGTAGAGAGGTAAAGAGATGAACTCCTGCCAGAAGACGACCCAGAAGCCGGAGAAGATCAGCAGAAAGAGCATGAATCGAAGATTTCCCAGCACGACGAACATATTCTTTACCGCTGCGGCGATACTGCTGGCTTGCTTTTCACCTGCGCGGGCGGGCTCCTTGTAAAACGCCAGCGTTGCAAAGAACATCAGGAAAACGCTCAGGGCGCAGACGCGGAAGACATTTTCAATCCCCAGCGAGCGCCGCACAAGGAAAGCCACGAACGGTCCCAGGGTGCCGCCGACATTTACGATGGTGTAGTAAATCGAATAGCCCAGCGACCGGACGTTCTCGTTTGAAGCGCGCGCGGTCGTTCCCACCACGCAGGGCTTCACGATGGCAGGGCCGACCGCCGGCACGAGCAAAACCAGCAGCACCAGCCGCTCCAGAGGAATGGCGCTGCGAAGGGGCGCCATCCAGGAGGCCGAGAGCGAGCCCAGCAGGAAGTAACCCAGCGCCAGAACCAGGTAGGCCAACGCCAAAGAGCGGCGAAAACCGAAACGATCTGCCAACGTCCCTCCAATGATGGGAAGAAACCAGACAATCAAGCCGAAGTACCCGATCAAGTCGCCGGTCTGGGCTTCGGTAAAGCGCAGCGATTCACTCAGGTAAATGGCGAGCACGGCCTGGACTCCGTAGTACGACAGCCGCTCAAAAAGCTCGGTTATGTTTGCCACCCAGAAGGCGGGCTGGAATCCGTCGCGAATTTCTTGCAGGCGCTGGCTGAAGCTCAAGGCATACCTCCGTTAAGTTCCCTTGGTGCACACGAAGTTCACAAATTGGTCAACTTTTTCATCCCGATGCCCCGCTGGCCACTCGCCACTGGATGCACCCACAGAGCCGCGACCGGAAGGCGCGGCAATCTAAGTTATCCGCACAACTCGATAAGTGAAAATATCTATCCAGCCTACGCACAACAGGCTTGCCGAATCGGCTATTCTGTCGCGCCGCGCCCTTCCGGCCGCGGCTCTGTGTCTGCACACACTGCCGTATGGTCGGCTTGGCGACCCATTTCCCAAATCTGAATTGCCCCAGTCCATATCGGCGGTAAATGAGCCCACTCGTTAAGCCTTAGCCAAGTCGGGAAGCCGGAAACGATAGCCCACCCAGGGCTCGGTCAGAAGGTATTTTGGCTTGGATGGGTTAGTCTCGATCTTCTTGCGAAGTTGATTCACAAATACACGCAAATACTCAACCTCGTTGCCGTAGTCGGGGCCCCAGACTGCCTGCAGCAGCTTGGAATGAGGGATAGGAACATTAGGATGAGTCACCAGATACTGGAGAAGATCGAACTCCTTGGGCGTGAGTCGGATTTCCTTGGTCTCCACCAGGACCCGGCGGGTCAGCAGATTAATTTCCACGTCCTCGAGAGTGATGATTTGCGGGCCGCTGCCGGGAGACTGAGGCACTCTCCGAAGAGCGGCCCTGATGCGTGCCAGCAGTTCAGGCGTGCTGAATGGCTTGGTAACGTAATCGTCAGCTCCTGCATCCAGGGCGTCGATCTTGTCTTGCTCGGTATCACGAATGGTGAGCACGATGATGGCCACATCCGACTCGGACCGGATCAGGCGGCAAGTCTCCACGCCACCCAGGCCCGGCATGTTCATGTCCAATAAGACCAGGTCAAATTTTTCGCCGCGAAACCGTTCCAAAGCCTCTTCGCCGCTGCGGACGTCGCTGATCTCATAGCCCTGAGCAACCAGAGCCATGCGCATCACGCGGCGGATTTGCGGATCGTCATCGACAACCAATATTCGGCCGGCACTCATGGTGAAGTCTAGAGATTTAGAGATTTGGGGACAGACCCCTAATTACGAGGTAGCCTTTTCCCAGCGAAGCGAAGACAGACCGGATTCGTCGTTCGGGAAGAGGCTACGCTCGTAATTAAGGGTCTGTCCCCAATCTCGCTAAGCGACAACGCTAGATTTCCTTCCCGCCCGTGGGGACAGACGCGAAGAATTCAGCTCCTTCTCCCGGTCCGCTCTCCACCCAGATGTTGCCGCCATGAGCCAGCACCACTTCGCGGGCGATCGCCAGGCCCATTCCCGTCCCAGGCACCTGGCTGCGAGCCCCGGCGCCGCGGTAAAACTTCTCAAAGATCCTTGATTTTTCCGGCGCAGAAATGCCCTGACCATCGTTGCGAATGCTGATGAGGATGGAATTACCGGACGGCTTTGCGGCCACTCGAATCGGCGACCCGGGGGGCGAATATTTTACCGCGTTGTCGATTAACTGCCGGATCAGCAATTGCATCAGGCCCACATCGACTAGAATGGGAGGAAGATCATCAGGGACCGAACAGTCCACTGTTCTTCCTTCCAGAGCCGTCTCCATTTGCTGCAGTGTGGTTTCGATCAATGCGCCAACCGGATATTGCTGTCTTTTGGGTTGGATCTTCCCCGCTTCCATTCGAGCCAGCTGAATCGCCTCCGTGACCAGAGCGCTCAGCCTGTCTGCCTCCTGATCGATGATGGTCAAAAGATCGCGTTGTTCTTCCGGCTTCAGTACACCCGGTGAAAGTATGGCACTGGTGGCGGCTTTGACCGAGGTTAAGGGAGTCTTAAATTCGTGAGCGAGAGCGTCCAGCAAAGTGGATTTGAACTCTTCGCTTTGGCGGGCCGCCTCGGCCCGGCTGGCCAATTCTTGCCCCCGCGCCTTCTCCAGGGCTATGGCCACAAGGTTGGAAAGAGCCTGCAGGGCCGTGTCAGAGAAGAAGCCGCCCTTCAGCGCCAGGCTTCCAATTGGCTGGCCTCCCAGGGTGATGGCGCTGACAATGGTTTGAGTCTCTTCGTCGCGAGACATCGTTCCCATCATAGCTGCGTCCTGAAGTTTCTGTTGCACGCCGGGTATGTCCTCTGGCCCGGCCCGATGAATGTCCAAACTGCCTCTGTCATAGATGGCCACGGATGGGACCTGGTAAATGGCCGCAATTTCGCCTGCAATTTGCTTGGCAATCGGCTGCTTGGCGTCCGTGAGCAAAATTGCGCGGCTCAGCGCGTACAGGCGTTCAATCTCGGTCTGGCGGCTTTCAACCTCCATGGTACGGCGCTTCGCCCTTTCAGACAATTGGCTGGCTATCAGGGATGTGACCAGAAATGCGAAGAGAGCCACCCAATTTTGCACGTCGGCGATAGTAAAAGTGCCCACCGGAGGAAGGAAGAAGAAATTGAAGCACAACGTTGCCACAATCGAGGCTAGTACGGCCTCCCGCAGTCCCCACTTTGTAGCGATCAACAGAATGGTAATCAGGTAAAGGAATCCAACAGTGGTGGGATTGACGGGAATCAGGCGGGCGCATAGGAATGTGACGGCAACCACGGCAAGAAGGGCGCCAGCAGCTCGCAGGAGGCCCCTGCTCAAACCTTGTCTGGACTCTTGCACCGTTTGCACGTTGTTATTCTAGACCGAGCCCGCTCAGCGAGCGCCAGAATGTAGCCCCGGGTGGAGCGAAGGATCTCTTGACACACAACACGAAGCCGAACCCGGGGTTTAGGAAAACAAAAAGCCACCGAGCCCCGCTTGGCGGGGCGGCAGAATTGCATCCTGTGGCAAAATCTCCCGTGATGGAGGCGCCGCGAAGCGGCGCAGGGCGCCGCTTTGCAGCACCCCAGAGACGCTGTTCGTGAACCGCCCGTCGGAGCTGCCGATTTCGTCGTAAAACGGGGGCTCGCACGCCGCCCCTACAGACGGCAGCGAATTTGGTGGGTTGCAGCCAAGAGATGCGAGTGCATCTTTACGAAATCTTTATGAACCTTTTACGCCTTTTTTATCCCCGCGATCATAAGATCATTCGGTGGGATTTTATACGCGCTCGCGCTTCACACTTGGTTTTCCGCGTACATTCACCTCGGTCGCCTGCTTCGAATCCGGCATTGGAACGCGTGAAAAAATACGGAGCCGCACGCGTAAGCAGGCGGACATTCCTGGCTGCAAAGCTCGGGCTATCTTTGATTTGATCGATCGCGGGTCCGCTTGCTTACGCGCGCGGCTCCGTATCTTTCCGCAGATTCTTACCAGCCGTAATCACTTCCTCCGTGCAAAACGTGGCTTCAACTGACAGAGACGGCATGGCTGCCGACACGGGCATGACCGGCGGGCACACGACCAAGGTGATCGTTGCCACCACCATCATGCTCAGTTTCATCTCCTTCTGGCGAGCTGCCGCTGTAGTGCTTAATGATCTCGGTTCGTCTGCTTTCTACGCGGGTGGCATCGCCGAGAAAGCAGTGGGCCGGGCAGCGCCCTGGTTCATTCTTGCAATCATGCTGTTCTCCTATGCAGTGCGGGCTATTTACGTGGAATCGTGCGCCATGTTCACCCGCGGCGGTGTTTATCGCGTCGTCAAAGAATCCATGGGGGGGACTCTGGCCAAGCTGTCGGTGTCCGCGCTCATATTTGATTACGTCCTGACAGGCCCCATCTCGGGTGTTGCAGCGGGACAATACATCGTCCGGCTGGTCGCTCAAACGGCAACCTATTTTGGCCGCGCCTGGTCCCCCAGCGACGACACGGTAAATCATCTGGCGGCCCTCATCGCTGTCCTGGTGACGGCCTATTTCTGGTGGAGAAATATCAGGGGTATCCACGAATCCTCGGACGACGCATTGAAAATCATGTATGTGACGACGGCCATGGTGGTCATCTTAATTGTCTGGAGCAGCGCCACGATTCTCCAGCGGCCGGAAATGCGCCGGCTTCCTCCCGCCCCCCGGTCCAGCAACTTGATGTTCAATGTGGATGCCGTAGGCTGGATACCAAAAATCGCGCCCCATGCGCTGCAGCCGGCGCGGCCGGAGGCGCCCCCGGCAACCGAGGCGACAACGGGACAGGAGGCGCCACGATTTAAATTGAGGAGTGATGGCGGGACCTTGCTCGGTCTGATCGGAATTCTGATAGCGCTCGGCCACTCTCTGCTTGCCATGTCCGGAGAGGAATCTTTGGCGCAGGTAAACCGCGAATTGGAGTACCCCAAGCATAAGAACCTGATGCGTGCGGGACTGGTGATCTTCGTCTATTCGCTCCTTTTCACTTCGCTGGTCTCCTTCTTCGCTTATGCCATCATTCCCGACGGCATCCGGGTGACACAGTACTCGGATAATTTAATCAGCGGCATCGCCATGCATCTGAACGGCCCGCTCACGCTGAAGATTCTCTTCAACGCTTTCATTGTCATTGTGGGGTTTCTCATGCTGGCGGGAGCGATCAATACGGCGATCATCGGAGCTAACGGCGTTTTGAATCGCGTCAGCGAAGACGGGGTGTTAACCGATTGGTTTCGCGCCCCCCACAAAAAGTATGGAACCACCTACCGGCTGCTCAACCTGCTGGTGCTGTTGCAAATGGTCGCCATTGTGGGTTCCCGCGGCGACACATACACGCTGGGAGAAGCCTATGCTTTTGGAGTGGTGTGGTCCTTTGCTTTTAAAGGGCTTGCCATGCTGGTGCTTCGCTTCAAGGATAAATCGCCGCGCGAATGGAAAGTGCCGTTTAATATCCATGTCGGTGAAAACGAGATACCCCTGGGCATCGGCGTCATATCGATAATTCTGTTCGCCCTTGCCGGAATAAATCTGCTCACAAAGCAGATTGCCACCATCAGCGGAGCCGCTTTCACGGCCGCTTTCTTTATCCTCTTCCTGATTTCTGAACGGATCAATGAGCGTAAAAAGGCGCGGCATGCGGAAATGACCGATCAATTTCAGCTGCAGGAAAAAGAAGTCGTTGACGCGCAAGCAACCGGGTCGCGGCCCGGCGGAATCCTGGTGCCGGTGCGTGATTACAACACTCTCAGTCACCTGGAATGGGTCCTGAGACGAGTGAACACCGATCGGCGTGACGTGGTGGTGATGACAGCGAAGGTTTTCCGGGGGCCGTCGGCTGGAAGTGAGTACCTGGGGGCAGCCGGAGTATTTTCTGATTACGAACAACTGCTGTTTTCGCGTGTGGTGGCCATGGCCGAGAAGGAAGGGAAACCGGTCAGGTTGATGGTTGTTCCGACAACCGACATCTTCCAGGCGATAGCCCAGACCGCTGAGAAGCTGCAGGCGGCCGAGATCGTTGCCGGAGCCTCGGCCAAGATGAGCCCGGACGAACAAGCCAGAAGGCTGGGCGCTGTCTGGGAGACCCTGCCCGAAAGAAGCCGCAAGCAGCTAGTCTTTAAGGTGGTCGTTGCGGCGGGGAATGTGCGCACCTACTATTTGGGCGCGCACGCGCCCAATCTGACCCAGGATGACATCAATTTGATCCACTCAATCTGGTTGGAGGTAACGGCGGGAGAGCACCCGGAGTGGCATCATCGGGACGTGGTACGACTTGCGGTGGAGCAATTGCACGATCAAATACAGGAATATGGCGCAGATGTGGTGCTGCAAAAACTGAGAGAGGGCCAAAATCCCACCTAAACATGAGCGGCCCGGTTTCTACATTTTCGGGGACGAGGTCCATTGCGGGCCGCATGCCTCTGGCGGCGAGGCTTGAAGCTGTCTCAAACCGATGAAACCACGGGGGACACTGGGAACACGGGGGCTACGAGGGCTTTCGAAATTGGCAGTAAATCTTGTTGATAAAGGAATCCTTAAATCCCCGTGTTCCCAGTGTTCACCGTGGTTTCATCGGTTTGAGACACTCTCCTTGCCGCACCGCTGCTGACCTCTTCCCGCGGGTCGGGTTTCTCCGCATTCTAGGTTCGCGGTCTGAAGCCTGGAACTACTATCACCGGGATTTCTCAAACATCCTCCTCCGGCACTACAATCACCGGGCGGTCGGCGCCGGCCACCACCTGCATGGTGACATCGCTGTAACCGAAGAGCGACCGCGACCGGGGGCCGTGGCCGCCCATTACAATTACATCGTAGTCGCCCTCGCGCGCCTCGGCTAAAATTCCACCCGCCGCATTTACCGACTGCCGGATCTTGACTTCGGGAATCACATCCACCGCTTGCAGCGTGGCAACGGCCCGTTCCAAATGAGCGCGCACCAGAGGGCCGATTTTGGTTTCTCTGCTGATGTAAAGCAGTGTTACCTTCGACCCGAGACGGCGAGCCAGCCGCCCTCCTATCCGGACATCATGCTTGCCCGGTTCTCCAGCCGCCGTGCATATCAGGATCCGCGACAGCCCGCTTCGCTCCCCTTTTACCACCATAACGGGAACATGAGCATCTTCGATCACCTTCATTGTGGTGGTAGAAAGCTTGTCGGTACGCGACTCAGAAACAGGCGACCTTCGAACTGCCGAACCCAGGATCATCATTTCGTAAGGCGTTTCGGATTGCTCGGCGACGATCTGTTCGACGGGGTCTCCGGAACGTATGCGAAGGTCAGAGTTGACCAAGCCGGTCTCCTGTCGCCGCTTCGCCAGAGTTTCGTGCAAGCTTTCAGCCTTTTGAGGATCGCGGGCAACTGCAAGCACCGTAGTCCGGGCCTTGAGGCGCTCGGTTAACCAGCGCGCGATGGCAAGAGGCGCCGTTGAGCCGGCGCCGTTGTCAAACACCATCAGCCGCGACTCCGCCTGTTCAAGAATGTGCCAGCCGCGCAGGCTGATCCAAAACTCTTGATTCGGCAGCGGCGCCTCTGCCGGAAGAAGCGCGTCAACCAGCAAGCCTTGTTCTCCAAAAGGGAGGGTAGGCGCTATCTGGCGCGTTGCGGCGAGCCGTGGCAGGCGCAGCCGCACCCGCTGCAGAGGACCGTTGAAACTCTTTTCTGCAACCGTCCCCTTTCCAATTACAGTGGAAGCTTCTTCCGGCTTCTGCTCGCTGAGAAGGACTTGCTCGGGACGGAACAGCAACTGCACTCGAACTCCGTCTTCGTGCGCAACCTCACTGGGAATGGGAACGGAGAGCGGCCCAAAGTGAGCTTGGCCGTCCTCGGCGCGACCCACCAGGATGGTTCCCGCTCCCAGAAAGGTGGCGACGAATAGGGACTTCGGGCGCGAGTAAAGAACTTCGCCGGTCCCCACCTCCAGCAGCCGGCCGCGCTCCAGAACCCCGATGCGGTCTGCCAGCTCAAAAGCTTCCTCCTGGTCGTGAGTCACCAGGATTGCGGTCACCTTCAACTGTTGCTGAATCTGCTTCAGGCTGCGGCGCAGTTGAGAGCGGATTTTCACGTCCAGAGCTCCGAACGGTTCGTCCAGCAGCAGCACATCCGGCTGGTAGGACAAAGCTCGTGCCAGCGCCACCCGCTGCTGCTGGCCGCCGGAAAGCTGGCTGGCGTAGCGTTTGCCCAGCCCCACTAGCCCCACCATATCCAATAAACTTTCGCGCTTTTGCGTGCGCTCTTCCGCCGGAACCTTGCGAATCTTGAGTCCAAACTCAATATTGTCGGCAACGGTCATGTGCCGAAAAATGGAATAATTCTGAAAAACCAGGCCGGCGCCTCTCTGCTGAGGCGGCAGCAGGGTTACGTCACGGCTGTGAAGCAGAATCCGCCCGCTGTCTGCCTGTGTCAGGCCGGCGATGATCCGCAGCACTGTGCTCTTGCCGCTGCCGCTGGGTCCCAGCAGCACGAAGAGCTCTCCATCAGTAACTTCAAGCGATACCCGATCGACAATCATCTGCCTGCCGTATCGCTTGGTAATTTGATCGAGAACAATCGACATGCCGCTACCTCAGAAGGCCGCTTTAAAACAGCTCAGCATCACAAAGAATCATCTCCTGCCGGGTCTACTTCGGCGGTTTGAAAGGCTCCCACATTCCTAAGGCCTTCGCAAGATCGTAACTCACGACCAACTGGAAGTGTTGCTGGTTCGCCAAAGCATAGTCGTTGGCCACCGCGGGCAACCAGTAGGCTGAAACAGTAACACATGGATGTACGTCGTAACTCCCCATCAAATACAGGCGACTACCCTTTTGAAACTTGTCCGCATTCAATTGGAACCTGTCTGTGTTCAGGACGCTGTAATTGCGATCGATACTGGCGTAACCGCCGCCAACGGTGGCGCGGTCAAAGATCCGCCGCTCGCCATAAAGGAAGAATCCGTATGCCGGCAGAACGTCCACTCGTTGATAGTTCTCAAAACGCAGCCTGTCGATGAGACGCAACTCGGGGACATTGAACGTGACGGCCTGGCGCAGCGTTTCTATGCCCGATTGAAACGTGTAATCCGCCGACACGGTGGCTCGCGGACTGATCTTCTTACTTAGCAGGAACTGATGATAGTTGGACTTTTTCAGGCGACTAAAGCGTTTATTGAGGTTGGGCTTTGTCGAATCGCCCAGGTAGGCGTACGTCACTGAAATCTCATCGAAGAAGAAATCCTTCGGCCGTTTGAGACTGACCCGCTGGCCTACGATGTAGCCATCGTTGTCATAAGTGGTGGCTTCCGTCGACTCGCCGCGCAACAAAGAGAATCCACCGTATTGCAGCTCCAACCCCTTGATGGGTTTGGCAGAGAAGTACAGTTGCTTCAGGTAATGATTGGTGATGCCTTGGCCGCCGCGTCCCCAACCGCTCGCATCCCAGCCGCTGATGAAGGTGGTGCCGGTGTGCATCCCAGCATTGAGGCTGTAACGGCCTTTCTCATCGAACTTGAAGCGGGCGACAACAGAATCCCTGTACTGCAGGTGACTGGTAGTGGTGACTCCCTCGGTGGTTTGGATGAAGCGGTAACGGGCATTAATCGACAGGCTCGGTATCTCAAGCCACCGGCTGATGCCGGAAGGCTTGGAGTTCTGCGTTCCGGCGGCGGTCGTTTGGCCACGATTGTCCTGAGATTGGGCCGACCCGGATGACACCAGCAATGCAGCCACAACAAGAATGACGTGGGCGCGGAAAAAAACTTTCCTCATGATACTAGCTTTCAAAAACATCGCATATTGTTCGGCGCATTGCGAAGCTGCTGAGGCGACCGAGCCGCGCGCGTGAGCGTGTTGCCCAAATGCGTAAAGCCACCAAATCGCCTCCGCCGGGCTTGTCCCGGCGGAGCAAAGATTTTTCACTAGAGTCACATCCATCAAGAACTCCCGGCCTCCACCGGCCTGGTGCCGGTGGAGCCAAGACTGCTCGCAATCTCTCGCGGGCCGGGTTGTTTCCGTTCCCCGCAAGTTGCGAAAATCTTGCGCTCCGCCGGGGTAAGCCGGGCGGAGACGCCGCCGTTAGGGCAGCGATCCGTTCTAGTGCAAAATCTCGGCTCCCCCGGCACAAGGCCGGGGGAGGCCATGCTTTCCGCCTTCCACCTTCTGCTTTTCCGGCCTTCTGCCTTCCGCCTTCTGCCTTCCATGACTCATTGGAGCGAAGTTCGCAACCAATGATTACCTTACCTCGGTCCTCTTCTTGAAAAACTCCATCAGCATCAGGATGCTGAATGAGATCGCCGCCAGCGTCATCGCCATTGCGTACGCGCCGACATAGT
>DASXTB010000478.1:0-34504 GCA_036505615.1 Acidobacteriota bacterium
CGCCCCGAGCGCGCCCTCGATGATCAGTCCCCGAATGGCGTTCTTTACATAGGTGGACTGGTCGAATTCGAAACTGACTTTAATGTCTTCGGGAATAAGCGACTGCATTCTGGGAAGTTCCGCCTTGACGCGATTCACGACGTCCAGTGTGGACGCGTCGGCGCGCTTAGTAACCGGGATGTAGACAGTGCGTCGTCCATTCACGAGCGCGTAGCCGGTTAAGACATCGCTGCTGTTCTCGACCGAACCGATGTCTCGCAAGAAAACAGACGGCCCGGCGCCGACGCGAATCGGCAAG
This sequence comes from Acidobacteriota bacterium, assembly GCA_036505615.1. Taxonomy (GTDB): domain Bacteria; phylum Acidobacteriota; class UBA6911; order JACQSX01; family JACQSX01; genus DASXTB01. The sequence goes on from DASXTB010000478.1 coordinate 299, forward strand.
GAGGCCAACTCTTGGATGTCCGAAACGACTGAATTGGTCGGCGCGAGGCGATTGATATCCCCCGTTCTGACATTTCCTGCAGGCAAGATGGCATTTCCCGTCGCCACTGCTTTGATGACTTCTTCGGGCGACATATGGTAGCCGCGCAGACGGTCCGGATCGACGTGAATGACCACGGTCCGCTGATTGCCTCCGAAAGGAGGTGGGGCGGAAACACCCGGCAGCGTTGCAAACGCCGGCCGTACACGAAACAATGCCAAGTCTTGGATCTCGCCCACGCCGCGCGTGTCGCTGGAAAAAACCAGTTGGCCCACGGGGACGCTTCCCGCATCAAAACGCACTACGAAAGGCGACACCGTGCCGGGCGGCATGAAGGCGCGGGAACGCTCCACATACGAAATAGTTTGCGCCAGCGCCTGGCTCATGTCCGTCCCGGGATGGAAGTACAACTTGAGGAGACCGACGTTTTGAATGCTCTTGGATTCGACGTGCTCGATGCCGGTGATGTAAAGAAAGTGGTACTCGTAATAAGACACCAGATAACTTTCCATCTGAGCCGGATCCATCCCGCCATAAGGCTGCGCCACGTAAATGACCGGCAAATTGAGGTTGGGGAAAATATCCACCGGCATTCGAGTCAGCGCCAGAATCGAGCACAGTGCGACGCCGATTACCAATACCAGGACAGTGATTGGACGCCGCATGGCGGTGTTGATAAACCACATGCTACTTTCTCCCTGCTGGCGGCGTAGTTGCCACTTGCTGAAGAAAAGGTTTGAGATCCCCCTGAGCTTTCCCCGCTGCCAGAAGCGCCCGCCACACACTCAGCCTGGCCACCGCATCATCTGTTTCGGCTTGGGCCAGCAAACGCTGCGCTTCGGCAACTTCCGTGACGGCTGCCAGCCCGGCATCATATCTGGCCCGTGCTCGAGTCTCCGCCTCCTGGGCGGCTTTCAGTTGAATGGGAGTATTCTCAGCGATGCGGCGCGCGGCATCCACCAGCGCGCGAACTCGAGCATCCTGCGCTTTCAAGCTTTGGATTGCCTGTTCATAGCGCGCTAGTTCTGCCGTCTGATTATTCGCCTCAACTCTCCGTCGGGCGCGAATGGCGAAAATCTCAAAAGCCGGGAAAGTCACTGTCATACCTGCGGCCCAGTTAGGCACCTGGGGCAGCAGACCTTCGTCGCCCTCTATTTGTCCGTTGAGCTTCGCGCCCGTTCCACGACCGTAGTAGGCGGACTGAAAGTTGAAGCGGGGGAAATAGGAACGATCCAGCGCGCGTTCCCGCGCGCGCACTATTTCCACTGCCGAGGCCTGCGCACGAGCCAGGGGATGAGTCTCGAATTTGAAAACCGGAACTGCTGTAACCGGTGGAAGCCCAAGGAGCGGGCCCGGCTCAACATTGACGGGAAGACCGGCGAACCCCAGCGCTTCAGCCAATGTGACTCGGCTGATTTCCGCGTTCTGCTGTGCCAGGATAAGTTGGTTTCTCGCTGCGGCAAGCTCTGCGTCGGCTCTCGACGCGTCGGCGCCAGGACGCAGTTGATTATCCACGAGAGTATGGACTGATTTGCCGAACACCTCCAGCCGATCAACGTTGGCTTGCGCGGCGCGAACCGTTTCCTGAGACGCGACTAGCGTAAGAAACGCGTCGGCAGCCGCGGTGACAGCATCGAGCTGAGTGACCTCCACTCCTGCATTCGCCTGTTCCTCAGTCGCCCGCGCGACATCGACATTGGCTTTTCGGAAACCAAAATCAAACAGTTCCCAAGACAGGAGCGAGCCGCCGGCGCTCCCCCACGCGCTGGTATAGGATTTTGTTCCCAAGACAGGCCCGGAAATTGAAGGAATTATCGGCTGCGGCAGCAGCAAGCCGAAGATGTTATTTCGAGTGGCGCGGTTCTCTTGCCAGAGAAAGTCAAGCCTGGGGAGGTAGGCCGTGCGTGCTACATCAACACCCGCCCGCGCAGCGGCAGCTCTGGCTTGACTCACACGAATTGCTGGATAATTCTTCAGTGCCAGATCAACGGCTGCATTCAGGGTTAAAGGCTGGGATGGAGGTTCCTGCGCAAGCGGTGAAACGTGAAGAGCCGGGCAGATGAAGCTGAAAAGGAGGACGCGCCGAGCAATATTCATTTAAGTTTCGAAGCCTCCTTTCTGTTTTTTACATGCGCGCTGAATAGTCCTTCAAACAAAGCCGAGCCGTGCTTCTCAAGTTCTGCATCCGAGAGCCCGGCAATCAGCCATCCTTTCAAGACAGCTTCAATACCAGCCGTCTCTGGTCGCGCGTAACGACCGTCTCGCAGATCGATCTCGTGAACGATTTCCGTTATGGGCCGCAGGCTAGGTTCGTCCAAACCAAAGGCGGCAACCATGGTCTCAAAAGTGCACAGATTGCCTACGTGACCGAAATGCGCTTTGGCCATGTCAAACGAGATCTCCTCTGGTTTGGGCCTTAACGAATAACGAATCGACGCCTTGGGATTGATAAACCGGCGAATCAACCAGGCACATGCCAAACGATCGACGTGAGGACGGGGACGCGTGACCCAGCGTTTTCGTCGATAACTGGCAATAGTTGCCGGAACGATCTTGGCACTTGAATCGCGCTTCGGAAAAAGAGCCTGCTGCAGTTGGGAAAGTTTGAGAGCGACACGGCTCCCTTCTGGACAGTCGAAAAAGTCTACGCGCGCAATCTCGGCATGTCTTTTACGGAGCTTCTTGAGTTTGTCTACAATGCCGGAGGGCCGTTTCCCTTTTTTACTGGCAACGACAGTTCTCTCCAGCTCCGCGATTGTAATCCCTATTTCCTGGTAGTCCTGCCTTCTTGCGTTGCGAAACAGATCTACCAGTTGTGAGTCGTTCAGACCTTCGAATTTATCAACCTGCATCACTAGCGCGTCACCTTTTGCCTGGTGGACCTCCTGCGCCAGCCACTGGAAAGCTTCTATACACTCATCCCGCGCCGGAAGTACGTAGGCGCCTCCTGCTAGAGATATGGCGCCAAAACGCCGCAGCTGGCGCCACAGCGCCACTCGGGGGCTGGACCGCGCCTTGGAGGGCAAAGAATAGGAAAAAACCATCCACTCCATTTGGGAAAGAGTATTATCTGTTTCAACTTACTGCAATCTCTATTACACAAGCTAGAGCGCTGCGCGAAGGACTGCGTATGCGATGCCAATGGCCATCGCCCCGACCGCGACCAGGGCAACATCGGCTTTGAGAATGACGATGATCAGGAAGGCGACGACCCCTATGGCGACACTTACCCAGCCTACGAACGCTTCCGGCGCCAGGTCGAGCGAGACAACAAGAATGATTCCGACTACAGCGGCGCTGACGCCTGCCAGAAATTCTTGGATTGGGCGATTGTTGCGGAGTTGCTCGATGTAACGGGCGCCGATCAGGACGAACACAAACGAGGGGAGGAAGACAAAGAACGTAGCGAGGATCGCGCCCTTGACACCACCGGCAATGAAGCCTACGAATGTCGCAAACAACATAAAAGGTCCTGGAGTCGCCACGCTCAGCGCTACGCCATCCAGGAGCTGGCCCGCTTTGAGCCAGTGGTATTCGTCAACTGCGCCACGCTGCAGAAACACAATCGAGGCATAAGCGCCACCAAAACTGAATAGGCCGGTCTTGAGAAACAGCCAAACCATTTGCCCCCAGCGGGGATGGACCAAGCCATTGACTGCGCCCAGCCCGCCAAGGATTAGCGGCGCACAGGCCAGCATGCCTCGAAGATGGGCCAGACCCTCGGCAATCACAAGATTCACAATGCCGGCCAGCAGCAGAATCAGCATAAAATTTACCCCAGCAAACCGCATGGCCACAAAAGCAGAGGCAAGCACTGCGGCAAGAAAGGCGTTTCTGATCGCTGCTTGCCCGAGCTTGATTATTCCGGCAGCAATGATACCGAGAACGGCGGGTTTCAGGATGTAAAGCAAATCGTTCACCTGCGGCAACTGGCCATAGGTGAAATACAGCCAGCTCAAGATGATCATTACCACCGCGCCGGGAACAATAAAGGTGAGGCCTGCAAGAATCCCGGCGAGCAGTCCGCGCTTCAAGTAGCCGACGTAGATTGCCAACTGCAGCGCTTCGGGGCCAGGCAACATGTGGCAGAAGCCCATGATCTTTACGAATCGGTCCTTGGACAGCCAGCAGCGCCGCTCGACCATGTGGTTAAACATCATGGTGATCTGAGCGACCGGCCCACCAACATTGACGAAGCCCAGCATTAGAAAGTAGAGGAAAACCTCTCGCCATGACGGCATTTCACCGTCCTCTCCTGGTGTCGTTTGTTCAAACGGTTTCTGGTTTTCCATTTCGGTTAGTTTCGCCGGCCTGCTTTTCCTCTGCCTGGCTAATCGCTTGAGACTGTCAAATCATCAAACGCGATCACACTGTCGGCCTTGGTCCACAAACCGATTTTTCCGCTCGAGTAGGTACTGTCGCGAGCGTCGATTAACTGTTTGCCGTCAAAATAGCAAACAAAGTGAGTCCCTTTAGCGACAACGCGCAGCGTATGCCACTGTCCGGACGAGACCTTTAGATTTGCGCCGGCAAACTGGATTCTGCGACCATTGACCATCCTGTACAATCGAAAATTATCCTCCAGCGCGTTGGCGCGTACGATATAATAGCTCTTCGGATCGCGGAATCGGAATACTAGTCCTATGCCCTGATCGATCTTTCCCGAGATTGCCTTTCCCTTGACGCTCAAATCCAGATCGGCATATTCGCCCTTGTCGGCGACCAGAACGGGAAAACGATAGTCGGTTCTGTCCGCGTCGGTTTGCTCGACCACGTGCTTACCGCTGGGAGCGTCGGCCATTTCTTTGACCAGCCATTTACCTGCCGGCCCGCCGCCTGTGGCGTAGGAAGTAAAACCAGCCGGCGGCTGCTCGACGGAATCATTGTCGAAATTAAACTTGGCCGCCTGAGAAGAAGCCATTGGATCAATGCCAGCCGCTAAAACGACTACCACTACTGCAGCCATCAATAGAATTTGCTTAACGTTTATCATTGAGGGTTCCCCCTGAAATATTTAAAGAGTGAGCATTAATGTATCAATCGCTTGGCACAGTCAGACGATTGCAGTGTACATCTGTTCCATTAGCATGCAATAGATATTACATTTAGAGCGGAGGATGAGTATCGAGACCTGACAAGGGTCCTAAAAAAATCACAACCCAAGCAGCAATTGATTTCGTTCAGGGCGATTTTTGACTTTGTGGTGACCGCGCCGGGTTTGAAGCAGAGCGCTGACGCGCCAAATCTTCGAAGACCTTTGCGAAAGCGGGGATATTAGACTTGAGCATCTGGAAATCTTGTTTAGAGATCACCAGCAGATCGAGTTGAGATAACGCTCGTATGGTGGCATTGCGACTGGCTTCGCTGAGTACCGCCATTTCGCCGAAATACTCGCCAGGTCCAAGCACCGCTACGCTCTTTTGCAACCCTGCATCTTCGCGCAGCACTTCACACTGACCGCTCTGGATCACGTAAACACAGTTTCCCACGTCTCCTTGGTTAAACACGATATCGCCCGATTCGAGGTGCTGCTCGGTAATTCCGGGCGGATTCCCAATCTTAAGCTGGACCAGATCGGGCGGTAAAAGCAATGCCGTGAACCAATCGGCGGCAACGCGAAACTTTCGATTCAGGCCCGGCATTTTCATCAGATAGATAAGCCTCCAAAGTACCCATGCAGCGAAACCGGAAACGCTGATATTTAGGATCTCGGCCACTGCCGAGTGGTGGCCAAGCGAGCCCAGGCGGCCTAAGTCTTCATACGTGAAAAGCTTCGGCCATTCGCCTCGAATCGCGCCACTGATATTGGAAGCGACCGTCTTTGCTTCCTGAACTGCGTGCTGGGCAGTGGGTGGAACGAGATTGCCCGATTGAGTTCGGATGGAAGCGCAGTCCCCGAGAGCCCAGACCTGTCCTTCATAATCTTTCAGTTCGAGAAAGCCGTTGACCTGCAGGCGGTCTCGATCCATGCAGCAATCAAGATCCATCAACAGGGGCGGCAGAGCAGAGGGAACCGTTGACACGATCGTCTTGGATGGAATCTCCATCCCTGATTTGAGGATCGCCTTTTCTGAAGTAGCCGCGATCAGCCGGTCATTCAACTTGATCTCTACTCCCCGTTTCACCAACAGCTTCTGGGCAAATAGCCCCAGGCTTTCAACCATCTCCGGGAGGATGCGGTTTCCCGAATGCACCAGCACACATCGGATTTCGCTTACAGTGATATTTCTGTAGTGGCGGGCGATGTCGATAACGAAGTCGTTCAACTCCGCTATCACTTCCACTCCTGAGAATCCTCCTCCCGCCACTACGAACGTCAGCAGCTTGCGTCGGAACGCCGGATCTGGTTCTATATCCGCTTCCTCCATCGCGTGGATGGTGCGGTTCCGCAGGATCAGGGCGTCAGCCAGCGTACGGAAGGGCAGAACGTGTTCTTCCATCCCCGGCAGTCCGACGAGATTCGTCACGTTGCCCAGCGCGATCACCAGATAGTCATAACGGATGTTCATGGGGTGAGGCTGAAATCCGGGGCTGACCGTGACAAGCCTGTCGCGCAGGCTGATCGCTTCCACTTCGCGCATCACCAACCGCGTACGGGGGCACAGGCTGCGGATCGGAACTACCGTATCGGTCAGCCCGATTGAGCCGCAAATCACTTCAGGCAGCATCGGCTGGTAAACGAAGTAGTTTTCACGGTTAACCAGAAAGATTTCCGCCTCATCCGGGCGCAGTTGTTTTTCCAAGTTCATGGAGGTATAGACACCGCCAAAGCCTCCACCCAGGATGACGATTCGTTTTCTGGCCATAGGTCAGCGATGGGAATCTAGGAAAACATAAACCACAAGGACCCAAATAACGCAAACCTCAAAATAACAATCGGCGAAACGCAGGCACAGGTGTGGCTTCCACCGGCAGGTCATGGCCTTGAGTGCTTGTGTTATGTAAGGTTTATCTTCTTGACAGAGCCTGTTAAAGTGAACATTATTTTCCGCAGCCCGCACTTCTATTCGAGAGGTCCATGGAAAAAGTCAGGTTCTGTCTCATCCAGGCGGCATTTCTGGTTGGCCATCCAGTCTTTGCTCAAACCAGCCAAGATCAATTCCATCATGATCCGGTAGAGCTTTACGCCTCAAAGGTCTTCTTCTGGTCTCTGCTCATTGGGATCGCATTAGTCTTATTCTCATTGATTAGCGTCTTGCGCGGCCACATTCTCGGGCCTCTTTTCAAGACTTTGCTCGTTGTTTCCGTCGTGATGGTTCCTCTGCTGGCAATTTGCACGGGAATGCTGCTGGTATTTTCGCGAGCGGAGCGCGTCGAGTTTTGCGGAACGTGTCATCTGACGATGAAGCCGTACGTAGAAGACATGAAGAATCTGAAGAGCGAGGGTCTGGCGGCGATTCATTATCGAAATCAGTACATCCACAACAATCAATGCTATGAATGTCATACCTCCTATGGGATGTTTGGGACCGTCGAAGCCAAGAAGGATGGCATTGTTGATGTTTATAAATACTACACAAGAACATACAAACTTCCCATCAAAATGCGGAAGCCTTATCCTAACGGGGACTGCCTGAAGTGCCATGCGCAGTCAGTGAAATGGCTGTCCCTGGCGGAGCATTCCGGCGCTCAGGAAGAGTTGTTTTCCGGACGAATGAGCTGTCAGGACTGCCACGGCATCACTCATCCGGCCCATCCCATATCGCAACGGTTATGAAACCTTCAGCGGAAAGAATCAGTCTGGGTCTGCGTGGAATCGGAATTCGCGTCTGGCTAGCATTTGCCCTCGTCCTCACCCTTTTGGGACTTCTTTCGGGACTTCAGTTTGTACTGAGAACCACGGGTGGAACCCTGTTTCTTTTCGCCACTTTTGCGCCGCTGCTGATATTTACCGCCATTCTCATTGTTAGCAGCGCGATTTTATATGAGTTACTGCGGCAGCGCCGGCTGTTCGAGTATGAGCGTTACGGTCCGGGCGAAATAATTTTCAGGCAGGGAGATTCGGGCGACTGTGCTTATTTCATTCGAAGCGGTGAGGTAGAGGTTGTCCATGAAGGCGACGGCGCTGAGTCGGTGATCGCGAAACTCGGCAAGGGAGAGTATTTTGGAGAAATGGCTTTGCTCTCAAACGAGCCTCGAAATGCAACTGTACGCGCGGTTTCGCACACCGAACTGGCTACGTTGGGAAAACGGAACTTCCTTCCGCTGCTGAACGTGCTCCCGGCGGCACATGAGGATATTCTAAAGACCGTGCGACGACGCGCTATGGCCAAGACCAAGTAATTTTTGTGTCCGCCATTTTTTTTATAAGAGCCGCGACAAAAAAGGTCGGCGACAAAGTTACCAAATAAGCTGTGGACTAGGGACAGTTCGAGGAGTCAAGATAATCAGAAAAGAAGGGCACTTCATCTATTCAGTCGATACTCAAAAGGAGATTCGTATGAAACAACTGGGAATCCTCATGTTCGCAGCTATTGCCGTCGCAACGGCAGTCGCCGTAATGGGTTTGGCATTGTTTACGCCCACGCTCACGGTCCAGGCCGGGGGCGACGCTAAAGCCGGAAAAACCGTTTACGAAAAAAAATGCAAGATATGCCATGGCGCTACGGGCGAGGGCAATCCGGCCATGGCCAAAGTGATGAAAGTAGAGATCAAGAATCTCGGCACCAAGGAAATTCAAGACAAGAAAGATGAGGAATGGAAGAAAGCCATTACCGACGGCACGGGAAAAATGAAGCCGATAAAGGAACTGTCCCCAACAGAAATTGCCAACGTAATTGCCTACTCACGCACCTTGAAAAAGTAGCTCCAAATTCGTGTTCGTTGGTTTTGATCGTGCGCTTTTTGGGGAAGAGATTTCAAAGGCTCCGCTACAAGTGGCGCTGGCCGACCATTTTACTTGAATTTCATTAAAAAACTGATATCTTCTGCTGCAAAAAAAGAGAAGACCAAAGTTAGATTGAAGCTCGCTGTCGTGTAGGCCCTCGCTCAAGGACATGAGACTGATGGCACGCGCTTTGCTGTGGTGGAGATCGATTGTAGGGGACCGAGCCGGCTTTCTCTTCTTTTCAGCACTCGTTTTTTGCCTGGCCGTCGCCGATGCCGGGAAGTCTGTTGCGCAGCCGATCCAGGCACAGCCCCAGGGCAAACCTTCCGACTATCAGACCACCTGGGAAAAGTGCTCCCAGTGTCACGAAGAAACAGTAAAGCACTTCGCTCAGGACATTCACGGTAGAACTGCCAGATTTCTCTCGGGGACACGGGCTACTAATTGCGAGGCCTGTCACGGAGACCCCGCCAAGCACCTGGAAACGGGGGAAGCGAAGGACATAATCAATCCTCCAAAATTGACCGCGGCAGCAATAAACGAAACTTGTCTGAGCTGTCACGCCAGGGAGCAAAGGCGAATGCTCTGGCATGGCAGCCAGCATGACAGCAGCAAAATAAGCTGCTTGACCTGCCACAGCGCCCATCACCCGAAGACTTCTGAAAAACTGTTGGTGAAACAAACTGAAGAAGAGCTCTGCCTCTCCTGCCACACGGAAAAGAGAAAGGTTTTTTACCAGCGCTCCACACATCTGTTTCGCAGCGAGCACTGGAACGTGAAGGTAGGTTGTACCTCCTGTCACAACCCTCACGGAGGCGAGGCCGGGCGGATGCTCGTGGCCCGCTCGGTCAATGACCTGTGTTATTCCTGTCATGCCGAAAAGAGGGGACCTTTCTTATGGGAGCATGCGCCGGTTCGCGAAAACTGTCTCAACTGTCATTCGCCCCATGGAACGAGCAACGCCAAGCTGCTGACGGCCCGGGTTCACCTGATATGCCAGCAGTGCCATATTCACATGTTGCCGCGCCATCAGACCGTCGCGGGAAAACCTCTGGACATATGGTACATAAATCGCGGCTGTGCCAATTGCCATCCGCAGATCCATGGCTCGAACCATCCATCGGGCAGAACCTTTACGCGCTAGAGGACCAGATGAAATCCGACCATTCGAACAGACCCAAACCGATTCTCCGGGTCGACCTCGCTTTCTTGGCTTGCCTCGTCTCAGCACTCATTTGTATGCCTAACGTCTGGTGCCAGGACGAAACCCAAACGCCACAGAAGGACACCACGCCGACACAACAGAAGAAGGCCGAGGAGAAAAAGCCGCCGCTTCTATTGCAAAAGGTTCAGACAACCATTGAAGTCGGCGGCCAGATTCGTGAGACCGAGGGAAGTCATCCAGCTAAGTTCGAGGAAACGCGAGATGTTCCAAAAGGGTTCTATGTCCGGAAATTGAGCCTGGACTTCCAATCAGACGATTCTCCTTACTTTGTCTCATTGAGAGGATTTGAGATTCGCGAGCTTGACCAGCGTTTCAAGGTGGACGCAGGGAGGTTTGGAAAATATCGAACTCAATTTGTCTGGGACCAAGTCCCTCATTCCTTCGGCAGCGGGAGATACTTTTTTCAGAACACAGCGCCGGGCGTCTATCAAGTCAGCCCAGCGCTGCGAGCGCGCCTGCAGGCGGCTACAACGCCGGACACGGCCCCAATAGCTCCCAACGCCGAATTGCCCACGATAGTTCGCCAGGAGCTGCAGACTGCAGCAATCGCCGATGTGCGGCTCCGCCGGGATCAAGGCTGGTTAAAACAGGACTACTGGGTCTCGGATAACGTGGAATTACATTTTCAGTTGAGCCGGCTGCGCAATCGCGGATCGCGGCCCATGTCCGCGGGCACATTTGTGCGGCGACCTGGTCCCGCTCCCGCTCGGGACGGTTTGTGGGAAGGGATGGGCCAGGAGCTGCCGGAGCCTATCGACCATCGGACGACCGATCTTAATCTGGGCGCGCAGTTCACGGGCAAACAATGGAACGCCGGCGTGGATTACGATCTTTCTCTATTCCGCAACCATATCGGGACACTAGTTTGGGAAAACCCGTTTCGGATCACCGACGAGCAAGGAGTTGGAGCCACGAATAGATTCCGCTTTGTTCGATGGCAGACCGACCTCGCTCCAAACAATAATTCTCACAGCATCAGTTTTCGCGGAAACGTGGACCTGCCGCGCAAAACGCAGTTGCGCGGGCTGCTCTCGCTGGCGTACTGGACACAGAATGACAATTTTCTCCCCTGGACGCTAAACACAGCCATTGTGCCAAAAACTTGGAACGCGGCTACTCCCATTGACACGCCCACCGACGTAAACTCCCTTCCGGCGCGCAGCCTGAACGGGAAGATGCGAAACGTCAATCAGGACTATGCCCTGGTCAACCGCGCGCAGAACTTCCGCTTCCAACTCCAGTACCGTTCGCAGGACCTGAACAATCAAACACGCACCATTGAGTTTCCTGGATATGCCGCATTTGGCGATTCGACATGGCGCACGGCCGCCACCGATTTCTTCGGATTGCCAATAGAGAACCCCGATCAGTCCTTTACCCGGCAGAATATTGCGGCTGGATTTCAGTGGGATGTTCTGCCGCAGCTCACCTGGAAACTTGATTACGGGTGGGAGATTTGGAACCGTAATTTACGGGATGTGAACCGCAGCAACGAACACAGCATCCGCAGCCGGTTCGATCTAACTCCCGGCGCGGGCATCCAGCTCAAAGCGGACTACCGTTACTCGGACCGCCGCCCGCGGTCCTACAACACGCAGCCATTGTCTTTTAATCCCGCTTTCCCCGGGTCCCCCCCGAATGGTCCCCAAACGGCTTGGGAAGTAACTGCAAACACCAATTTCATTAGAGGCGTTCCAACTGAGTTCAACCTTCTGCGCCGGTTTGATGAGGCAGGTAGACTCCGAAACGATGGAAGCCTTTCAGTGGATCTGCTGAAGGGCGACAAAACGAATTTCTCAGCTTCTTATCGATATCTCCGGGAAGACTATGACAAGAATTTTTACGGACGCCACTATAACGTCCTCTCTTTCATCGACACCCAGTTCTCGTACACATCCGAGGGTGGGAGCTTCTATTATGTGAACTATTCACGGGAGATGAACCGCCTTGGTTATCGGGGACTTGCGCACTTACTGATAGCCCAGGCTGCCCCTCCAGGCGTTATCGTTCAAGGCACTACCGCTCAATTCCCCATCGCCAATACTTGGGATCGCAGCAGCCGAAGTAATCTGGACAGTTTTCAATTCGGCATTAATTCAGCGGCGCAGGAAGGAAAGCTACAAGTGGATCTTTCTTACGCGCTCTCCTTTGCCCGCGACCGAATAAATACCGTAAATCCGTTCCCCATTCGGCCAGATTCAGTCATCAGCGCACAGGCGTTTCCTTATCCGGACACGGTGGCCCGGCGCCAGGACGTGAATATTTTCATTACCCGCCAGCTACGCGAGGGACTTGAGGTGGGCGCGCGTTATTGGTATGAACCATACACGCAGGATGACTTCAGCTTCAACGTTCTCCAACCCTACGTGCACGGGAATATCACAAGCGATGCTCCGAAATATCTCTTCCTGGATTCGCGTTACTCCAGCTACCACGCCAACGTGGCATCGGTGTTTTTGCGGTACTCGTTCTAGTTGCATGAGAAAGCGGCCAAGCATGCGCCCCGAGATCTCTACCGCCGGAATGTCCACCTCAGCTTGAGGGCGATCAATTCGGTATCGGGAATCACCCTCAGTTCATCTCGACTGGTAATGAGGCGCTGCCAGCCGCGGTTCCACACAATGAACAGATCGTTTCCCGGCTTGATCGTCCAGCGCAGCCGCGTGTTCATCCCGAGATTTTGCGACTCCGAGTCATACTGGATGAAACTGGTGAAAACCAGGTTCGGACTCCAGGCCAACGCCGACTGCAGTTGCCACAGCCTTTGAACAAAGCTGCCTTCTTTGAGCCGGCCGAAGTTATTTTCTGCGGTCAGGCCCAGCAACCAGTGCCCGGTCGGAGAGTTCCAGCGCAAGTAGTTTTCCCACTGAGTCAGATGACCGTTATAGAACTCACCAAACCAGGTCGTCGAGCCAACCTGCAGCGGACGATGGTCGCTCGATTGTGCTTCAATGCGCCAACGTGTGAAACGATACGCGCCCGATGGGATGACTACGCCGGCGATCTCGAACGGCTCCGGCAGAAATTCATACTGTGGCGCCCAGTTGAACTCCAGGTGCTCTCCTGATTCGGTCCGTACATTGAACGGCGCCATAAAATAACGCCAAGACTGGGTGATGCCATTGAGATCATCAACGCGCGTGTAGAAGTTTTCAAAGAACTCCTGGCGAATCCAGCCGAGGGGGGTGTCTTTGGAGGGCCGCGGCTGGTAAGCGCACCCCAAGTTATAGCGACGGGTTCCAGGGCGCGGCAGAAATCCGAGAGCAGGCGTCAGAGCGTCGCCGAATTCGTTGATTGAGGCGCTGCAATCCAGTAAATCATTGGGAAAATCAGCAGCCAATCCCCAGCCGCTTCGCTGGCCCGATGGAAGATCTCCCGCGCTTGCGGCCGTCCATCCGCCGATCAGCAAGTTCTTATTGCCTAGAAAAGTAGAGGTTCGCCAGACAGCGTCAAGTCCGGCCAGCCTGTTTCGGGTCAGCCCCGCCGGGTCTCCGCTGGTGACAATAGTGCCGACGCGGAATTTGTTGGTCAAATCGTAAGAGACGCGGCTGGCAAATAGATTGACACCGGGAGCCGTTCCCGTTTCGCGCATCTGCACATCGAGTAGCGCCAGGTTCCATCGGCCGGCGCGCCCGTTCAGCTTGATGCCCCCATCGATCGGTACCTGCTGCTCCTCCAGCAAACCGACTCGGCGCGTGAAGAAGGGAATGAAATTGTCAGCGAGGTTTAGACCAAAAACAAACTGGTTTGCGCCTTCAAGAAAGAAACTGCGTTTCTCCGGAAAGAAAAGCGGAAATCGGGTGACGTTGATCTGCCGCGAGTCTACTTCAGTTTCTGCAAAGTCAGTGTTGGCCGTAAACACCACTGCCAGCTGCGGCGTCATGCGCCAGGTAGCGTCCAGTCCTCCCGTCCCCTGCCAGGCGCGCTCCGACTTGCCAAACAGTTCCTTCATCCGACCGGCCGTGTAAGGGCTCACTTCGATTCCAAAACCTTGTTTTAGACTCTCAACTCCGGTCAACGATCCCGCCCGGCTCAAGTCATACAGGAAGGAATCCAGCGTTGGGGACGCCCATCTGAGAGTGATTCGGTCGCGAGCGATGAAGCGCTCCAGATTTAGGCCCCAACTTTTTAGACCGCTTGTGAAGCTCAGCGTGCGTGACGGGATCACGATCTCGGCCGACCACCCGGTTTTGGTTCGGGCCGTCCGGGCGTCCCAAATGCCATCCCAATCGAATGAAGGATTGTCAGGGCCATTGATGAGCCCGTCGACGCGGGCTCCGGCGGCGTTGACCTGGAAGAAATATCCGGTCCGCTTGTCTCCATATGTGTCCAGCACGATGCTCACTGAATCGTCGCCGCGAATGTTGGCGTCGCGCTGCATTGTATGGATGGCAATCTTTTCGGGATTGGGATCTGTGCAGGAAAAACCAAAATAGAGATCATCTCCCTTGATCAGGATCCGAACCTCGGTTTTGTACGGGTGGGGTTGGCCGGGGTGCGGGGACTGTTGAACCAGCTCGACCACCGTCGCATCAAGCCACGCGGCCTCATCTAGGCGGCCATCCAACCGGATAAACCCTGAAGGATGGGCTGCCGTGATGGTGTTATCCAATTCAGAAGCGGGCGCCGCCAGCGCGCACCCAAACAGGAGAGCCAAGCCAGCGCAAAGGGGCAGCCCAAGTCCGAGGGCGGCCGTCAGCCTCAATGTTTCGCCGTAGAAGCCGTGGGTTTGCCGAGCTGATCGAGCGCGGCCCGAAAGCCTGTGGCCAGCTTATCGGCCGGCCCCTTGCCCCAGTAGTGCAAAAAAATGATCACGGGATGGGACCCGATCATGTGGTGATGTATCGCTACCACGTCGAGGCCATGGCTACGAAGCGCCTTCAGGACAGGCGTAACCTCTTTTTCCAGCATGGCCACGTCTCCTGCCACAACTGCGCTCTGATCACTCCCGAAGAAAGCGGCCCACGTGTTCAGTCCCATGCGCGCGTTGATCGTTGCGCCCATCTCTTTCAAGTTAAGACCGTCGCGACCAACGGTAATCTTGTAAACTGCACCGGTCTGCTCTCCCTGATGCCCCACGATGTTGGCGATTTTGCTTGTGTCGATTTTGCCGGCCTGCACGTCGCTCCTTGCGGGAGAACTTCCTGCCGAATGCTTTTGCTGCACGTGGCCGATTAAATCAAGGGCGGGCTTTGCCATGCGGGCAAGATCGGCCGCCTTGCCGTGGCCCATCACATGCATGTAGAAAATGGGCGGTTCTTCAAAGAAAAAGTGGTTGTGCAAGGCCGTGACTTCCAAGCCATTGTCCAGGAGCGCCGACATCACAGAATTGACTTCGTCCTCCGTTAACACAAGATCGCCCATCATGACATCCTTGCCGCCCGTGCCCTTCGTCAAGCCCAGCCAGCCGCCAAACCCGAACGGCGTCGGGGTGGCAACTCCGTCAACGGTTATTTTGAGGTCATTTCGCGGGATGTTGACTTTGAGAACATTTGACTTGTAATCGCCCTGCTTGCCAAGCAGTTGGAGCACTTCCTGATATTCGGCCGGCATTTGCTGAGCGCGGATGGAAATGATGGCGGTGAGCCCACAAAGGACAGAAACCGTAATGATTGGGGTTTTAATCTTCATTTTATTTCTCCCTCGAAGCCGTCAAATCATCGAAAATCAAATGACACGGTCACCTTGGTCCATAAAAGCGACCTTCCCTGGTGTAAGTCTTATCATGGGCGTCTATCAGTGGTTTCCCGCCGTAATAACAGACGATGTGGTCGCCTTTGGCAACGGGGCGCGGCGTGTGTCACTGGCCTAGAAACAAGATCTGCTTCGATTTTATCTTCTTCGCTCCTGGCCTCGGAGTTCCACCCTTTCTAAGGGTCGACGCAGCCAAACCCCAGTCTTTAAGCCACCCAAGACTTACTGAGCTCTAGAGTAAAGTGTATTATCCGTTGCGGAAGCATGCAATACCTATTACAAGATATAATCAAAAAGTAGAGGCCTGACGGATTTCGTTGACACTGAAGACTTCTTGGCGGCACCGGATTCTCAGAAGCTGCCAACAACCGCCGGTTGGAGCTGCAGACGCGGTTCACATTTTAGGGTTGAGTGAGGCTCTTTTCGAATTACAGAACTCGAAGCGGTAACACAAATGGTGCGACAGTTGCCTACGGGTGGCTTCGTTTTCAGAATAGATCCAGCGCCGTCTTCAAAGCCTCGTTCAGCTGCCTGATTTTATCGGCCGAAAGCGAACCGACGTATTGCGTTAAGGCCGACTTGCGCAAGCTGACGAGCTCGTCGCAAAAAATGCCGCTGTCATGCTTTAGGCCCTCTTCTGTTCCGACGCTGACTTGAGTCCACAATCCGAGAGTCCGAGTATAGATGGGGGCGCAGATGACCGTGGAGAATTTCGAATCGACCAGCACCTGGCGGCTAACGACAACGAAAACCCGGGCTTTTTTGGGATCGGTCCGAGTGCCTCTGAAAACGCGGTAGAGTTCCCCTCGCTTCACTTTTTTACTTGATAGGACAGCACGTCTTCAGCCTCGTCATTCAAAAAGGCTGCATTGCGGTCCAGAATATCCCGATCCTTTTTCTCACGCTCCGCGCGCGCTTGCCGAGTGAGGTATTCACGCAGCGCTTTCTCGATAAGCCTGGAACGGTTTTCAGCCTTTCCCCGAGAGCGGTCTAATGCAGCTAGGACCTCCCTCGAGAGTGTGATAGATGTCTTACTTTTCATACTTCTATCATACTACATGTGCAGATTTCGCCAAAATGCTTATGTCCGAGATTGTCAGTCGTTTGAGGTGGGCGTGCGTTATTGGTATGAACCATACACCCAGGATGACTTCAGCTTCAACGTTCTCCACGCGCCATACGCGCTGATCGAATCAGGTATTCACGCAGCATTTTCTCAATCCGCAATCCGAAATCCGAAATCCGCAATGTCTTTACCCCGTGTGAGCTCCGCCCGGCCCTGCGACTGCCTTTAACCTGGGGAGGCGTGCCTCCACTGGCGGCAGCGGCGGGAAATCAGTGAACGGTTCAGTCTGGTACCAGTAACAGACCGAATAGAAATTATCGGCGCGGTGGTTGGCGTGTCCATGCTCAATAGTGTGCTTCATGTAACGCTTGAAAGTCACCGGATTGTCTCCATGCCAGCGGTATAGACAGTAGCGCCCGCCGGCGCGCTCCGGCGAAGTCATGAAAGGAGCGCCGTTGTAAAGATGCGCAAATTGAATGGCGGCATCCCGGCCGCCGAAGTCCCACGCGCCGCAAAAGTAGTCCTCCGATCCGGTGCCGATGATGGCCGGTTTGTTTTCATCGTCGATAAAAATCATTTCGTCGCCTTCTCCCATCCAGTAATCCTGGTTCTGAAGCACTCCCAGCGTCACTCCCATCAGGTGGCCGCGGCCGAGCGCTTCCGCAAACACGTAATTCTGTTTGCCGTCCGGATTGCGCAGCTTGTTAGCATCACCATTGTTGTTCCAGTCGCTGGTGGTGGCAGCGCAGGGCGCGGCCTGCCGGTACTGGGCATGAAAGTACAGAGCATCGTCGGGAAGGGACGGGACAAGCTGATAATCGATATTGGAATAGAAAGCCCCCACATCCTGCCTTCCTTCGTTGGTCGCAGTGATGCGCGCCGATCTCCGGAACGGCATTGCGAAATAACAATTCAACGCCTTCACCGACGAACAGTTCAGAAACGCCGACTGGTAGACGAAATACTGCCCCAGATTCAGACCGAAAAAGTCTCCCACAGGAACTTGCACGCTGGGCTTGGCACTCCCGTCCCAATACATCCGAAGAACGATCTCCTTAAGATGATTTGCGCTTTGAGCGGCGATGGTAAACCAGATGTGCGTGATGATTCCGGGGCCGCCAGAGTTGAACAGCTCCAGCTCTCCGCCTCCCTTAATCTGGAAATGGTCCGCATTTCCTCCAGTCCGGTCGTAGCTGGATTGCTTCAACGAGCTGTAGTCTTGCGCGCGAGCATACCGTGGCAGGAAGGTGGGGCCGGCGCTGGCACCGCGGTTCTGCATCGGAGCGTATGCAGACATTCCGACAACCGGTGCGGCGACCGAGACGCCTGAAACGGCCATCAAGCGCCGCAGGAAACTGCGACGCGCAGTCTGATTCCGTAAACTAAACATACACACCTCCTATGATTGACTTTGAGCTCTAAGAAGAAAATTGTAACGGGACGATTATAACGAAAAAATCTTGACGCTGGCGGCTCACAAGTTGGGATTATTCACAAACTTTTGGAGTCGGGAATGCGGAAGTGGTGCGGTCCCGAAGGGACGGTTTGATAATAGCCCAGCACTTCTAGTGCTGGGTTCAGGATCAGCCAAAAAATATCGGAATAGTCCCGCTAGGGACGGCTGAACACTTCAATCGTCCCTACGGGACTCTCAACTACATTGTGTGGTTGACCCTCCATTCCCAGCAGTGAACTGCTGGGCTATTATCAGAACTGTCCCTACGGGACGGAAACCGCGTTACCACTCTCGGTCCCAAAAAAATTTGTGAATAATGCGAGCTAGTTGGGCGCTTTGGATTGTAGGAGCGGCCACGCGCTCCTACGATTAAAACGCCCACGTGTTTGTGCAGCGCTCGCCTTTGCGCTACATTCTACTTCAGCAGTCTCAGCTTAATTTTTGAGGAGCAATTATAATGATCGAAGATCTATCCACTCGACACGGAATGCTCAGCAGTCTTTTCCCCCGTCCTACAACCCCCCACGAGTGGGACAACTACCGCTTAAGCGACGAGCAGGTGGATTTCTTCAAGCAACAGGGCTACCTGGCAGGAATCCGGATGTTGACAGCAGAACAGGTTGAGGTCCTTCGCGAAGAAGTGCAGGCGCTGGCCAATCCTTCACATCCCGGAAATCATCTTTTTTACGAATACAACTCCAACGAGTCAGCTGATCCCAGTAAGATCCTGTTTCATGCGCTGGGAGCATGGCGTATTACTCCCGGTTTCCATGACCTTTTGTGGAACCCGGCCTTCGTTATGGCGGCCTCACAACTGCTGGATGGACCGGTCCGCTTCTGGCATGACCAACTTTTCTTCAAGCCGGCGCGGCACGGAGGAGTGGTCGCCTGGCATCAGGACTATTCCTACTGGACCCGCACCCAACCTATGGCCCACCTTTCCTGTTGGATCGGGCTGGATGACGCAACTCGAGAGAATGGGTGTCTTTACTACGTTCCGGGAAGCCATCGCTGGCCCCTGCTGCCTATTACAGGCCTTGCCGGCGACATGCAGGCCATTCAAAGCGTTCTGTCCGACGATCAGAGAAGACAGTTCAAACCGGTTGCGATCGAGCTGAAGAAAGGTGAGTGCGCATTTCACCATCCTTTGACGGTTCACGGCTCTTATGCGAACACAACGCCGAGGCCACGCCGAGCGGCTGTGATCAACGTTTTCCGCGACGGCGTGAAATCCGCATCCGACAGTCCGCTCCTTGAGGGCGTGCCACCCATTCCCAGCGGCGTAAAAATGGACGGCCAGTTCTTCCCTTTGCTTTTCGATCCGGCCCGTGCCGGAAGGTGCAGCTGACAGGTTAGCGGGTTGATGGGTTAGCAGGTTTGCAGGTTAGCAGGTTAGCAGGGGAGCAGGTTCAAGGTTCACAAGTTAGCCAGATTGTCGCCAACTGGTCGCTACCCGATCGACACCCTAACCTGTGAACCTGCAAACCTGCTAACCTGCAAACCCGTTAAGCTGCTAACGTGTTTTTTAATACGCCAGCGCTTGCGCAATTCCGACTAAAGCCCTGAAACGAAAGCCGTCGTCCGCAGTCGAGTTCAGCCGGCGCAGCGCGCCTTCAAAATCAGACCGTGCCCACTGCGCGGTAAGAGCGAGCTCGAATTGATCAGCGGGGCTGCCCCCAGACCGGGGTTTGTCTTTCAGAGCGTTTTTTTCATTCTCGTTCTTGCGCAGTTGATCCAAAAGGGCGAACCCTTCGTGCAGCACAGCCGCGTCCACCTCTCCTTCCAAATTCTGATAGGCCATCATCAGCTGCTGCAATAATTGGGCGCGCTGCTCAAGTGATTCAATCTGCGGAAAGAGCGGCGTAGCCGATTGCAGCACCTGATAACTGAAATCCGGATCCTCATACGCAGTCTGCTGTGCCAGTGTAATAAGCGCGTTGACACGGGCAAATGCATCGGGAAGTTCCGCCAGCTTCTCGTACAACAGCGATGGATTCCTGGATGCCTTACCCCTCGCCTGATTCGCCCAATCCTGCGAAAGGCGATAAGGGTCCTTGGCGGCAGGCTGCTCCTTCACCGGCCAGAGTTGGGGATTCAAGTAATAATCCACTCCCCCAATCGGGTTCAGCTTTCCTCGCAACCCCGGGACCTGGTCCAGCACTCGAGCCGTCATCTCCGGACGAGCGCACATACTTCGGAACACATTGAGAACCGCGCTTTCCCTGGCAGTAAGTTCTATCGTGTGGCTTCCCACGGGAATTCTGAAATCTTGTTCCCCGGGCTGAGGCGGATCGTCCAAATGAGATAGCATCATCGAAAAAGCGCGCTCGAATTGATCCGGAGTGGACCACGAAAGCTGCTGCACAAATTGAGCAAAATCCTGGAATGATGCAGAATCGGAATTGCTCTGTGCAAACTGCATAACGGTATCATCCACAATTTTCAGCGCCTGCTCCTTTCGATTCCGACCCAGCAACTGTGAAACAAGCTGCGCACGCACCGAGTAACCCGGTTGCGACCGCGGATCAGCCAACGCTGCGGGCACGCCGTCGGGGTCTTCCAGAGCCAGTCGATTTAGGTAGAAGCTTTCAAGGCCCTTTTGGAAATTCTTGTAGGCTGCCTGCGCCGGGGCTCCCAGACGCGCAGGAGGCGAGGGCCATTGCTGGGCGAGTTGTTGCGCCCTCTTCAGGTCAATCTGCAGCAGGGCGGAAACTACACCCTGCGCGACATTGCAGGCCTGCTGGTAGGCGCCGTCATCCGGGGCGCCGGCGGCAGCGCTGCGAAGATCCCCAAAAATAGACTCGATTGCACCAGCAGCTTTGGACCGGTCGAGCTGAATCCAGAGCTGGCCGAGCTGACCCAGTTGCCAATAGTCGTTGCCGTTAACACGGCCCGCCAGCGACGTCGCCTCCTGCAGCGCCTGGCGGGCATGTTTTAGTTGGGAGGTGCTAATGCGAAGCCGGTGGGCCGTCCTCTTCAAATCGCGGTCACCGATACTGGTCACCACTACACGCGGCCCTTGGGCGAGCGCGGGGGGAAACGGAGAAATGAGTGAAAGAACAAACAGCGGGAAGACCAATCTTAAGAGACCTTTTCGGCGGTTCATACGACCTCCGCTCGGTTATGACGCATAGAGCTTATATATTGACGCCGAAGGCCGTCAAACTGTTCCACAGTTTTTCAGTCAGGGCGTCGTTTGGCGCCGTTAGAATGTTTCGAAGAATTGTCCTCTCCGCTCAGATCTGAGCCAGGGCTCAGAATCTGTGAAAAAAATGCGGAGCCGCGAGCATAAGCGAGCAAAGGGTGAATCTAACGAATCGCTCCAACCGGAAACATCTGTGAATACTGAATCTTGGGCGACAAACAATCAACCTGGATTCTCCCCGCGCTCCCTGACGGTCGCGGCTCAGATTTTTCACACGTTACGACGGGCGGGTTGCCCAAATCAGCCGCAACTGCCGATCCCGAGGAACAGTATTAGTGGCTGAAATCGAGTGACCGGATGACCGATGACTGATGACCGATGACGGGTGACTTTAGACCGTGACCTTCGCTAGCCTTCCACTCGATAGTTGGGCGCTTCCTTAGTCACCTGCACGTCGTGTACGTGGCTTTCGCGCAGTCCCATGTGGGTAATGCGGATGAAGCGGGCACCCTTTTGCAGTTCTTTAATATCGCGGCAGCCGCAGTATCCCATTCCCGCCCGCAGGCCACCAACCAATTGTGGAATCAATGCGGCGATGCTCCCCTTGTAAGGGACGCGGCCTTCGATCCCTTCAGGAACCAGTTTTCCTTCACTCAATTCGTCATCCTGCGCGTAGCGGTCGCGGCTTCCTTGCTTCATCGCCTCCAGAGATCCCATGCCCCGATAAATCTTGTAGCTGCGGTTTTGGTAAAAGACCAGCTCGCCGGGGCTTTCATCGGTTCCCGCGAAAAGGTTGCCGATCATGACGCATGATGCTCCAGCCGCGATCGCTTTAGTGATGTCTCCGGAAAACTTAATTCCTCCGTCGGCGATCACCGGGACCGGCCGGTGACTCAGGCCCTGAACAGCATTCAGAATAGCGCTTATCTGCGGCACGCCCGCTCCAGTCACAATTCGCGTGGTGCAAATGGAACCCGGGCCGATACCTGCTTTAATAGCGTCAGCCCCCGCGTCCACCAACTCACGCGCCGCCTCAGCAGCGGCGATGTTTCCAGCCACGACATCCACATTCCTCAACTTCTTCTTTAGCGTTCTCAACGCGCTCAAGACGCGCTCGGAGTGGCCGTGAGCCGTGTCTATAACAATCACATCCGCGCCTGCACTGGCCAGTGCCTGAGCGCGCTCCAGGAAATCTCCGACAGTCCCCACTGCCGCGCCTACCCGTAAGCGCCCCAGTGAATCTTTGCTGGCGCTGGGATAGGTGATCATCTTCATAATGTCCTTGACCGTGATTAGACCTTTTAACTTGTACTGAGAATCCACCACCAGCAGCTTTTCTATCTTGTGCTTGTGAAGCAGGCTCTTTGCCTGCTCTAGGGTCGTGCCGACAGGAACTGTCACCAGATTGTCCCTGGTCATCAGTTCGGAAACCTTCAGATTCATCCGCGTCTCGAAGCGGAGATCGCGATTGGTCAGAATTCCAACCAGCTTTCCAGTGCCCTTGTTGACAACGGGGACGCCCGAGACCTTGTATTTCTCCATTACCGCCAAGGCATCGGAGATTTGATCGTTGGGACTTACCGTGACCGGGTCGACGATCATTCCACTCTCGGAGCGTTTCACCTTATCGACTTCCGCGGCCTGATCGGCGATATTGAGATTCCTGTGGATGATGCCGATTCCACCTTGTTGAGCCATGGCAATGGCCATGCGGGCTTCGGTAACCGTGTCCATGGCGCTGCTGCAGACTGGAATATTAAGGGCGATACTTTTGCTAAAGTAAGTGCGAGTGTCTGTTTTGGAAGGAAGTACGTTGGAGCGCGCCGGCATCAACAGAACATCATCGAAGGTCAGAGCTTCCCTGAAATCAAACGTGCTGCCGGCAGTCAGCACCCGCGGATCTGTCCATTCCAGAACTTTCTCGGCTCGATTGCTGCGGTGCGGATACTTCATCACAGTTTTGTTCGTTTCTTTCTTTTTCATTCAAGCCCCAATCCAATAAAAGCCGATCACGATCACGTTCACGCCCACGCCTACTCAGACGAAAAATACACAATCGCTAACGATTCGATTGGTCGTAGCCGTGGACGTTAACGTGATACCGGACCGTGAAATCTGGTTTTTTTAACCACTTTTCTCCGGCACATCGGCTCCACACAGCTTCCAAAACCCGAAGGGTTTATAGAGTATGGCCGGCGGCAAAGCCCGCCTCAGGCGGGCGGCGCCGCCGGTTGGCTATTCATCCAAAACGATCCGCCCTGAAAGGGCCTAAGAATCCTTCGCAATTTGAAACCAAGCCCGTTTAGTTCTTCGACCCGCTATATCTGTGGCGCTCAGGCTCTGCGACGCCTTCAGCGTCGGACGGTTTATGGGAACGGTTGACCGGCGGCGACGCCCGCAAAAAGCGCGGGCTTTGCCGCCGGCTATACTCTGTAAACCCTTCAGGTTTCACCGACGGCCTCTTACATCCTTGGCTGCGGCTTCACCGTTCATGTAGCCGTGATCGGCTTTTGTTTCGGTTGTGGCCCTGGCACTGTAGGCTCGTGAACGTGGTCGGCTGTTCAGCGCCAAATTTTGTCGAAAGCGCAAGATTTCACCAAATAGTAGTCCAAATAGTAGTACACGAGAGCGCGTTATCTTTGTGTTCTCTGCGTCTCTGCGTTGAACATATTTGATCCCGGGTAACGGTGGCTTCCCAATCCGCATTCCGCATTCCGCAATCCGCATTCGATCAAGCCCCGTGACATCTCTTATACTTCTTGCCGCTGCCGCAGGGGCAAGGCTCGTTGCGCCCCACTTTGGGAAACGCACGCTGAATGGGACGCACCGGTGCGTCCGACCCGCCCTGTGCTGCGGCGCTCTCCCGAGGAGTGGACAAGGACATCTCCTGGCGCCGGCGCTGCCGCTGAATGTCGCGCTGTTCTTCCTCGGTCACCGGCTGCAACAGGAACATGTAGCGCACGATCTCTTCGGTAATGCGGTTCCAGAGCTCCTCGAACATATCGAAGCTCTCCTTCTTGTATTCCACCAGGGGGTCGCGCTGGCCGTAACCACGCAGGCCGATCCCCTCCTTCAAGTGATCCAGGGCCAGCAAGTGGTCCTTCCACTGATTGTCGATGATGTTGAGCATGATCATCCGCTCGTGGTAACGCATCACGTCGGCGCCGATCTTTTTCTCTTTTTCATCGTAATCGGTCCGGATTTTCTCCCACAGTTTCTCCTGAAGCTCGCGGCGGCTCAATTTGGCGGCATCGATTCCCGCTTTCTTGAGATCAATCCCAAAGATACGATCCACGTTCACCTGCAAATTGGGGATATCCCATTCTTCAGGATCCGCCTCTTGGTTGGCGTAGAGATCAAGCGTTTCGATGAGCAGCTCTTCGGCGAGCTGCATGATGTATTCGCGCTGCTCCTTGCCTTCCAGCAGCTCGCGGCGCATGCGGTAGATTTCCGCGCGCTGTTTGTTCATCACGTCGTCATATTCAAGGAGGTGCTTGCGGATCTCAAAATTGCGCGCCTCGACCTGCCGCTGGGCGCGCTCGATCTGTCTGGTGATCATTCTGCTTTCGATGGGAACGCCCTCTTCCATGCCGAGCGACTGCATCAGGCCCGATATTCGCTCGCCGGCAAAAATTCGCAGCAGATCGTCTTCCAGAGAAAGATAAAACCGGGAAGACCCGGGGTCTCCCTGGCGGCCCGCGCGCCCGCGGAGCTGGTTGTCGATGCGGCGCGCTTCATGGCGTTCCGTCCCCAGAATATGCAGGCCGCCTAGTTCGACCACCTCCTCG
Source organism: Acidobacteriota bacterium (assembly GCA_036505615.1). Classification (GTDB taxonomy): domain Bacteria; phylum Acidobacteriota; class UBA6911; order JACQSX01; family JACQSX01; genus DASXTB01. The sequence goes on from DASXTB010000478.1 coordinate 25,539, forward strand.
TGTTCCTTCTCCCAGTGGGGCATGACCTGCTGCAGGGCCTTCTTGAATTCTTCTTCGCCCGCGGCCGCCGGGTCAATTCCGCGGTCGCGCAGTATCTGGCGGGCCAGAAACTCGGCGTTTCCACCGAGGAGAATGTCGGTGCCGCGGCCGGCCATGTTCGTGGCCACGGTGACGGCTCCTTTGCGTCCCGCCTGGGCCACAATCTCGGCCTCTTTCTCGTGATACTTCGCGTTCAGCACCACGTGCTTGATCCCCTGCCGCTTGAGCATGGTGCTGAGACGCTCGGACTTTTCAATGGCAATAGTTCCCACCAGCACCGGCCGGCCCTGTTCGTTGAGCTCCTTGATTTCGCGCACCGCCGCGTCGAATTTTTCGCGCTCGGTACGGTAGATCACGTCCGCGTGCTCAACTCGGTTGAGCGGCTGATTTGTGGGAATGACGACCACGTCCAGTTTGTAGATTTTGTGGAACTCTACCGCTTCGGTTTCGGCGGTTCCGGTCATGCCCGCCAGTTTTTTGTACATGCGAAAGTAGTTTTGAAACGTAATGGTCGCCAGCGTCTGATTTTCGCGTTCAATGCGAACGCCCTCTTTGGCTTCAAGAGCCTGGTGCAAGCCGTCGCTGTAACGCCGGCCCGGCATCTGGCGGCCGGTGAACTCATCGACGATGATCACTTCTCCATCATTGACCAGATAGTCCACATCTTTCTGGAACAGCGTGTGCGACCGAAGCGCCTGCTGCACATGGTGTACCCATTCCATGTTGCGGGGATCGTAAAGGTTCCCCACTCCCAGATACTTCTCCGCTTTTTCAATTCCGGCTTCGGTGATGGTGACGGTGCGCGCCTTTTCGTCAATCAGGTAATCGACGTCGCGCGCCAACCGCGGGATCAGCTTGTCCACCTTGTAATATTTGTCGGTGGACTCCTCGGCCGGACCGGAGATGATCAGCGGGGTGCGCGCCTCGTCGATCAGGATGGAGTCCACCTCGTCGACGATGCCATAGTAGTGCTCGCGCTGCACGCATTGCGAGAGGTCGAACTTCATGTTGTCGCGCAGATAATCAAATCCGAATTCGTTGTTGGTGCCATAGGTGACATCACACGCATAGGCGCGCTGCCGTTCCTCATCGTCCAGTTCATGCTGGATCACACCCACCGACATCCCCAGATACTGATAAATGTGGCCCATCCATTCCGCGTCGCGGCGGGCCAGATAGTCGTTTACCGTAACCACATGCACGCCTTTGGCCTGCAGGCTATTGAGGTAAACGGGAAGAGTGGCGACCAGCGTCTTTCCTTCGCCGGTCTTCATCTCAGCGATTTTCCCTTGATGCAGAACGATGCCGCCGATGAGTTGGACGTCAAAGTGGCGCATGTTGAGCGTCCGCTTTCCTGCTTCGCGCACCAGGGCGAATGCTTCCGGAAGGATTTCTTCCAGGCTGGCGCCCCGGCTCAGTTTCTCCTTGAATTCGCCGGTCTTGGCCCGCATCTGGTCGGCCGATAGCTTGGAGATTGCCGGCTCCAACCGGTTGATTTGCTGGACACTGGGAGTCAGCCGCTTCATGTCGCGATCCGACTGGCTCCCGACGATTTTTCTTAAAATGGCATCAAACATAGTGTTTTAAGAGCTGTCAGCAATCAGCTTTCAGCCGTCAGCTTTCAGCTCTCAGCTAGCTGTCAGCTCTCGGTGCTGAATCAGCTACTTCCCTTTAAGTTGAAAGCTGACTGCTGAAAGCTGAGCTGAAAGCAGACAGCTGACTGCTAGCTGATAGCTAACTTAAGCTTATGACTTTAACAAACTTGGATGCAGGAGTGCTAGAAGGGAGACGGGAAATCACTTATGGAAGCACCGCAAAACCCTCTTTTTCCGCAGCGGTTCCGAGTAGTTCGTCACAGGTGATGAATCCAAACCCATTGGGTTGGTCTTCTGTGGCAACCAGAGCAGCACCCAGTTGTAAAGCGTCCGCAGCTCGAAGTGGATGAGTCTCGAGTAAACGATGCGCGCGTTCTCGAACAAGGTCGATCACTTGCACTTCCTTCCAGTCCTCACTCAGGAGTTGAAGAGAGCGCCGGCAGGATCTAAAGAGCTGCCGGTCCAAAGATCCTTCCCTTAGCTTTCGGCACAAAGCCGAGATTACTTCCGCAACCGTCAAGGTCCAAACGAGAACCTGTCGGTCTTCTTGGTAGAGCTGTACGGTTTTCGACGAAGCGGTTTCCTCGCAGATCAGGGGTACCACCGCCGAAGCATCCCAGAATCTCATCGGCCTGTGCGACGCTCTTCCAACAAAGCAGCCAGCACTCCCGCAGATTTTTTCCCCGGAGGTTCTTGCCGCAAAATCTCTTTTACCCCCTTCATAGGTCCTCCTCGGATAATCCCAGAGCGTTGCAGCCGTTCGATCCAGGCATTTTGCTCCTTAGGCGTCGGGCGAATGGGTACTAGGCGGGCAACGGGAGTATTTCGGTCAATTACGTCGACAACTTCTCCTCGCTGAACCCTCTTCAGGTAATAGCTAAGCCGATTCTTTAATTCGGATATTTTGGCTTGAGCCATAAGGCCACTATAGCCAGATCAGTATTTCAGCTCAACACGAACCGCATGCGAGGGGGTTCGACCCACGTTTCTTACTTCATGCACCACGGCCTCACTCCAACTCACCGTCCCAAACTGCCGGTGGGCTTTGGTTACGTTTCCATCCGGGAAGGTTTTCATTTCCACATCATAGTCGGCAACATAAACAGTTACTCCATGCGGATGGCTGTGCTTCGGTTCCATTCCGCCCACCGGCACTTTGGCTTCGATGACGCGTACGAATTTGTTCTCAAATACGAGCTTGTGCGTGTCAGGAGCAACCTTGATGGGGTCCAGGTTTTCCTGTGGGAAAGCCGACGCGAGAGACAAGGCCAAAAAAATGCCGAGCAAGACTAAACACACGTAGAAAAGAGGAATCATCTTTTTCATCAATCGACTCCTTTCGCCTTTCAGAGAAACTGTGAGTGTCGCAGGATTTTTTCACGGGTTCTCGGCCCGTGAGGGCGAATAACCCAACTTACAATCCTGACAGAACCGCGGGCGTCAGCCCGCGCAGGGAGAATCACAAAAATTTTCGCAAATTTCAAGGGATCCCAGTTATGTCTGGCATGAGACAAACGTGCTCAATTTATCCACCAGCCTACCAACTGACAGTTCGCTGCTACGGAACGCGCTTGCACGGATGTGCTGAAGGATCAGTATCCAGATATCAAAATGAGTATGGGACGCCAACGATTAAGCCCGATGACGACCTGCTGGAAACAATGCTCCGCCGAATGAAACAAAAGCCCTACTCCTTGGACCAGACAAGGCGATCGATCGTCCGAGATTCTGTAATTGAAGTTTGCCGCTACCGAAAATGGAGCCTGTTTGCGTTGCACATTAGGACCAATCACCTGCATTCGATAGTGGGAGCTCCTTCACCTCCCGAGCCTGTAATGGACGATTTTAAAGAATACTGCAGCCGCAATCTGAATCGGGCCAGAATCGACCCGGAAAAGAGACGCCGCTGGGCCAGACACGGGAGTACAGATTATCTTTGGACTCGGGAGCGCTTTCTTGGTGCCTTGAAATATGTGCTGTACGAACAGGGACTCCGGATGGAAGTGTATATCAATTCAAAGCTCATTAAGGAAGAGTTGGGGATTGATTTACCACCTGATCTAGTGGGGATTCGAAAGTGGTTTAAAGACACAGAGCGACACTTATAGGTTGATTCGCCCTACTCGGGAACTGTGAAAAAATCAGAACCGAGCCCGTAAGGGCGCGCGTTGAGAATGTTTGTTAATTTCCTGAAGCCTAAAAATACTGCGAGCCGGCAGTAGCTTAGAAATATTTCGGCGAATCTTGTTAGATTCTCCCCGCGCGCCCTGACGGGCGCGGTTCTGATTTTTTCACGGTTCATCCCGATTTCTTTAAACACTTCGGGCGTTAACTTGAAATTTCGAGTGCGACTGTCTAGGTGTGAACAGCATCTTAAGATACTTAACAAGCAGCTTGGCTGCATCGGAGGTCTAATGGTCGCGAAAAAAGCGATGATAACCATAGTCGTTATAGGCATATCCGTAATCCACACGCTGCTTGCACAAGACAAAAGTCAGGAGTTAGTCTTTCCAATCGTAGTGAGCGGTTTCCTGGGAGATACCGGCCAAAGTCCACGCTTCGAGACAACATTTTCGATCCTCAATCAGTCGAACGCCTCGGTGCCGGCGAGAATTCAACTGTATACAAATGAGGGAAAAGAGGTCGACGGTGGGCTGTATGCCTTCACTATTCCACCGAACCTTCTGTTCCCGTTTAGCTTATTTTACGCCGCGATAATAGCCGGCCCGATTCCACCGAAAGTCAATGGCTGGGGTCGTCTGACGCTGCTGTCCGATGCATCGGTTGTGGCCCAAAGCGAGATTACTTTCTTTCCAGACCCTAGGTCGATATACTTACCATTGTCTAGCGCGTATACGCCTGCTGTTAAGCCCACCAAGATATCGCAGATCTCATTCGTGTACCGACCTGGACGCCGGAGTGCCGTCGCGATTGTGAACCCCTCCTCCTCTCAAAACGCTACAGTGGAGATCAGAGTCGACCGACCCTACGCAGCTTTTGGATTCGGAAACTGTCCCATTCTTCTAACCCTCTCACCTAGGCAAAGACTGAGCAAGTTTCTAGATGAGCTTTGTGGTGCTGTAACTGGAGGCTCGCTACCGCCCGAGGGTGCGTTGGTAACTATTGCAAGCGATGTGCCTGTTTCGGTCGGCGCGATAGACGTCTTTCCGCAGGGCGGCTTTACTAGTCTCCCGGTTCGGACAATTCCTGACAATTGATCTGTTACCGACTCTACGGCACAAAGCGAGAGTTATAGATAGTCACATAAGAAAGCGCTCTTAAGAGCGGCGACGGAGCCAATGTCGCGCTGAGAATTTGGCTCGTGCCTTGCCCTTATTTCCTTCGAACTAGTCCTCTTCGAGGGCGCCCATCTCTAACGAAAGGATCACTTGATGTAGGCTTCACCACGAGATCCTCCAGTTTGTGCCAGGAAATCCTTTGCAGCTGGGGTTGCAGCTGGGGTCAGGTCTTCAGAATTCAGCTTTTGGACCAATATCGATCTAGTGGGCCAAGTTGAACTGAATTCTGAAGACCTGACCCCAGATACACCTGATTTTTTTCTCAGCATCTATGCCGGCGGAGATGTAAAAATCTCCAAACCCGACGGCACGCCAGCGGCCCTTCTTTCCCGCACGGAATTTTGTTACGATTGCTGTTTCTTTGCGGCGGCGTAGCTCAGTTGGTCAGAGCATGCGGCTCATATCCGCAGTGTCCGGGGTTCGAATCCCTGCGCCGCCATTATCAAATGTCGAATTGCGAATGACGAATGACGATTCCCAAATGATGTCACGCATTTTGTCTCTGACTTTCGACTTTCGACTTTCGACTTTCGACATCGCATGATCATTCGCCCACGGCGCCTTCGCCGCACTGCTTTGTTGCGCAGCCTGGTCCGCGAAACCTCACTGGAAAAAAATGATTTGATCTTTCCCATGTTTGTGTGCGCCGGCAGAAAGATAAAAAAAGAGATTGCCTCCATGCCGGGCAATTTCCATTTTTCCGCCGACACCCTTCTGCGCGAGCTTGAAGATGTCTGCAGGCTCGGGATTTCGGCCATCATTCTTTTCGGCCTTCCTGAAAGTAAAGACCCGCAGGGAAGCCAGGCCTATTCGGCAAAAGGACCGGTCCCTCAAGCTCTGCGCGCCATAAAGAAGGAAAAACTACCGCTGGTGTGCTTAGCCGATGTTTGCCTGTGCGAGTACACCAGTCACGGCCATTGCGGGCTGGTCAAGGGAGAAGAGATTCTCAATGATGCCACGCTTCCGATTCTGGCCAAGGCGGCGGTCGCTCTCGCCGACGCCGGAGCCGATATCATTGCCCCTTCCGACATGATGGACGGCCGGGTAGCGGCCATCCGCGCCGGGCTGGACAAGGCGGGCCACGACAATGTCGCGATCCTTTCCTACGCCGCCAAGTATGCTTCGGCCTTCTACGGGCCGTTCCGGGAAGCCGCAGATTCGGCGCCACAATTCGGCGACCGGCGCAGCTACCAAATGGATCCGCCCAACGCCAGGGAGGCTCTCAGGGAAGTGGCGCTCGACATCCAAGAAGGGGCCGACATAGTCATGGTCAAGCCGGCGCTTCCCTACCTGGACATCGTGTATCAGGTTCGCCGGCAGTTTCAGGTCCCCGTGGCGGCATTCAACGTCAGCGGTGAATTCTCCGCCATCATGGCGGCCGGCCTGCGCGGCTGGCTCGAGACGGAACGCGCCATGATGGAGAGCCTCACCGGCATCAAACGTGCCGGAGCCGATTTCATTCTTACCTATTACGCCAAACAGGCGGCGCAACTGATCGATCAAGGATGGTTCCGCTGACCAATAAAGACCTTTTCCAGCAGGCGGCCCAGCTATTTCCTGGGGGCGTGAATAGTCCCGTGCGGGCATTTCGCGCCGTGGGCGAGACGCCCCGTTTCATCGCGCGCGGTGAAGGCGCCTATCTAGTGGATGTTGAGGGCAATCGCTATATTGACTACGTAGGTTCCTGGGGACCGCTGATTCTCGGCCATGCCCATCCGAATGTCGTGGCGGCCATCGAGAAGACCGCGCGCCTGGGGACCAGCTATGGGGCGCCCACTTTGCAGGAAATTGATCTGGCCCGCAGAATCATAGAGCGGGTTCCCTCGGTCGAGAAATTGCGCTTCGTCAACAGCGGGACGGAAGCCACCATGAGCGCGCTGCGGCTGGCCAGGGCTGCTACCGGGCGCGACATGATTTTGAAATTTGACGGCTGCTACCACGGCCATGGCGAAAGTCTGCTGGTGCGAGCCGGATCGGGTGTGGCGACTTTCGGCCTTCCCGACAGCCCCGGAGTTCCCGCCGCATTTGCCGCCTTAACTTTGTCGGTCCCCTTCAATGACGTGGACGCCGTCAAGGAGACTTTTCGGAGGCACTCAAAGCAAATCGCCGCTGTCATCGTCGAGCCGGTTGCCGGGAATATGGGAGTGGCGCTTCCTGAAAAAAACTTTCTGACTCAATTGCGGGAAATCACAGCCAATGACGGGTCGCTTCTGATCTTTGACGAAGTGATGACGGGCTTTCGAGTCGCCTACGGCGGCGCCCAGGAGCTCTTTGCGGTTGACCCGGACTTGACCTGCTTCGGTAAGGTAATCGGTGGGGGCTTGCCCGTCGGCGCTTACGGCGGCAAAGGCCGCTACCTTTCAATGATCGCGCCTGAGGGCCCTGTCTATCAGGCCGGAACACTTTCTGGAAATCCACTGGCCATGGCGGCAGGAGTCGCGACTCTGGATCTGCTTACTCGGGACGCCTATCGCCGTCTCGACTCGATCTGCGCGAAATTCTATGATGGACTGAAGCAACTGCTGCGTCAAACCCGAAAGGATAAAGTGCACGCCGGCGATATCCAACTGAACAGCTGCGGCAGCATGTTCACGCTTTTCTTCACCACGACCAAGGTCCGAGATTACCGCAGCGCAAAGACGTCAGATAGCAAGAAGTTTGCCCGTTTCTTTCAGGCGCTGCTCAAAGGCGGAGTTTACTTCCCTCCGGCGCAGTTTGAGTCAGCATTTGTTTCACTGGCGCACCAAGACCGGGAGATCGAGGCGACCTTGGCCGCAATGGAGAAAGCTCTAGGGACTATGGAATGACGAATTTCGAATTTCGAATGACGAATTCGGAACGGCGAAGTTAGAATTACGAATTTCGAATTTCGAATGACGATTATGGCTCGCTAGTCACACCGAGCTTCATTCGTCATTCGAAGTTCGTCATTCGAAATTCAGAGGTCAGGCAGTGCGCGATTTGGTGAGATAGCTCAGAGATTCGTCCACCATGGTTTCGATTTTCGCCAGCGGCCACCTCTTGACGGTCGCTACTTCCGAGATCACTAGCTGCTTGGCACGATCGAGCATCTTTTTCTCGCGGAACGAGAGGCTCTTCTGAGCGCTGAGAAAGGTCAGGTTCTTGAGCACTTCGGCCACCTCAAAGATGGAGCCGGTCTTCATCTTCTCGAGGTTGACCTTGTAACGGTCCTTCCAGTCTGAAATATGATGGCCGTTGCCGCCGTGCAGGATGTCAAATAACTGGTCTAAGTCTTTCCTGGCACACAACTTACGCAGCCCCACCTGATTTACGTTTGCAGTCGGAATCAGCACTACCGAGTTATTAGATTCGATCCGCAGGGTGTAAAATTCCTCAGTTCTACCACCAATAAGCTTTTGACTGATACTTTCGATAATGCCGACGCCATGGTTAGGATAGACAACTTTCTCGCCGACTTTAAATGCCATAGGTCCTCCGGAGCAATGTGGAAGCACCTATTATAACCGTTTGACAGCAAACAAGTCAAAGACCTGCTGCAACACGAGTAGTGACATCGAAAAAGAGGCGATTGATGCCAAAAGAAAAAAAGATCCGCGCTTATACCGAGACGCATGCACGGGCAGGGTTGAACGCGGCGCTGCCTGCAATCGAATGCTGGGAAAATCAGTATCCGGACTACGCGATTCTGATCGAGATTCCCGAATATACCTCCGTTTGTCCAAAAACGGGGCTGCCCGACTTTGGAACGATCAAGATTACCTATGTACCAGACAAGTGGTGCGCTGAACTGAAATCTTTCAAAGAGTACCTGCTGGCATATCGAAATCTGGGAATCTTTTACGAAAACGCCGTCAATCGCATTCTGCGGGACTTTGTAAAGGCGTGCGATCCGGTCTCGGCCAGAGTCGAAGGGATTTTTACCCCCCGCGGCGGGATTTCTACTTCCGTAGTGGTCGAATATCGAAGGAAGTAGGGCTGGTGTTGGGTGTTGGGTGTTAGGTGCTCTTCAGTCCCATTGACTTCAATGCAGGGGCTGCTGAGGAATTTGCGA
>DASXTB010000479.1:0-16065 GCA_036505615.1 Acidobacteriota bacterium
TCAGAATTTCATGCAGAAAGCAATCCGCTATTACTTGCAGATAGTCGAGCCGTCGCTGTTAGCGTAAGCAGGTTGGCAGGTTGGCAGGTTGGCAGGTCAGCAGGTTCACAGGTTGGCCGTTGGGCTGGGTAAAAGGTCGACAGGTCAGCAGGTCGACAGGCCAGCAGATCAGCTTGTAAATAGGTCCCGTTTGACTTATTGACCTGTTGCTTATTGACCCGCTGACCTATTGACTTTCTTAACTGCTGGCTCTTGACCTGTTCACTTGTTGACCTGCTACTGAGTTTGGGAGGACTTAGGAGGACTAATGAAAAAATCACTAATATTAATTTCAGTGTCGTTGGTTCTATTTGCCGTCTCATGTGGCAGGAAAAACATGGAGAAAGAGAGCACTACCGAGGTTCTCAAGCAGGCTGCTGAGGATAAATACAACCCTCCCAACGACAAGAAAATTACGGACAAACAAATGCAAATGTACATGGCAGTGCGAAAGCGCGAGGTGGAAATCGCCAAGAGCGCAGCCGACCGCCTGGAAGCGAAATCCAAGGAACTGAAGGAAAAGAAAGCAACGGCCGGCATCATGGACACGTTGAACGCGTTGAGTGATGTGGGGAAGTTCCTGACAGCCGACCTGCGCGCAGCCAAAGAATTGGGTTACAACACCGCTGAATATCAGTGGGTCAAGGAACGAGTCCTGGAAGCCAGCATCAACGCGATGACGGAAGATTTCCAGCAAGCCGCCAATAAGACGGTGGACCAGTCGCGGCATTATTACGAAGAGCAGCTTGCCAAAGCCAAGACTCCCGAAGAGAAGCAAATGTGGCAGCAGAGTCTGGAAGCCATTAAAAAACAGCAGGAAGAAATGCAGAAGAATTCTGAAGTTTCCGACTATGTCCGGTCCAACCGCGACATCATCAAGAAATACCAGGGAGAGCTTGACGCTCTTAAGACGGAAATGGAGAAATATAACGCCGGCAAAGAAGCAGCCAAAAAATGAACCTGGTAGCAGCGCCGCTAATAGCTGTGTTGGCCAGAATATCGGCGTCGGTGAAGGCCCTTGTTCTTCCATTTCACTTGAGAACCATGCTTTAATAACGCTCGCGCGCAACGACGGTCCGAAACGCTGAGTGCCATGGCCACAAGTTCACGGTTACTTTCCGTCGAGAGAATGTCGCTGTCCAGCCTGCTGCGACACATGGGTAGGCCACCCCTTCGTATTGTCCTGTGGGACGGCGAGGAAATATACGGCTCCGACGACCCACCCATAGCCAGCATTCGAATACACGATCGTCGAACCCTTTGGAAACTCCTCTGCAATCCCGAGGTTCAATTCGGGGACGGCTACAGCGCCGGCCGGATTGAAGTTGAGGGGGATCTGGTTGCCTTAATTGAAAGCCTATTCAAGGCGACGGGTCAGAGCACTCGGCATAACCCCCGCGCCGCGTTACTGCCGGACTGGTATCGCAGCCTATCGTCGTTCGTGCTAGGCAAGCTGCAACGGAACTCTATCAGGGGCTCGCGTAAAAACATCCATTATCACTACGATCTGGGAAACGATTTCTATAAGCTCTGGCTGGATTCCCAACTGGTGTACACATGTGCCTATTTCCCCACGCCAGCCGATTCGCTGGAACAGGCTCAAATTGCCAAGATGGATCATGTTTGCCGCAAACTGCAGCTTCAGCCGGGAGAAACAGTGGTAGAGGCAGGCTGCGGTTGGGGTGCTCTGGCTCTGCATATGGCAAGGTACTATGGGGTCTCCGTGAAAGCCTTCAATATCTCGCGCGAGCAGATTTCTTACGCCCGCCAACGCGCTCGCGAAGAAAACTTAAGCGGCAAAGTGGAGTTCATTGAGGACGACTATCGGAACCTCTCAGGTCGTTTCGATGTCTTCGCATCCGTGGGCATGCTGGAACACGTAGGCCGGGAGCATTACGAAGAACTGGGGAACGTAATGGATCGCTGTCTGGGAGACTCGGGGAGAGGTTTTTTACACTTCATCGGCCGCGACAGCGAACTTCCTCTAAACGCTTGGGCGCGCAAACGGATTTTCCCGGGTGCTTACCCGCCCACGCTCGGTCAAGTGATGAAGATCTTCGAACCGCGGAATTTATCTGTCCTCGATGTGGAGAATCTCCGCCTCCATTACGCCAAAACGCTGGAGCACTGGCTGGAGCGCTTCGAAAGATCCGCCGACCTGGTGGAGTACATGTTTGATCGGGACTTTGTGAGAGCCTGGCGGCTCTATTTGGCAGGTTCGGTGGCGGGTTTTCGCACCGGCTGGCTCCAGCTTTTCCAGGTTACCTTTGCTCGCTCCGCTTGCAACGAGATTGCATGGACGCGAGCTCACCTTTACCAGACAACTGAGCGTGAGCTTTCAGTGAATTCATCTGTGATGCATCATCAGTCCCGGTCCTAAGACAGCGGCCGGCGCGACAGTGCAGAAGATGATGAACATAACCGACTGCGGCGTAATCATTATCGGAGGCGGACCTGCGGGTTCCACCTGCGCCTGGAGGCTGAGAAAACACGGCATTGAAAGTCATATTCTGGACACGGAAGACTTTCCGCGCACAAAGCTGTGCGCCGGTTGGATTACGCCGGCAGTAGCGCAGAATCTGGAGATGGCTCCTGAAGTTTATCCGCACAGACTGGTGACATTTTCTAGAATCTATGGCGAATACTTCGGGAAAAAATCCGCTAGAAAAATAGTATTCAATACAACACAGCATTCAATACGCCGCTATGAGTTTGACAACTGGCTGCTCGAACGAAGCGGCGCGCATCTGCATAAACATCGGGTAAAGGAAATCAGAAAAGATGGCGACGGCTATATTATCGACGGCCGGTTCCGATGCAAGATTCTGGTTGGCGCAGGCGGCACCCACTGTCCCGTCTTTCGCACATTCTTTAGGGACGTAAATCCGCGTTCGAAAGAGTACCAGGTAGGAGCTCTTGAAGAAGAATTTGCATACGATTATAAAGACGATAACTGCTATCTCTGGTTTGCTGAGAAAGGTCTGGTAGGTTACTCGTGGTATGTGCCAAAAGGAAATGGCTGGATTAACGTCGGCATCGGGGGATTCTCAGAATATCTGAAACAGGGAAGGCTCTGCCTGCGCGATCACTGGGAGCTTTTCAAGCGCAAGCTGGCTGACCTGGGCCTGATCACCAATTATGCGTACAACCCGAAGGGCCATACCTATCACGTGAGAGAGACCGCCAAAGTCGGCCAGCTCGGCAACGCCTATATCGTGGGCGACTCGGCTGGCCTGGCCACGCGGGACTTGGCTGAAGGCATTGGCCCGGCCGTAGAGAGCGGCATCGATGCCGCCGACGCCATCGCCACCGGAAAACCTTTTTCTCTGAAGCGCATGACCAAATATAGCTCCATCGGCCCGGGTTTAATGACAGAACTGGTGGATCGCTGCTTCGACCGCAAAGGCGTCTTTTTTAAGAATTTCATCTATGCACGGAAGTGGCGAACGAAAGAGCCATCGTCTCCTGCTGTTTCTGGACAGACTGGCGAATTTGGTTAAAATCAAAGTGACATCGGCAAAGCAATAGCAGTATATTTGCGCCTTAAACTGCGGTTCAACCTTACTAACAGGGGAGAGAACATCGATGGCATCAGCAAAACCACTCACCAAATCACAGATCGTCGCCTCGCTGGCGGAGAAGAACGAATTGACCAAAAAGCAAGTCGCAGCATTCTTGGACAGCCTGCAGGAGCTTGCCATTGGCCAGGCCAGGAAAGTAGGCAAATTCGTGCTGCCCGGTTTCGGAATTCTAGTAAAAGCTAATAGAAAAGCTCGAATGGGCCGCAATCCTGCTACCGGAGAGCCGATCAAGATCCCTGCCAAGACTGTTTGCAAATTCCGCGTCGCAAAAGCCCTCAAGGACTCGGTGGTTCCAAAAAAGTAGCCGTCCTTTTTGCGGATTGCGGATTTCAGATTGCGGATTGCGGATTTCGGATTGCAGATTGGGAATTGCCGTTTGCCCGTTGTAGTCAAAGCTTTTTTCCACCACTAAGGACACAGCGGACACAATGTAATCCGAAATCTGTAATCCAAAATCCGCAATTCGGAGAATTCGAAATTCGCCCTTCATGCAGGTTTGCCCTTTTCCCAGCGATCCAGCTTCCCCACCAGCAGGGATCGAAGTCTGCGGGGCAGGAAGAACAAGGAAAGTTCGGCCAACTCCTCGACCACTGCGACGATATCCTCATTTCTCTGCCAGTGTTCGCTCAGTACGGAGGGGTCGGTGCGATTCAGCAGACGCAAAACCGCAAGTGAGATCAGGTAAATATCATCCACCTGTCCCAGGACCGGAATGGCATCTGGAATCAGATCGAAAGGGTTGACGACGTAAACCATGACTGCTCCCAGGATCGCTTTGTCGCCGGATGACACCCTGGGGTCGCGCAGAAGGCGGTAGAGCAGGCGGATTAGATCGGGCATATAGCGCAGGAGGTTCTTAAACCTCTCCTTGGCGTCTCTCTTCTCCAGGTCTTCAACCGGTTCAACCATACTCTCCCTCGCTAAGAGGATTATAGACCGAACTCGGCGGCGGCGTTCCGGCCGAAGCGCCCCCCAGCGCGGATGTTACAAAATTTGAATTTGGAGTTTTGCTCTTCTCAGGATAGGCTTATCTCGTCGCGTCGGGGGGTTGCCTTGTTGGGAAGCCGAAAGTTCCAGTGGAGTCGCCGTGAGCGTCGAATACGTAGAGAAGGTATATAACCGTTACTCCAGTTTTTACGACTTTATATTTGGAAGGATTTTTGAATCAGGGCGCGAAAAAGCTCCGGAACTGTTGCTGCTGGAACCGGGGATGCATCTGCTTGAGGTAGGCATCGGAACCGCGCTTTCTATTCCGCAACTGCCTCGGTTTTGCACCATCACGGGAGTTGATCTTTCCCAGAAGATGCTGGACGAAGCTGAAAAACGCCTTCGAAAACTGAGGCGCAGCAACGTGATTCTTCACAAAATGGACGCCACCGAAATGTCTTTTCCGGATAATTCGTTCGATCGCGTCCTGGCCGCTTACTTCATCAGCACCGTTCCAGACCCGGTCGCCGTAGTGCGCGAAATGAAGCGTGTCTGCAAACCGGGCGGCTACCTGGTATTTCTGAACCATTTTCAGAGCGAAAATCCAGCCCTGGGAGCAATTGAAAAAATAATTTCCCCCCTCTGTTACCGCATCGGGTTTCGAACAGACCTGAACCTGAAAAGACTGATGCAGCAATCCAACCTGAAGATCGATCTGCGCGAAAGAATTGACTTTCTTGGCAACTGGAAGGCGGTACGTTGCCTCAACGAGAAATAGCCTCCCGCGCCGGATTATTCACAAACCTCTGAGCCATCTTCGCGTCCTTTGTGCCTCTGTGTTGAGAGTTTGTGAAAAATCCGGGCTTAATGGCAGAATTTTTTGCAAATTTTTGTATCCGTTTTGATTCGAAGCGCATCTTTATTACCGCACTACCACTTGTCCATTTTTCAAAATGCTGGCCTTTATTGTGGAAAATACGCGGGAAATCTTGCAAAAGAAGAAGCAGAAAAATACCGTCTCGGTCATCATTTCCGCTGTGGAGGGAGACTTGGCAGTGCTGGTGTTGTCCGGGAAGATAGATTCCTCAACCGCCAGCCTGTTGGAGACTCGAGTTCAAGAGCTTTCCAGCCAAGGCATTCGCAAACTGGCGCTCGATCTGCAAGGCGTCACCAGCATGGACAGCTCCGGCCTGGGAGAGATCATCGCGCTGTACAATCGCTTTGCCTCTCAAGGAGGCGAGGTTTGCGTGGCTGCTCTTTCTGATCGGCTCAAATTGCTTTTCGAGTATGCCAAGCTGCATTTCGTCTTCAGAATCTTCAATGACGTCCCAACCGCGATCGAATACTTGAACAAAGGGGTGAAATAGGGGATTTCGGATTGCCGATTGCTGATTTCGGATTTTCCGAATTGCGGATTGTGGACTTCGGATTGTGGATTGTGTATTTCGGATTGCGAATTTGGGATGTCGTTGTATCCTTTGTGGTCGATGCTTTTTCCACCACCAAGGACACAGCGGACACTAAGGATTTCGCAATCCCAAATCCACAATCCGTAATTTTCGAAATCCGCAATCCCAAATCCGCAATCGGCAATCCCAAATCCGCAATCCGCAATCCCAAATCCGCAATCCCAAATCGGCAATCCCAAATCGGCAATCCCAAATCCGCAATCCCAAATCGGCAATCCCAAATCCGCAATCCGCAATCTAATATCCCCTACTCTTATCCACCACGTACAGCAGCGGCTCGCCCTTCAGGTAACGCCGCAGATTGCCGGCCAGCACTTGGTATTGGCGCCACCAGAGATAGTCGGAGCTGGTAGCCGACCCGATATGGGGGGTGAGCAGCAGGTGGGGAGCATCCCATAGAGGACTCTCGGGCGGTGGCGGCTCTCTTTCGGCAACATCCAGCGCAGCTCCAGCGATCACACCTTCACGGAGTGCTTGGACCAACGCGGTTTCGTCGATGGCGGTGCCTCGGCCAACATTGATCAGGTAGGCGTCCCTTTTCATCAGACGAAACTCCGGAGCTCCGATAATGTGATAGGTTTGAGAGGTGTCCGGAAGAGCCAGGACAACGTAGTCGCAACGGCTGAGCAGAGCAGCCAGACCGTCGGAACCGAGCATTTCATCAACGCCTTCGGCTGGGGTTGCCGCGGAGCGGCTCAGGCCGATGACATGTAATCCGAGCGCTTTCGCCCTCTTGGCTAGCTCCAAGCCAATCCCGCCCATGCCCAGAATTCCCAGCATTGCGCCGTTGACTTCTTTGCGAAATGGCTCGCTACTCCAAATATCCGACTGTCCCCAACGCCGTTGCTGCTGCATTCGGAAGCTGTCAGGGAGACGCCGGGCGAGCGCGACCATCAGAGCCAGAGCATGCTCAGCCACGGGAATTCGGTGAACCGCAGATGCTGAAGTCACAACCACCGGCCCTTCGACGATCTCCGGAACAAGCAGATGATTGACGGCTGCATAGAGGCTGTGGGCCCAACGGAGCTTTCTTGCGCGCGAGGCTTGAGAGCTCCGGAGCGAGAGGCCGACGAAGACCTCGGCATTTTCAATCGCTTTGTCCAGGCCTTCGTAATTGGGCAAGTAACTGCCACAAACTTGAGGGAATTCGCGGCCTAATTCTTCCAAAAACCAGCCCGGCAACTCCCAGGTCGTACTCTGTGGCTTGAAACTTATGACTAAAGAACGCGTATCTTTCTGACGTGCCATGCAAGACTCTGAGAGGAGCACTCTGACTCCATGCCCGCATCGGGTGATTGCCTTGTCCAGCAAAGCAACAGCTCGTTTTGCGGCCACATATTTTCTCCGGATTCACAGCCGCTTTCTATGGAAATGTTCGGCGACGGTTTGATAGCCTGTTATCAATTCTCGACAAAAGACCCGGCCATATTTTGCGCGCGCCAAGGGAAATCATCTCGCGGACAGAGGACGATGTAGCTGACGCCGGTAAGGGAGTAAAAATGATGAGTAAGATCGGTGGTACGACAGACAGGAATCGAAACACTGAGTTCTTGAACTGGTGCGCGCTTCTCGCATTCACGCTTCTGCTTTCGGCCGCGTTCACAGCGGCAGGGGTCCTTACCACTCAGTCCGTTGGCGCGGTTCAACAGAGCGTCCCTCTACCGAAAGGCGCGGAGCGCATAGTCTCGGTTGAGGGGATCAGCGAGTACCGCCTTGCCAACGGCCTTCGGGTTCTCTTGTTTCCCGATCAGTCCAAACAGACCACGACGGTGAACATCACTTATTTGGTCGGGTCCCGGCATGAGAATTATGGAGAGACGGGGATGGCGCACTTGCTCGAGCACCTGATGTTCAAAGGGACGCCTCAACATCCGAACATCCAGCAGGAATTGAACCAGCATGGCGCCCGCCCAAACGGAACCACCTCTTTCGATCGCACCAATTACTTCGAGACATTCACCTCCACAGACGCGAATCTCGAGTGGGCGATCAAGCTGGAAGCAGACCGCATGATCAACTCGTTTATCGCCAGGAAGGATCTGGACAGCGAGATGACGGTTGTGCGCAATGAATTTGAATCGGGAGAAAACTCTCCTTTCCTGGTTGTAATCAAGCGATTAATGAGCGCCGCTTATGATTGGCACAATTATTCGAAGCTGCCGATCGGGGCGCGCAGTGACATCGAAAATGTTCCCATCGATCGGCTGCAAGCCTTTTACCACAAGCACTACCAACCCGATAACGCCGTACTGCTGGTCGCCGGCAAATTTGAGCCCGCCAAGGCGCTGGCGCTCATTGCCGAAAACTTCGGCGCTATTTCAAGGCCCACCCGCGTCCTGCCGCCCGTCTACACCGTTGAGCCGGCTCAGGATGGCGAGCGAACGGTGACGGTTCGGCGCGTCGGCGACACCCAGCTCGTCGCCGCCGGCTACCACATCCCTGCTGCTTCTCATCCCGACTTCGCAGTCATCGATGTCTTGACCGAGATACTGGCCAGTACGCCAGCAGGCAGGCTGCACAAGGAGCTGGTGGAGACCCGGAAGGCCGCTTCGGCCAGTGGTTTCGATTTCGAGCTGCATGACCCCGGGATGTTGATCTTCAACGCCGAGGTGCGAAAAGAGTCTTCGTTGGATGAGGCGCGCGACATTTTGCTTCGCACAGTGGAAGAGATCACCAGCAAGGCGCCCACGCCCGAAGAAGTCGAGCGCGCGCGGACTGCGCTGTTGAAAGACATCGATCTGACACTCAACTCGGCAGAACGTGTCGGCCTGGCGCTGAGCGAGCCGATGGCCGCGGGTGATTGGCGGCTGTTTTTCATTCGACGGGATCAGATCAAGAAGGTCACTCCTGCCGATGTTCAGCGGGTGGCTGCCGCCTACCTGAAGCCGAGCAACCGCACCGTAGGCCTCTTCATCCCCACACCCAAGCCGGAGCGGGCCGAGATCCCGGCAGCCCCTGACGTGCCCGAGCTAGTCAAAGATTATAAGGGAGAGGCGGCTGTATCAGAAGGCGAGGCATTCGATCCGTCGCCAGGGAACATCGAACAGCGCACCACCAGAACGGCGCTGCCCGGTGGGTTGAAAATCGCGCTGGTACCGAAGAAGACGCGCGGCGGCACCGTCGTCGCCAGCATGACGCTGCGTTTCGGTGATGAAAATAGTTTGAGGAATCGTTCAACTGCCGCCCAACTGGCCGGCCAGATGCTGATGCGGGGCACGGCCAAGCACACACGGCAGCAGATTAAAGACGAGTTTGACCGTTTGAAGGCCCGCGCCTCCATCGGCGGAGGCACAACCTCTGCCGGTTTGTCCATTGAAACTGTCCGTGAGAGTCTCCCGGCCGTGTTAAGGCTAGCCGCTGAAGTACTGCGAGAGCCCTCGTTTCCCGCATCTGAATTCGAGCAGCTGAAGCAGGAACGCCTGGCAGGAATTGAAGCAAACCGCAGCCAGCCACAGTCGGTCGGATTCGTCGCCTTCAACAGGCACATCAACCCGTACCCCAAGGGAGACGCGCGCTACACGGCGACGCCCGATGAGTCCATTGAAGAGATAAGGGCTGCGACGCTGGATCAAGTCAAGAAGTTCTACAGCGACTTCTACGGAGCGTCCAAGGGAGAACTGGCCCTGGTCGGTGACTTCGACGCTAAGGAGATTGAGAAACTGGCTGCCGAACTCTTCGGCTCCTGGAGCAGCCCGCATCCATTCTCACGAGTGGTAACGCGCTACCAGGACATTGCACCGATCCAGCAATCTTTTGAGACGCCCGACAAGGCGAACGCGTTCCTTATTGCCGGAATGCGGCTGAATTTGCGTGACGACGACCCGGATTATCCGGCGCTTGTTTTGGGTAACTACATGCTGGGTGGCGGCCTGAATTCCCGCCTCTTTGTGCGCATACGCCAGAAGGAGGGAATAAGTTACGGCGTCAGTTCTGGTTTGATCGCCAGCGCTCAGGACAAAAACGGCCAGTTCATTGCAAATGCCATTTTCGCTCCGCAAAATGCAGCTCGGCTAGAAGCGGCAATGAAAGAAGAGATCACCAAGGTCGTTACCGATGGCTTCAGCGCGGATGAAGTTGCCACGGCCAAATCCGGGTATCTACAATCGCAACAGGTTAATCGCTCCCAAGATTCGGCGCTTGCCGGCCGGCTTGCCGCATATCTCTACCTGAACAGAAAGCTGGACTGGGATGTGGATTGGGAGAAAAAGATCAGCGCACTTACACCGGAACAGATCAAAGAGGCGCTGCGCCGCCATATCGATCCGGAAAAGCTGACGATCATCAAGGCAGGAGATTTTGCCAAGGCGGCAACCTCGAAATAGGAGTGGGGGCTGGGGGAGTGGGGGAGTGGAAGAGCGGAAGAGCAGGGGAGCGGGGGAGCGGGTGAGTGGGAGACCGGGAGGGTCCCGCTCCCCCACTCGACACTCTCCCCCTCTCCGCTAATCCGCAATCCGCAATCCGAAATCCGCAATTCAAGCACGTCCTCCGACCTCG
Organism: Acidobacteriota bacterium; assembly: GCA_036505615.1. Taxonomy (GTDB): domain Bacteria; phylum Acidobacteriota; class UBA6911; order JACQSX01; family JACQSX01; genus DASXTB01. Next base: position 10,511 of record DASXTB010000479.1, read on the forward strand.
TGAAGCTTCAACAGGCTGGTGTGCCCTCGTTCGATGATCGGCGCCCCGGTCAGAATCGCGAGCCGGTCTCCCTTGTGTGCCAGGTTCCTTTTGACAAGCTCTGCTTCGAGCCCTCGAATCAGCTCGTCCACGTTTGAAATTTCTCGCATCTGCATCGGCGTGACGCCCCAGGTCAGCGTCAGGCGACGCACTACCGCCGCATGCGGTGTAAAAACCAGAATGTGGGAGTCGGGGCGATACTTGGCCAGCAGGTTCGCCGTTGCGCCGGTTTGTGTGAAGGCGATGATGTAGCGAGCGCGCACAAACTTTGAGGCATGATAGGCGGCCTCACAGATCGCGTCCGGAAAAGTATCGCGGCGCGCCTCGCTTTGAGAATGAAAAAAATGCGACGGCACGGGCGCAGTCTCTGCTTCCAGGATTATTCGCGACATCATCTCGACGGCCTCCACCGGGAAGTTGCCCGTGGCCGTTTCACCCGACAGCATCACGGCATCGGTGCCGTCAAAAATTGCATTGGCGACGTCAGAGGCTTCGGCGCGGCTAGGACGGGGATTGATCATCATCGACTCAAGCATTTGGGTGGCAGTGATCGCTATTTTCCCCTGGCGGCTTGCTTCATAGATGATCTGCTTTTGAATCAGCGGGACTTTTTCTGGAGAGATCTCAACTCCCAGGTCCCCGCGGGCTACCATGGCGCCGTCGGCTGCGCTCAGGATCGAATTCAGATTTTCAATTGATTCCGGTTTCTCTAACTTGGCGATGATCGGAATGTCCGCTTTACGCCGGCGAAGCTGGCGCCGCAGGTCGGTGACATTTCTCGAAGTGCGCACAAATGACAGGGCGATGAAATCAAGCTTCTCCTGAACGGCAAATTCCAGATCCTTCTTGTCCTTCTCGCTCAGAGAGGGAGCCGTGACTTTGATACCCGGCAAGTTGATCCCCTTGTGCTCCCCCAGCAGGCCGCCGTTGATGACATCACATTCCACTTCGTGGTTTCCCACGCGCTGCACCCGCAGTTCTATCAAGCCATCGGACAGCAGGATCCGGTTGCCGCGTTTTACATCGCGCGGCAGGTGATGGTAGTTGGTTGAAATGAGTTTCTTGTTGCCGATCACATGGCGGCGCGTGGTAATGACCAGCCTTGTGCCGGCCTTCAGCTCGATCGGCTTGCCTCGTTCGGTACGGCCGGTGCGGATCTTAGGCCCCTGCAAGTCCTGCATGATTCCGGCAGCCGTCTGAAGCTCCTTAGAAATCTCGCGAATGTGCGTAGCCACTTGGCGATGAGTCTCGTGAGTGCCATGGGAAAAATTGAGCCGGAAGACATCAACACCCGCGCGGATCAGCTTACGCAGCATTTCCGGCGAGGAGCACGCTGGTCCGACGGTGGCAATAATCTTGGTTTTTCTTCGCATAGAATCAAAAACGGTATGCTAAGAGTTCAAACCCATATTAAGCTAAGGATTTCGGGTCTCGGGTCTCGCCCGCGGATGGGAGCTGTGATTAATTCAGATCCGCGTTCATTCGCGGCCCGCATTCGCAAAATTGAAGAATATCAAATGACATCGGATTTGCAAAAACTGAGCCGTGAAGACGCATTTGCGCTGCTCCGCGAATACACACAGAACCCCAGCTTGATCAAGCACGCTCTCGCTGTCGAGTCGGCAATGCGCGCTTACGCGCGAAAATACGCACAAGATGAAACTAAATGGGGCATCGTGGGCCTGCTGCACGACTTTGACTACGAGCGCTACCCAAATGCGCCGGATCATCCATTGAAGGGAGCGGAAATTCTTACGGCAAAAGGTTACCCGGAGGACGTGATTCACGCCATCAAATCGCACGCCGAGTATTTGGGCGTGCCGCGGCAGTCACTAATGGACAAGACCCTCTTTGCCGTGGACGAGTTGGCCGGCTTCCTCACAGCAGTGGCCTTGGTCCGGCCCAGCAAGAATATCGCCGACGTGACAGTCGAGTCGGTGAAAAGGAAATTCAAGGACAAGGCCTTTGCCCGCTCCGTGAAGCGCGAAGATATTTTTCAGGGCGCGGCCGAGCTGGGTGTGGAGCTGGACGCACACATTCAATTTGTCGTTGATGCAATGAAGTCAGTAGCGCCGGCTTTAGAATTAGACGGCTCCAGATAAGTTCTCGGACTCCGGGTTCCGGGTCTCGACTTTGGTTTCAAGTTTCAATTTCAGCGGTATGAAGAATTCTAACCGACGCCATGCGGAGGTGTTAACCAAATCAAATCTCTGGGGAATCTCTGCGCGCTCCGCGTCTATCTGGACCGCAAAGGAAGCCTCCAACGAAGTGCATGACAGGCCCGAAGACACAGGCTGTCCCTCCGGGACAGCTTGATGCCTTCGGCGTCGCTTGCTGCTGTGCAGCTGGGTGCAATATTGGTTGCGGCTTTGCCGAGCTGCGTCTCTTCGGTGAAAAACAGATCGCAGAGGATATCGATTTGTGTGAAACTTGAAACTCGAAACTCGAGACCCGAAACTCGAGACTTTACGTCTTACTTTGAAGATACTCGATTACCGCCGTCGCATGCTCGGCCGGCTTTAGCCTCGCCCAGGCCTTCTCCACTTTTCCTTGAGCATCAATCAGGTAAGTGACGCGTTTGGCCACAGGCGCGTTTCTTGATTTGCAAACACCATAGGCAACACCGATATTCCGGCCCTGATCACTCAACAACGGAAAAGGGAACTGGTAGCGCTTTGCAAAGACCGCATTCGCGGAGGGTGAGTCAAAACTGATTCCAATGACCTGGGCCTGCGCTTTCCGGAAATCTTCGATCTGGTTCCGAAACTCGGACCCCTCTTTAGCTCATCCCGGAGTGTCGGCCTTGACATAGAACCACAGCACCACACGGTGGCCCCGAAAGTCGGAGAGCTGGACGATGCGATTTTCCTGGTCGGGAAGAGCAAATTCCGGCGCCGGCACGTCCGGCGGAAGCAGTCGCGCGCTTCCAAATAGAAAATGAAGCCAGTCTGAGACCATTGTCATAAGAAGTTCTTTTCTAGTCTAAGAATTGCGGATTGCGGATTTCTCAATTGCGGATTTCGGATTGCGGATTTCGGATTGTGGATTGCGCAATACTATTGCAAAAGCAATGAAATCCGAAATCCACAGCCTCGAAATCTGCAATCCGAAATCCGCAATCCGCAATCCGCAATTGAGAAATCCGCATTCCGCAATCATTTCACTTTCTCCACCACCATCGTGGCAAGGTTTTGGTTCGACTGCTTGTAGTAATAAACATGCACGTACATTCCCGTCCTGAACTCACCGCCGCGCACGGTCGAAGCGTTCATAGCAAAGCTCTGCGAGCCCTTCTTGGTCTGGATGGTAACGGAATTAGCGCTTACCTGCTGAATTGTACCAAGCTCATTGTATAGCTTGGGCTTGGCCGATACATCCTTCTTCTTGCGGCGAAAGAGACAAGAGCCGGACGAGACTATAATCCCCAATGAGATGAAAGTTAAGAAGGCTCTTCGATTCATGGTGGCAAAGCTTAACGTAAGGCATCCAGCGGGGAAAAGAGAATTCACCGGCACCACGGTGTGCAAAAGAATGTAATCTTAATTCTGGGCCGCATGGCTCAGTCCAAGACCGCGGTCGCTTCAATCTCTATCAGAAAATCCGGAACTGCCAAGGCCGAAATACCGAATCCAGGTACAACCGACCGATCAAGAGGCTGCGGCGGCCGATGGCTGTACCTTGACGCCCTTAATTAGAAGCCACAAGATGATCCACACTTCCCCAAGCAGCGCCGGCAGGGTCGCTCGGAAAACAACATTTCCGTAACTTGGCAGGAGTAACCGCGTAAGACTGGCGGCCACATAGGCAAAACAGTTAACGATCAGCAGGATGCCGAGGATCCGCGGGAGGAAGCGCGATCTCATCACTAGCACCCCGAAGGGGAAAAGCCAAAGGCCCCAAAAGATCTCGTTAATAAAATTCCCCTGGCTATGCAGACGGAGGAACAGCATGCCCAGGGCGTCCCGCTGCGGTTTGCCGAATACCGCAAGGAAATCGGCGCCGCGGAAGAGCGTGAGTGCGGCGACATTGTTCACCTCGTTCAGAAACGTGATCGCGACGGAGACCAGTACCAGGTTTACCATCAGCGACGCATGTGTCTTGCTGACCCCATTGAGTAAGCGGTACAGAGCCATGACCAGCAAGATAAACGCGGTCCCGGAGATCAGCGCGCTGACGATGCCGATGCGGAAAAGCGTCTCGGAAGCGAGGATGTTATTAGCCGTCGCGGTTGCTTTGCCAGGCTCGATCAGGGTCAGGGGAACATACATCAGGCTAACCGCGCCGGTTATTGCCACTAACAGATACAGTAATCCTGCGACTCTTGTGGTGTTGTTGGTTGGGTGCATGTCCTCTCTCTCCTTGTTTCGCGGTTGACGCAGGGACCGCTACTCGACGAGCGGTGGTCGTATTCCCCTAAACAGAAGCCAAAAACTCGCTGCTATTTCGAAAATACTTTGGCGATCGCGCCCGGATAGACCGGCATTGCTTCGGGCGCTGCCGAGACGCCTTCATTGCTCCTTGCTCTCGCTGGTGGATGGACCGAAGCCCCAGCGTTCGCGCACCCGTTGCCGGAATCGCTCCCGCTCCTCAGGGGTCATGTGCTCGCAGCGCTCGGCCATGCGATCGGCAATGCGACGGCGAATACCGGAGGAACCGAAACTACGGTGTCCAAATCCGCCGAAGAGGATCCGGCACAGCGCCAGAAGCCCAAGCGCCTGCCAGAACGTGATCTGGCGCCAGCCGAAGAGCGGCGGCAGCAGCCAATTCCACAGGTGCAGCACTATTTCGCCGCCGATGAAGATAAATAGCAGCATCCCCAGAATCGCCAGCGGGGCAATGAAAATCAATCTAGTCAATCTCCTTCTCATGTTCAGTCCCTCGCGCTTTCGTAAATTCGTCGTAAATGTCTTGCAATCTTTCGCGCAGGCGCAGCACGGCATAGCGTTTGCGCGAGAGCAGCGTATTCACGCTCACGCCGGTCTCGGCGGCGATCTCCTTGAAGCTGCGCCCCTCCAACTCGTGCGCAACAAACACCTGGCGCTGCTCCTCCGGTAGCTCGTCGACCGCTAACTCGAGTTCATCAAGAAGCACGTTGCGGGCGTAAAGCGCCTCCGGTCCCGCATCGGGTGAAGGCAGCAGGTCCTCCAACTGCAGCAGTTGGCTGTCCTCGTCCGCGACGGCCCTATCGCTGAAGCTCTCCGGCTTCATCTTGCGGAAGAGATCGGTGATGCGATTGCGCGCCACGCGAAACAGCCAGCCGGCGACGTGCTCGATCGGCATCAGCAGGCGGTTCGCTTCCACCAGCTCGTAGAAGACCTCCTGCAGAATGTCCTCAACGTCGCGCGGGTCGGGCACGCGCCGGCGAATGAAGTTGCGCAGCCTGGACTGCTCCCGCTCGACCACTTCGGAGATCCGCTGGTCCTGTTCGGGTGCCATCCGCTCCAGGCTCGCCGCATCCTTCATCTGAACGTGTAGACGAATGAGGGGGTGCGGATAGTGTACGGTCGCGAAGTCGC
>DASXTB010000480.1:0-30861 GCA_036505615.1 Acidobacteriota bacterium
GAGCGGGTGAGGAGAGGACGGCGTAGAGGCGACGGGCAGGCCGAGGCCCGCAGGGCCGCCATTGGGTAGGCCCGGCCGTAAGGCCGGATTATTCGTAAATTAAAAGACCTAGCCACGGATTTACGCTGATTACACGGATAAGTTCGGGGCCGGGGGATGGGCGCGATGAACTGCTTCGCACGTCACACTGCAAGTCGGTGCCCATCCCCCCGACCCCGATCTTATCCGCGTAAATCCGTGTAATCTGTGGCCCGTTCTTTCGGTTCACGAATTATACGGGGTAAGGCCGGGATCAGGATCAAAAAGAACGGGAGCGCCGAAGGCGCGGCATTCGATCCTTGCGAGATTTGGTGGAAGGACGAGTCGTCGTTGGCTTAATGCCGCGCCTTCGGCGCTGATCTCAGTATTTTCTTCCCATTCCCGCCCTGACGGGCGGGCCTACCCAATGGCGGCCCTGCGGGCCTCATACTGCACGTTATTTTTGGAAATACCATCAGCGGCCCAAGCTGTCCTGGAGGGACAACCCTCGGGTTTGGACATTTTGGAGAGACGGCCGGTGGGCCGTCTCCCGCGCAATCTTTCATCGTGCAGGAGACGCCCCACGGGGCGTCTCTCCAATAGCGCCGCTTCGCGGCGCCAGCTGTCCCGGAGGGACAGCCCTGAAAACGCCCAAAATCCAGACAAACGGCCGGCGGGCCGTTTCTACACTTTTTCGCGAGAAACCTAGAGCTGATCTGGTGCCGTCAACATGTAGAAAATGATTCCTGCCGTCAAAAGGACAACCAAAATTGCTATCAGCAGGACGAGCCACCTATCGGCCTTCACTTCACCTCGTTCAATGCCAAGATTCACTACGTGATAACGCCACGCTGCCAGCAAAGGCAGTACGGCTCCAAAGACAATCATTGCCAGGCCCATCGGAAGCGATGTGCCTATTGAGGAAGGCAGCGCTTGAACCGCTCTGCCGGCTTGCTGTTGACGGAGGAATGGACCCACCTTTGCCAGGATGATGCCAATACTCACAATTGCGATGCTGGTTCTAATCCAAGCCAAAAATGTACGCTCATTTGCCAGGTATTCGGTCGCCTTTTCGGTTTCGGATATTTTCTTGCTTTCGGTCGACATGGGATAGGGGCGGCCGCAGAGGGCCACCCTTAGCCCGAACATTCACAAAATCTGAAAAGACCGGCCACGAATTATACGAATTGACACGAATTTCGGGAGCGAGAGAGGGGCGCCGCGAATATCTCGGAAAAGCAACATTTTGTCAGTCAGCGCCCCTTCTCTCGCTCTCGAGGATCTCCGCGTTAATCCGCGGCTAGCTTTCCGGACTTATGCATAATCCGGTTAAGGGTGGGATCGGTTCCTTCGGATCACTGAATGTCCAGGCGACGACTGCGGCTCTGCTCGCTCTTGGGAGCGTCGAAAGTCACCTCAAGGACGCCGTCGTTAAACTTGGCATTTGCGCTGTCGGCGTCAACTCCGTCGGGCAGCGGAATGGAACGAAAGAAGCTGCCGTAGGTACGCTCGCTAAAATAGCGGCCTTCCCCCTTCTCCTCATGGTGTTCGTGCCGCCTTTCACCTCGAATGGTCAGCGCGTTGTCTTTCACTTCGACTTCCACGTCTTCCTTGCTCAGACCGGGCAAGTCTGCTCGGACAATGAATTTCCCCTCACGCTCGAATGCTTCAACTTGCGGTGACCATAAGCCCTGAGCAAACTCGGAACCCTGAGGCCAGCGCCACAGCCTGGAGAAATCTGGAGAGAGCAGGCTGCGGCCGGTAAAGTCCTCAAACACCCGGTTCATCTCCTCCCGGAAGCGTTGCATGAAAGCAAAAGGAGCCTCCATCCATGGTTGGGGAGTCGTTGACCGCGTGGTGATGGCGGCTGACTGTTGGCCCTTTTTGCTAGGCGTTGCCGTGGCCGACGAATCTGAATGCATCTTTCCCGACCCTTCTGTTTGTTGCGATTGTGTTGATTCTTTTTCCTTGGTTTTAGCCATGACTTTATCCTCCTATGATTAGTTTTATAACGGGTGTTTCCGACTGTCCTGCCTGGTAGGCTCGTGCCTTGCGGCTTTGTTAACAGTGCGACCTATCCATAGATGGCTCACCGAATCTGCCCTCAATGGACTCCCACGTCCCCGTACGTAATGGGTCTGGCTGTTTACATACAATAACCGTTTTCAATAAAGTCAAGCCGGAAGTTCCGGGGAAATTCGGGGACAGATTACCCAATTTCTTCCGCTGACCAGGGCAAATGATGAAATTGAGAAATGAGCAAATCTGAAGGTCGTTGAGCGGGAGGGTCAGTCTCAAAATTAACAAACCACGGGGGTCACTGGGAACACGGGGACCACAAGGGCTTTCGAAATTGGCAGTAAATCTTATTGATAAAGGATTGGTTAGATCCCCGTGTTCCCGGTAACCCCCGTGGTTTCCCTAAATCTTGCTGAACCGTGCGATAAATCCGCCGCCGGCGCGCAGAGCCGCATGGATCGAATCGGGCGCAGCCAGCGAGCGTGTCTCAACGTCTACGGCTGCTGCCAGTTCCGCGCGGTCCCGCACCAGAAGCGCCTGGTACAGGCCTTTACCTAAAAACCCAAGTGGGACATCAATAGTTTTTGCCACGGGCCCGTTCAGCACCGCTAGAAACCATTGCTTTTGGTACCGTCGGGCAAAAGCGGCGATTTCGCCAATGGACGAGAGCGGCAGCACGATCGTCTCGTCCCAAACACTGGGAATGCTTTTGATTACTTCCGCCGCCGGGTTTTGCAGCAAGCTTCTGGGATGGCCTCCATAAACCAGCAGCGGCGACGAGAACACAGCAGCGCTGGCGATCTGGTGAGCCCATGAAGTTTCTTTGCGACGCTCACTAAAAACCACAGGAGTGTAATCGGCCGGTCCGGCCAGGAATCGAGTGAAGGGAAGGGTTGTGTTGTGCTGCGCCCAGGAAGTCATGCTGCGATGCTCCAGTCCTTGGACACCCTCGCGCGTCAGCTCGTTCGGCCAGGTGCGCGACTCCCCTGTGGGTTTGTTAGCGCCATGGAAATCGAGCATGATCTGGAACTCCGCTGCCTGGCGAAGCAATGCCTGGTAAAGGTCGATGATTTCTTTGGCCTCATGGTCGAAGAAATCGACCTTCGCGCCGGCAATTCCAAAGTCATGACAATGTTGGAAAAATCTCCGGCGCTCTTCGGGCGTTCGAAGTTCCTTGCTGTGTTTCCAGAGCCAGATGCGAACCTTATGCTCTGCCGAATAATCGACCAGTTCTTTGAGCTGCGCATCGCTCCAGCGCTGCCAGAATCCCTCAATCAGGTTGTATTCGAACCCGAGCTCGCTGGCCATGCGGGAGAAGTCTTTCATTTCCTCCAGGGTGTTTGCCCCGCCATCCAAGTACTTCCATACGCTCCGTCCCGGTTGGATCCACGCCGTTTCGGTTCCCCCGGGGAACAGTTTCCTGTCAGGCGGAGGCGCGAGATTGGCAACGATGTCGGAATTGACAAGACGATTCAGGTCGGCGGCGATAATCACTACTCTCCAAGGCGACGTGATGATTCCGGAGATGGCTGCAGGACTGGCCAGCCGCCTGGCTTCTTCCGCTCCATATCGGAGTGTGAACGGGTACGAAGGCGGCGCCGCGTGCCCCAGCCGTATGGCAAACGCGCGGCGCCCTTCAGCCTGCAGAGCCATTCCTGCGTAATTAACCAGCGCCGATTCAGTAATTGAGGCATAGCCGGCGTCGTTGGGAAGCTTCACAGTTAATGGGGGCGCCGCCCAGTCGCCTGCCGGCACGGCGGAAATCTCCTTCCTGGCGTGAACGCCCTCGTAGTGTCCCTGCAGTCCGTGATACCAGACGATGCTTCCTTCGGGCAGCGTAAATAACGTGCCTTCATCCGGTATTCGCAGGCCCTGGCCGGCGGCGATGTGGCGAAACGCAAGGCCATCGTTGAATACACGCGCCTCCAACGTGTAGCTGGTGTTCGTCTTTGCATCCCGCAGCGAAATCCTGGCGCCGTTGCAACGATTGACTGCCTGGGAATGGACGCCGCGGCAGCGATAGGTCTCATTGACCCGATAACGTTCAAGGTTTCGCACCTGGACATCCTCGGTGATCGCGGCACTATCCAATGTGATCTTCAGCGGCGAGCGGTCAATTACCGTATTGCCGCGAAAAGTGGCGGCGTAAAACAACTGTCGTTGCTCCAGAAACACGCGCAGTTCTACGGCGGCATCCGGACTGGTCAATTGAACGCTCTCCGAGCGCCGTTCGGGCTGGGCCTTCCCTGTCGTCTTGGCTTTCTTAGGAGAAGAAGTTGTGAACGCGGCCACCGGCGCTATCACGGCCGTCGACACAAATTCACGACGTGAACAGCCGCTGCCGGATTTTTCTTTGCTGGTCATTGGACTCGTCCGGTGTCTCAGAAGCTGTGAAAATTAACCCCACAGATGCGGAGCAGTCAAGGTGCAGCGAAATGTGAGTCGGGTACGCAACGTGCAGACGCCGAAGGCGTCACGTAGAATAGCCGGGGGGCAGAGCGCGGCTTTTGCGCGGCGCCCCCGGTTGCCAATTTCCAGAAAAAACGATGCACCCTGAAGGGGTGCCATAAGATCCCTATCGCACGCCTTCGGCGTGCCGAGGCGAATCATGGCATTCTCCACCCGGGGGCGGCTGCATCGGCGAGGCGCAGAAGAAATTCCGACCTGCCCGATTGCGCGAGGAATAATGAGGAAAAGCAGATGAGCAACGGTGTCAGAAAATGAAGTGTCACTTGGACATGATGTGGAGGTTCTGGAGCGAGCGTCAGAACGAGCTGTGAAAAAATTGATTCAAACTGTACGGGCGACCCTATGTGGTCGCCCGCTGCAGAATCCAGCGGATTTTTCTCGGCTCAGAAGTGCGTCCGAAGTCCATCCGCCGGAACTGTGCGATTTGTTCACCTAATCCGTCAGGCTGTTGCGGCGGGCGGCCACATAGGGCCGCCCGTACGATCTGACGCCAGTGCAAAAGCATCCATTGTACGTCTGTTGCGGCGGGCGGCCACATAGGGCCGCCCGTACGATCTGACGCCAGTGCAAAGGCATCCATTGTACGTCTGTAGCGGCGGGCGGCCGCATGGGGCCGCCCGTACGATCAGATGGATTTTTTCACAGGTTATCATGGGGCGCGGTTCTGATTTTTTCGCGGGTTATCAGCGAGCGTGGAGAATCATGCGGAGGCCTTGCACCCGCTGGTTGGCGCTCACGCTTGGTTCGAGCCCCTTCCCTTTCCCCCGCTCACCCCCTCTCCCACTCTCCCCCTCTACCGCTCTCCCACTCACGCCTCCGCCCGCGGCCGGTCTTTCCGCACAGAGAGATTGTCCTGTTTCGGTTCACCTTCACACTCGATTGCGAGAGTGGTGATCGGCTGATTGGGAGCCCGTTGCGGCAGGCCGGTAAACCTGACTCGGAGCTTGTCCTGCTGAAAATCGACTTTCTCACCGCTGGCAAGCATTCGGGCCGATTTGACCGGCGTCATCAGACCTCCGATGATCACCGTATCTCCGGGCCAGAAATGAACATGAGCGTAAAGCGTGTTGCCCTTCCGCGTGAAGCTCATGTAGTTGGAGCGGCGCGGCTGGCAAGGGTCACTGGCGTAAATGGCTTCACCGTGCTTCTCCATCCAGGATCCGACGGTGGAAAGGATGCTCACCGACTCGTCGGGAATCGAGCCGTCCGGTTTGGGCCCGATGTTCAAAAGATAATTGCCGCCATCCCGGGCGCAGGTGATCAGATTGCGAATGATCTGCTTGGGCGTCTTCCAGGCGTCATCCGCTTTGTGATAACCCCAACTGTCATTCATCGTCATGCATGCTTCCCATGCGCGGTCGCCTTGGGCAGCTTCGATCCTCTGCTCCGGCGTGGAGAAGTCGCCCGGCAGCTTGTTTCGATTGTTGACGATGATGTTTGGCTGCAGCTCGAACACCATCTTATTCATCTTTTCTGATTCCCACCCCTGTGGATCCAACGGCCATGCCACGTCGTACCAGAGAATGTCGATCTTCCCATAGTTGGTCAGCAGTTCCCGGATGTGGGTGTGGATATATTGGACAAAGCGCCGGCGCGCCGCTTCATCGCCGGCGCATCGAGCTCCGTCGGGATGGTGCCAGTCCATGAGCGAGTAGTAGAAGCCGACTCGCAGACCCTCGGCTCGCGCCGCCTCGACGTATTCCCTAACCAAGTCCCGCCCCGGTCCTTGTTTGGGCGCGCAATAATTGGTCGTTTCGGTGTTAAAGAGGCAGAAGCCTTCATGGTGCTTGGTTGTCATGACGATATATTTCTGGCCGGCGCGGCGCGCCAGACGAGCCCAGTCACGCGCCGCATTGGGCTTGGGCTTGAACCGCTGAGCGAGCTGTTCGTATTCCCTGACGGGAATCGCTTCGTTTTCCATCACCCACTCATGCCTGCCCAGCACGCTGTACAGGCCCCAATGGACAAACATCCCAAATGTCGCGTCATGCCACCACTTCATACGCCGGGCCCGATCGGCTCGCTCATCCTGTGCCAGTGCGGCTGTATTGAACGAAATATTGGAAGCGGCCACCGCTGCGCCGCTTCCAACGAGCTTCAGATAATCGCGTCTGGACATTGAATTGGGTTTCACGGCGACTCCTTTCAAAAACTCAAAACGTCAAACGCGCCGAGAACTGCATCTGGCGCGGGTTGCGCGCGCTGGTGACCCGGCCAAATCGGGTATTGATCTGGTTGCCGGATGCATCAAAACGCGCCGCGTTGTCGACTCCATCGAATTGCGTGTGATTGAATGCGTTATATAACTCCCAACGGAACTGCAGCTTGGCCCTTTCCGCCAACGGGATGTCCTTAAACAGCGAGAAGTCCCAGTTGTTGAAACCCGGTCCCCGGAATACATCCTTGGGCGCATTCCCGGGGTCACCTTGAGCGGGCCGCTTGATCGCTGACGTGTTGAACCACCGGAGCAGACCGCGGTCTCCACTGTCCAGATTGGGATTTCCCGCGATAACCACTCGCGCGCCGTCGCCTCCGCCCGTGATGTCGGCGTTATCCGACGTCGTAAAACTCACGCCTCGCGGCTGCCCGCTGGCAAACGCAGTGATGCCCGATATCTGCCAGTCATCCAGCGCATATCGAACAACACTGTTACTCCAGAGATTACTCACTTTAGGGAGGTCATAGGTGTAGTTGATGACCATCACTTGAGTCTCGTCGAATCCCGCCATTCCGTAATTCCAGACTCGGCGCGGGCGGTAAAGCGCAAGACCATCTGTATCGCCGTCCCCATAATCCATGGCCTTGGACCACGTGTAGGCGACGCCGTACTGGAGCTTGGAAGTGAAGCGCCGGTTGGCCGCGACTTGAAGCGCATTGTAATTGGCCGTGGAGGAGGTCTCGTAATAAGTGATGTTTCCGATGCCCGGAAACGGCCGGAGAAAATTGTCCGGCAGCGGCCTGTTGCCGGACAGAGTGGGATCAAAGTTCTTCGGATCAAATCTCGCGCCGTACGGCAGCGTATTCAGGTTCACCGTTCCTTGCAGGTGACGGCCGACCGATCCCACGTAGGCGACATCCAACACGGTGTTGAACCCGATTTCGTGTTGTACGCCCATGGTGTAGTTATAAGTTACGGGCGTGTCGCTGTGTCTGTCGAACCCCTGCACGTTGCTGGGGGCCAGCACTCCCGTTGCCGAAAGCAGCGTGTCCATTGAACCGTAGAAAAAGAGAGGGTTGTCCTGAATCGGTGGATTCCGCATCACATTCCAGACTGTGTTGCCCGTGGTGCGAGAATTATGGAATACGCCCACGCTGGCGCGCAGCGCGGTCTTTCCATTGCCCGTCAAATCCCAGGCAAATCCGAAGCGCGGCTGGATTAGGATTCCGGGCGGTTCTTTAAATCCCCGTGGGTAGTTGGAATCCGTGGCGACGACCATGCCGTCGTACGGGTCTCCGGTGCCGGGCACGATCGCGCCAATGAACACGGCCGGAAAAGTCGCTCCCGTCACCGGGTTCTGCGCAACGCGCGTGCTGCCGACAAGGGCCGGCCGGAACAACAGCGGCGCTTTTGAGCGGTCATAGCGCTCCAGTGCGAACGCGGCCGCCTTGGCGGGAACATTGTGATACCACTGCTGGTACCAGGCAAAACGCGCGCCATATTCAAGGCGGAGGCGATGACTGACTTTCCATGAATCCTGGGCGAACCACTCAACAAGGCTCTGGCGACCCTCACCGCTGGGGCGCGTCGTGGACTCGGTATATTGGCGGAAGTTGCCCAGCAGGGCATTGGCATATCCGTGGCCAGAATCGGTTGGATTGCTGGTGTCGCGGCTAAAGTCAAAGTCGCCCGCGAATGTTGCAGTGGCGCCTTCGTAATTGCGGGCGCGCTCGAAGTAAAAACCACCCTTATATGTATGCGCGCCGCGCATGATTGAAATTGTGTCACCAAAAGTAATAAACGTGTCGGCGCCTCGGAGGGGATAGCGGCCGTCATACGTAATCGCTGCCGGATTCACGGGAACCGAACCAAAAGAGGCGCGAGGAATAACTCCCAGCGGGTTGAGCTCCGGATGGAACTGGCCAAGCTTGAAGCCATAGGTCGCCCGCTGCATCTTGGCCAACTCGGCATCGGAAAGCGGCGGGCCATCTTCCACGCTGTGACGCACCCCCAGAGAAGCTTCATTCACGATGGTGGGACTGATGACACGCGTCCAGTTTCCCAGAATGCCATTATCCGTAAACGTGTAGTGGAGGCCGGACAAACCCCAATTAGCCGTCCCCGCCGGAACCGCAATACCCTGATTGTCGGCGTACCAAGTCAAACCGCGCACATAAAAACTGTCTTTCTCCGATGCCTTGTAATCAACCCGGAGAAGATTCTGGTGCTTCGGGATCTTAATGCTTTCCTGAAAGTTGTAGTTGAAATTACCGGTCGGATCAACGAAGTTCGGGAAAGGAAAGACGTTAAGGATCGCCTGGCCATTGGGGTTGATTCGATTGGCGGGAATAATATTACCGGAAAAACATCCGCTTTGATTCGAAGTGGTGCACGGACTGGAGCTGAGCGGATCCTTGATCAGAATCAGTTGCCCTGCCTGGTTGCGTGATTGTGAAAAGTCTCCCTTCCGCTCCAGCGCGGTGGGGACGGTGACCTGCCGCAGCGGCTGTGGGTTCTGGTTCTGGGCCAGTTCCAGCGAGTAGAAGAAAAAGAGCTTATCCTTGAGCTTATCCTGCGGAAGCCAGACAGGTCCTCCAAACGTCCCCCCGAACGTGTTGAAACGATAGCGGGGGCGTTTGACAGCATTGGCGTTATTGAAGAAGTTGTTCGCGTTGAACTTTTCGTGGCGCTTGTACCAGTAAGCGCTGCCATGATAATCGCTGGTTCCCGACTTAGTGACGATGTTGACGGCAGCGCCGGAGTTCCCTCCGTATTCGGCCTGGTAGCTGTTGAGCAGCACCTTGACTTCGTCAATGGCATCGAAGTTGACCGTGCTGCTGAAGATTCGAGGGCTTCCCATATCGTTGCCCCGGACGCCGTCGACATTGAACGTGTTCCAACTGTCGCGGCCGCCCTGGATGTTTGGAGAAGAGCTGCCGAAGCTATTACCGGCCGACTCGCCCTGCTCTCTGTAGGTGACGCCTGGCAGCACGCGCAGCAGCTCGGTCACATCGCGACCACGGATCGAGACCAACTCCAGTTGTTTGGATGTCACCAGCGCGGAATGTTCGGTGCTGTCCGTCTGTACCGGTGTCCCTTCCGCAGTGGTGGTAATGGTCTCACTCATCTCGCCGATCTTCAGCGTGAGATTTCCCACCGACAGATGTTCGTTGGCGCTGAGAACGTTTCCGGCGCGAGTGAATGTGCGAAAACCCGGCAGCTCCACTTTTACGGTGTAAACGCCCGGCTGCACGGCCGCGAAGCTGAAGGCGCCCTCATCATTGCTGAGAAGGGTTCGAGTATCGCCCGTGCGCTCGTTGACCAGCGTGACGGTAGCCCCGACGATCACCGAGCCGGATGCGTCCACAACCGTCCCGGAAATCGTTCCGGTAACCGTTTGGGCCATCAAGTTTACGCCGAATGCCAAGACGATGAGAAAAACCAGTAACTGCTTAGTGTATGGAGGAAAAGGAAAGGACATATGTTCTCCTTTGAAACGAGCATCATGATATGACGTGCTTAATTCTGATCGGCCGTTGACGACCACGATCACGTTCACGTTCCTACAGCGTCCGTAAGGCCACAACCAAAGAGCTGGTAATTGACTGAATCCATGATCCATTAGAGCGTGAAAGCGGGCCGCTTCAGCGGCCTTCCCCGGAGGGTTTAAGGCCCGCCGTCTTTACGGCGGGTTGATCAGACATCATTAGTCCGAATTAGTCCGAAAAAAATTGATTTCATCTGTACGGGCGACCCTGTGTGGTCGCCCGTTTTCCAATAAAGGCGCACGGGTCCGGACGGCCACGCGGGACCGCCCTACTATCAAATTGATTTTTGGCACGTTCTCTAACGTTGTCGATATGGGGTCCAAGCTGCAAGACTGCATCTGTCGCGGATTTTCAACCTCCTAGTTCCAGGATTGGCGGGAGTCTGGCAGACCGCTTAGGGAGTTGTCAAGAGCAGAATTTACGGAATGAATCTAAATTCAATATATGAAACGACGTCCAACTTTTTGGTTCAACAAGTTGACGTGTTATTGAGCGCAGAAACACTGATTATATCGCTTCGGGCCTAGAGCGAAGCGAGTTTTAGACGAAACCATTATTCAGTTCTTGACCTTGAATTTGAATATTGAAAGCGCTCGGGTTGTGTTACAGTGAGCGCTGTCATGCCTATTCGTCAACTCAGGAAAGCCGAAACTAGTTCCGCCCAGAAGCCGAAGTCGGCTGATGTTGGTGTCATCAGCAAGGTGCTTAGAATTCTGGAGGCGATTCAATCCTCTCCTTTGCCGCTGCATCTGAAAGACCTTTCCAAGATGACGGGGATCAATAAAACCACCGCTTATCGTTTTCTGTCTCACTTGCAGCGCGAAGGGTACCTATTTCGCGATGAAGACGGCCACTACTCATTCGGCATGAAACTGCTGCAGCTAGGTGCAGGCAGCGACCATCGCGCGACGCTTCAGGAGATGGCGCGGCCTGCTCTGCGCCAGCTGTGGAGAGAGACGCAGGAGACTGTCAATCTTGCGGTGCTGGATGAGGGCATGGTTCTCTATGTGGATGTCATCGAGAGTCCCCATGTGTTCCGGCTTGCCTCTCACGTTGGAATGCGCCGCCCCATTTATTCGACAGCGCTTGGCAAAGCGCTGGTTGCCTTTCTTCCTGAAGAGGAAAGGAAAAGAGTTTTAAGCATTCAGTCTTTCCAATCTCTCACACCCCATACCATCGCCAACGCAGGGCTGCTGGAAGAGGAACTTGAAAAGACCCGCCGCCGGGGCTACGCCATTGACGAAGAAGAAAGTGTAGCGGGAGCCCGCTGCGTTAGCGCTCCCGTCCTCAACTACAAGCAGGAACCGCTGGCTGCGATCAGCGTTGCCGGACCGACGACCAGATTCAGCAGAGACAAAATTCCTGTTATTGCGGGGGCGGTCAAGAAAGCAGCGGATGCGATCCCAGGTCAGACAGGCTTCTCCGATTCAAGTAAAGACGACCGTCGCTCCTGAGGAAGGAGAGTGTCTCAAAACTAACGAACGACGGGGGACACCGGAAATACGGGGAATTTAACGATTCGTTTTTCAACAGGATTTGCCGCCAATTTCGAAGGCCCTTGTGGTCCCCGTGATACAAACGTGTCACATCTTGTTTTTTAGCAAGGTTTTTAGGGATGACCTATGACTGATGACCAATGACGCCTTGGTTGCGGCCTTGCTGCCGCGTGTTCCCAGTGTTCCCCGTGGTTTCATTATTCTTGAGACAGCCTCCAAGCCACCCACGGCGTAGCAGCTCATCTTGAGTTGCCCTTTGGAAATAACACGCGATCGGGTGCGGCATTCAGTTTGGCCAGCATTTTCCTGATCAGCGCCGTTTTAACTCGCCCCGCTTCTTTCGGTGAAACCAGGTATCTGACGATTGCTTCCAGCCAGGTATTTTCGTGCACGCGAAACATCACCTGTGGACGCTCCTGCACTGTCAATTCATCCACCGGAGTCTTCGCCAGCAAGTCTCGATAGACTTTTACTCGCTCCATCATCGGTTCGCCCAGCTCCTCCTCAGCGATTTCTTTCATCGTCTGGGCTACAAATTCCAAATCGCTTTGGTAAGCAATTTGGAATTTGATCTCATTCCAGATATAGGGAAACAGCGGCCATGAGTAGTTGTATACGGGCGAGTGCAGCACTTCGGAATTGGGAAATTTGATGATTCGTCCGCTGGGATGATCGGTGGAGAGATATTCTCCGCCAAATTCCCAGAGCGTCGTATCCAGATAACCGACGTCGATGACGTCTCCAGTGGAGTCACCGATTTTTATCCGGTCGCCCACCCGGTACGGCTCTCTGAACAAAATATAGATCCATCCAATGAAGCTGGTGATGGGGGTCTGCAGCGAAAAACTGAGTATCAGTGAGATCAAACCCAAAGATACAACTGTCGTATACCAATTCACAAAAATGATCGATACCACGATCAAGGCAAGAAGCAGTCCCATCACCAGTCTTAGGATTCGTCTCAGATTGTAGCGCGAGACTGTGCTCTCTATGGGAGTGATCCAGTAGACACTAATCGTTCTTGCCGAGGCGAAAACCACCACGAATAACATGGCTCCGACGGTAAGCCGCTGGGCAGCGCCCAGATAATTGGAGGCGATCGGGATGATCCCGATCTTGAGCAGATAACGAATGCCGCCCAACAGGACCAGCACCAGAGCATAACTGGCCAGCCACATCTTGTCGGACCGCTGGGCGGCCGCTTTGGGCGTTTGCCGCGCAGGCGACGTTTGGTCGAGCGCTCTTCTGACGTCGCTCTGTTCCTCGATTCGCTCCACTTCAGCCTGTTCGTGTTCTGTCATCACTGTAGATATCGGCAAATGTCTCCAGACATCGAAAGAAAAATACCCGCCACATTCAGCAGGCTTCCGAGCCACTGAACACCCAGTGTTTCACTGTATCAATGAGTGCTTCCCTGTCAAGCCGCACGCGGCCATGCCGGCGGGCCTGCGCTCGGCACGGGCGTGTTGCCCAAATCAGGACCGCGCCCCCCCCCCGCCGCGGGGGCGCGGGGGAGAATCTAACAGGTTTGCAAGCACCCGCAGGGTGGTCTTGCCAAATTGAAAGCTGTTGGCTTTCAGAGTTACCATTTGTCAGAACGTGAAATGCAAGCACTGCTCGTCCCAGACAGCCTTGGCAATCAAAATCGGCGACGACACTCCGGATAGATTCCCTCTCATTGTTAGTGCCGGGAACAAAGTTCGCACGGATATCATCGTGAAGGTCAAGAGCAAGGACAGACAGCGCGGATTTATTTGTGTCTGCAACCACTGTTACCACTCGGCCGAAGTATCAAGCCTGGAGGAAGAAACGGTTAAAGACCTTTTTGATTCGAGACCCTGGGTTGGATGCAGGATGCGAAATGCTGCTCGCGCCCCGGAGTAAAGATGCAAGCCAATGAAGCACTGGGGATACGCGAGCCGCGCGGTGACAGGCTTCGTGGTTAGGCGCTCGCAAGCTCCAACAGCTCGAACAACTGCCTCGACGCGATCAGCAGGCCCTCATCCGAAGCATCGAAGCTTTCCTGGCCAAAGCTCAGTAGACCCGTGCCCCCGTGCGCGCCCAAAACAGCACTCCTGACAAGCAGAATCGAATCTTAGCAGGCACTTACGCATGGCAATGGTGAGAGGCATGTTGCCATTGTCATTTTCCTTGACACCAAACTGCCCTCTGGTGTATTTAGTTGATCGTTCAAGTAACATGGGACGCCAGCATCTTACACGCGACCGCATTCTTCAATCGGCGATCGACCTTTTTTGGGAGAAAGGGTACGCCAACACGGGCATGGCGGAGCTGCTGCGCAGGGCCAAGGTCAACAGTGGCAGCTTCTATTACTTCTTCAAGAGTAAGGAAGATCTATTGCTCGCGGTGCTGGACCGCTATGCGGAGATGTTGCAGCCGGTGTTGCTGGTGCCCGTGTGGAAAAAAACGCGAGACCCCGTCAGCCGGATCTTTGGCCTTCTGGCTCGTTATCGGGAGTTGATACTGATGACCGATTGCACTTACGGCTGCCCCATCGGGCGGCTGGCGTTGGAGATCGACCCGGAGCAGCGGGAAGTCCACAAGAAGATCGCGATGAATTTCGACGGATGGGCCGATGCTGTTCAAAGCTGTCTGGATGATGCCGGCGAAAGGCTGCCTCCAGAGCTTGATCGGAGGAAGCTGTCCCGTTTTGTGTTGACCGTGATGGAGGGAGGGGTGATGCAGTCGCGTTCTCATCGCAGCGTCAAGCCGTTCGATATGGCAGTGGAACAACTACGCGATTATTTTAGCCGCATTATGTCCACACCCATTGCGAAGACGCCGCGAAAGCCTACAAAAAAGAAACCCACAAATCGGAGGCATTTATGATTTACCGAACCAACATCCTGCGAGCGTTGATCGCGGGATCCATGCTCTTAACTGTTGCCTTTGCGCACAGCGCGCCGGCAAGTGAACAAGCAATGCAGCTCTCGGATTTTGCCTTCCTCGTAGGAAGGTGGACCGGCGAGATAAAGGCCGGCAAGATCGAACAGGAATGGTCGGCAGCCCGGGCTGGCTTAATGATGGGGATGTTTCATTTATATAATGGAGACAGGACGCTCGTCCTGGAATTCATGTCTCTGCGCCAAACCGCGGACGGGGTGGCGTTACAAGTGCGCCATTTCACCCCGGAGCTGAGCCCTTTGGAAAAGAGCGAGGCCATCTTGCTTCGAGGCGTCAAGCGTGAGGGCGAGACGTTTTTCTTCGAAAACCCCATTCACAACAGCCCCAAACGCAGCACCATCCAGCACCTGGGAAACGACCGTCTTCTCAATCGCTCTGAAATCATCCGGGACGACGGGTCGATCAATGTCATCGAAGTCGAATTGCGGCGCAGCCCATCCGACAGCAACTCTCTGCCCAACGATGTGGTGAACACATCCTATGTCACGCCTGCCGGGGAAAGAGTGCTTCGCCATGAAGTGATTCTCAACGCCACGCCGGAAGAAGCCTGGAGCGCGCTGACAACTGCAGAAGGGCTGCGGTCGTTTATGGCTCCCGTGGTCGAAGTGGAGTTGAAGGCAGGAGGCAAGTTTCATTCCAACTACGCTGTGGGAAGCAAAATCGGCGATCCCGGTACGATCTACAATCAAGTCTTAAGCTTCATCCCGCTGAAGATGTTTTCCATCAAGATCGGCCTGACGGATCAATTCCCGCCTGGGCCGCGCCAGGCGGGAACTCTGTTCTCCGTTCTTGAGTTCGAAGATCTGGGGAACAAGAAGGTGAAAGTCAGCGAGTCGATGATCGGCTGGAAGCCGGGCCCTGATTGGGACAAAACCTATCAATTTTTTGATCGGGGCAACGCATATACATTGAAGAAACTCCAGCAGCGATTTGTGGAAGGACCGGTGGACTGGAACAAGACAGCAAGACCCAAGGAAAAAGGCTCGCGTTAACGCACCACAAACAACGCGGGTTGCAGCACCACTCGTGCTTCAGGGTTGTAGTAGTCGTACAGCGCCGAGGGCGCGCTCTGAGCCTTCATCGCAAAGCGCGGACGGAATTTGAAACTAAAGCTTTGCTTGTCGCGCCATGACCAGAGATAAACAACAACGCGATCCGGCAACACGTCATAGTTGCCGAGCGAGGCATCCGATTTTGCCGCGCTCTCAAGCGACCCACGGTCCACCTCGGAGCCGGGTGGAATTCCGATTTCACCGAGGAGCATTCCGAAGCGTTCTTCACCCCCGCGCTGCACGCCAACTTTGCAAGTCACCTCTTGTCCCGCCTGCAACTCAGTTCTATCGAAGCTCACATCGAGTTGCAGCGATTGTCCGTCAAACACGGCGCGGTTGGAATGAGACGCAGTGCTCGCTTTTTTCCAGGGCACGTAGAACGAGGAGACCAGTTGCGCCGTCATCAGAGCCGATCCTCTTTCCGCTCGGATCTCCACCTGATTGGCGCCGGTTGATAGATGCTTCGTCAAATCTAAAATGAGAGGGTCCTGCCGCTTAGGCAAAGCGGCAAGCGACTGGTTGGATAGCGGCTGGCCATTCACAAAAACGCGCACCCCCGATTCAACCGTGCGTGTTCTGCTCAGCCAATCTCGGGCCGCCAAGAGCGCCTCAAGCACATTTACGGTTGCGTGCGTGGAGTGCCATACTCCGAAGCGATCCTTGTTTTGCACCAGGAATCGCAATGTTCGATTTACCAGCATTTCGGTCTGCGAATCGAGCTCGCCTCTTGGACCCGACTGCCGCACGCGAAGAATCGCCTGCAACGCGGCTGCCGTTGTTTCCAGGCGTCCAGCCAGGCCCCAACCGTAATACGGAGTCGTCGATCCCGTTTCCCACCAGACCATACCCTTCTCGTCGTGAGCTTTGGCGCGAAGCTCCTCAATTGCCTTCGCCGCGTCGTCAGATTGCCCGCTCTCGGCCGCCGCGAGGGCATACCTTGCCAGCAGATATGCATCATCAGTGGAGTGACGTTCCGCGGAGATGTACTTTAGGGCCTTGCGGATGGCCTCAGTTGCGGCTGTCGAATCGTGAGCTGAAGCGGTCGGTGTAACGTCCACTCGCGCCATCGCAAGGGCAGCAGCCACGCCGGCTGTCAATTTGAGCGTGTCTCCTTTCCCGTGGAAGTGCCTGCTCTGCGGCCAGCTTCCATTGTCCGATTGCTGGCGCGTCAGCCAGTTTTGAGCTTCCTCAATCACTTTGGAATCGACGTCAATGAAGTGTCTGGCATCGCTGAGAAAGCGCAAGGCGTACGCCGTTAACGCCACATCCGCTTCCCCCTTGCCCCAATACGCAAATCCTCCGCTCTCGCTACGATAGCCAAGCAGCCGCTCATAGCCTTTGCGCAAATACGACAGCGCCTTGCCGCCAACAGGCGCGTAATCTTCTCCGCGTCCTTCCAAGTAGCGGAGGACGATCAAATTCGGGTAGGTCGAAGAGATCGTCTGCTCTGCACAACCGTACGGCCTTCGCAGGATTCCTTCAATTCCCTCAAACGCATGGCTCATCAAGTCGGGGTAAATCTTCAACTCCTCCCGGATAGTTCCCATGATCGCGTCTTGCGGTATTTTCACCGTCAGCGCCGTGCGATCTCGAAAGGCGTCACCGGTGCTGAGTGCAATTTCCTCGCCATCGGGCCGGATCTGGATTTTCTTTTCGACGGCATCGCCGGCGACTCCTGTGGCTGTAACGCGTGTGGCGGCTGCGCCCGAACCCGATGCCGCGCGAACCTGAAAGGTATCACTTGCTGCCTGACTCCCTTCTGGCCGAAGTTCCTTTGCACTGCCACCCAGAACCTGGAGCTTTGAATCCGTCTGGAAGCTCACGTGGACGCTCGCCGCTTCGTCGAGATAATTGCGCACGACCACCGGAAGATGAACCTCATCTCCTTCGGTCAGCGCTACAGGTGGATCGTAATCGATGAAGAAGGGCTGAAACGATCGGATTTCTGTTTCGCCGGTCGCTGTGTTGCCTTCGATGTCCGAGGCAATAACTGACAGCCGCCATGTGGTGATGTTGTCGGCAAGCTTGAAAGTCAAGCTCGTCTTTCCGTCTCTATCGGTCTCTAGCAGCGGTTGCCAGATTAAGGTTTCCGGAAAAGATTGCCGCAGCCGAGGCGGGACTGCAGGGCCCTCGCCATTGCCTACCCCGCCACCAAACCCGCCCCCTTCTGATCGGCTCGTCATGACATCCCCTGCCGTGGCATTGACCGTCACAGCTTCGTTAATTTCACCAACCACGAGCCGGCAGTTTGACACCGTCACCAGACCTGCCCTGGCCGGCACTTGATTGAGAATTGAAGTCCTGAATCCTGGCAGTGAAAACCGAATTTTGTATATTCCGGGCGTCACCAGAACGGCATACTCTCCATGATCATCGGTAACGGCCTGCGTTTCCTGCAGACTCTGCTTGTTGACAATCTTTACTTGGACACCGGGAATCGAAGTTGGCGACATGTCTCGAACGACTCCCTTTATTGTCCCCATCGCTTGCCGGCCGCCTCCGAAGAGGATCGGCTGGCGAGTCTTCGAATCAACCATGGAGGCGATCAAAGAGAATTGAGCGACTTCGAAGTCATCTCCGGTGTGTAAGCGTCCATCGGGCCCCGCGCTCTTCAGCGTCACCACTTCTATCTGCTGAAGGACTTCTCTCTTTTCTCTGCTGGCAGTTCGGCTTGATGTGCCGGTGGGCGGATTCTTTAACAAGAAACTCTGCTGCTCCCGTTTGAATTCCGAATACAGCGGCCTTCCCCATGGGTCGGCGCACTTTGCCAAATCAAATTCCGGTTTTAAGGCCGCACAGAGCGAAGCATGATCCCCAGGAACTGAAGCGGCCTTGCTGAGCCGGCGCAGCAACAACATTTCAATCTGGTCTGTTTCGATTCGCTTCTGAAACCATGGCTTGAAAACTACAGCGGGCTTTCGCTCGAACCGATCCGCGGCCGGCCTTGCAAAGGGTGGATAGTAATAGGAGCGCTTGTGGACCAGAAATTCGGCCAGCAGGTCTAGATCCGCTGGGGGCGGCTCGGCTAAGTCGAGCTTGAGCAGGTCGGCTCTGGAAATGCCGGCGATCTCTTGATCGTCCACCCAAAACCAGCGAAACCAACTTCGTGAAAGGCCAAATTCTTCACGAGATTTCGCCCTTTCTGTCACAGCCTTATCAGTGACCACCACTCCCAGGGCGCTCTCGACGGCAGCGCCCTTGCGGTCCGTAGACGTCAGCCCGAGATTCACCTGCTCTCCGGGACGGTATTCGGGGTGTTCGCTATGCGCTTCGACCTTGAGGCGGTCAGGTGACGGATACAGCACGGTTGTAGACGCAGCAGGATAGTATGCCTCCTCTTCGTCAGCATCGTATGCCAGCAAATGCATCTCTTTTTCGAAATCATCGCGGTAGGGGAAGTTCAAATCTGCGGCGCCGTCTCGCAAGCGGATCACATGCGAGTCAACCAGTTGGGATCTTGCGATGAGCCTGAGCTCGACAGCCTCGACGCTAGAGTCGGCTTCAACGTGTGCAACGATTGGCTCGCCTCGGCGGTGCAGTGTCTTAGCTGTGGTAATTTTTATGTCGCTTTCGCGCAGCCAAACGTCGCGTATTCGCCTCCCTGTTTTCTTTGCGCCATCCTCGGCGGTTATTACAAGGTTCAATTCGCTGCTTGATGAGGATGCCTTTGGCTTCGGGAGAGCAACCTTGGCCAAACCGAATCGATTCGTTTGAACCGTTGTAACTGCACTGCGATCGTCTTTCTGTCTAAGAGTTACCCTGCATTGAGCAGGCGTACCGTCGGCGTAAGCCGTTTGCACATGCAGACGAAGGGGAAAACCCGGACCTGAATTGGGAGCTGAAACCTCGATGTGAATTTCCTGACGCGTGAGACGAATTGTGAACCGCCGCTGCTCGGTGCGGCCTGTGGTCGTGTCGGTGACATATGCAGCGTAGGGGTATGAGCGCCATCCGTCTTTAAAGTCCCAAAATGCGGACGGTATCGGCACTCGAAGGAGACAACGCCCGTCAGGCAGCATTTCGGAACGTTGTGATTCCTCTCGAGAATCCCACGAGCCCTTGCGAGGGCTCCAATGGCTGAACTTCTCACGCACCAGACGCACATCAGCGCTCGTAACGGGCTTTCCAAACAAATAGCGGGCCGCCACTTCGACTTGTGGTTCCTGGTTTGGGAGGTAGTAAGGGCGGTCGGTCTTGACGTCAACCGAAAAAGAAGGCAGCTCGTACCGCGAAATAGAAACCTGTCGATCGTCTTCCACTCCCTCGTACGCGCCGGCGGTAATCTGTGCGTATACTCGATAGTCTCCCAGGCGGGCATTGTCTGGAATCTGCCAGTCAGTCGCTGCTACACCGAATCGCGATGTCTTCGCGCTCAGTGTGTTAACGGTCTTTGATTCAAAATCCTTGATTCGAAATCGAACAGCAAGGTTGGCCAGCGGCTTGCCGCCGGGCTCAAAAAAGATGGCTCGCGTTTGCAATATCTGACCCGGCTGGTACAGCGGCTTGTCAGTGCTGATCAGGATTCTTGCTCGTCTGTCCCGCTTTACTTCGATAACGGCGTGCTGCTGGTAGTCGCCGAGGCTGGCTACGAACTTGACCTCTCCCGATTCGCCAGAAATTGCATCTATCTGAGGAAATACCAAAGTAGCGGCCCCATTTTCGTCTGTCAACGCGCTCGAATTCCACTCGGTTCGTGGTCCGAAGGTCATCGTGCCTTTAACAGCAACGCCGGCGACAGGATGAAGGGAAATGGGATGATAAGCGCGTACAACGTTATGATAAGTGTGCCCGGTACGTACTTCGGATGCCGCGGCGACGTTGATTTCAAACAGATCGGAATTGATTTGCGACAACGCAAGGTACCCTTCCTGGGCAGGCACGACGTTGCTGAGTTGATTTTTGGTGGAAATCTGCCAATGGAAGCGGTACCAGAGAAACTCGCTGTGGTCGGGCCTCTCATCGGAGGGGGCAGGTGGTCCCACAGTAATGCTGACGCCATTTAACCCCGGATCCAGAACTGCGTGCTTGGTGGCTTGGGCGAGAACTCGGTCCTGCACGTCCAACATTTCCACTTTGGCAGCAACCGACAAGTTTTGTACGGTGTTGTTCCTGATCGGCAGCAGGAGCTCTCCGGGCGCCGGTTGCAGGCGATACTGAATCCTGGCTTGGTCTAACACTAGCGGCGCTTGACGATCGTTTGAAGAGAGAGCGATTGGGGGCTCTTGGAATTCAGCCTGCCGGCGTATCAGGCTGTTTTTGGTCCAGTTTTCTGGATCTCTTCCAAACTCGGAATCAATTTGCGCAGGAGTTAGACCTGCAAGGAGGAAAAATCCAACGAATTGAAGCAGGCGTGGGTGCCACATGCTCCCTCCTTCGGTGTGGTTTACTGTTTAGACTTCTCCATGGGTGTAGAGGTTCAATTTTTGCTGGGCGAGGGCGCAACACGCGCCGCAGCTTGGAACCGATGTCAATTTCCAACTCATAAACCAAGGGGCGACAGGAGGACAAGGCAAAAATCAGACAAGAAGTGCGACCAGGGAGGTTCCAAGCCGTACCGCAGCCGTGATGACCTTCAACGTCTTGGCTATGTTTTTAAGATCCTGGAGCGCTGTGTCGAGTTGTTTCTGGGCTAGCTGGACTTCGGCAGTCAAAGCCTTAATTTGCGGTTCGTTCTCATCAAAGACCGCGTTGATTGCCTTGAAGTAGTTCGTTTGCGCTTCCTTATAAGTATCTATTACCTGCTGGCGCTGTTCGCCGGTCGTGCATGCGCTCAGCAAGTCGTCGCGATTGCTCCTCAACGCGAAGTACTGCTGTTCGAGGGCTCGCAGCGTATCGTTCATGACTCTGGCATCCCTTTATTTCTTGTCGGCGTCCTTCTTTATGCCTCTAAGCTTGGCGATTTCATCAAGGTATGCCTGCGCTTTTTGCACTGCGTCTAATATCTGGTCTGGACTGAGCGGCTCACCGGCGAGAATCCTTCTGTGTCCATCAAGAAGCGAGGCGAGAGACTGCTCGGTGCTGCCGGCTGCAGCAGAGGAAAGCATTGCCAGCCGCAAGGTGCGCACCTTTGCTACCTGGATGAGCGCGGCAATAGTTCTTGGGTCCTCGACCGGCGTCGAAGGACTGGCCCACTCTAACCCGAGGGAATCGGGAACTTTCCTGGCAAGCGGCCAGGCGATCACCAATTTGTGTTCGATCAGATACTTTGTGACATCGTTGAAGAGGCTGCCTCGGTCCCTCTCAATAGATTGGTAAGCCTCTTCTTCATTTTCGAACATTGCCTTGAGTTTTGTGACCGCATCCAGAAGAACTTTGGCAACCTTTTTGATGTCTCTGGATTGTTCCAACCGAGCCAAATCTCCGATGATATTTCCGAATAAACTGGACGCTACCAGAGAACTCCCGGGCATGCTTGGAAAGTCCACCTTTAGTTCCTCTCCCAGACCCGTGGCAGCGCCCTTTACCTCTGCCGAGACGTTGTAGGAAGAAAGTTGCAGCAGCGCGCTATAGCTTGACGCCAATCGACGGGCCAGCCTCGCCCTGCGGTTCAGCGCACTGATCCGCAGCTGCAATAAACTCTCTTGAGCCGTCGACATCTGCAGTTGTCTTGATTGAGCTGCCGTCAAGCCGTCTGCAGGAAGCGCATCGTAAAAGGCCTGCATCTCCCAGATGTCGAGGGTATCTCGGGCCAAAGAATCGTAGTAGTCGGCCAGGTTGTTGGCAGTTACGACGCCGCTCTTTGCCAGTTTCTCGGCTTCTGATCGATCTCCACATCCGGCCGACAGTGATAGAAGAAGGGCGAAGACAAAGGCCACGGTATCTCGCCAAAGTGGATTTTTGGAAAACCACGGAAGTCCCATAGAGGGGATTTGTCCTAGTGAAAATTCAGCCGCCCGGGTGAGCTTAGAGGCGTTACCTTTCTTTCACTAAGCTAGAATTGTAAATGTTTTCTGTATAATTGTACTAGGCCGTTATTTTGGTCTCCCATTTCAAATTTTAAAAAGTGCAGTTGTTACCGACTTGAGTCTAGTGACGTCGATGACACCTAGCCGTAGCGCGCTCTACGAGACCACCAGATGAATACCGGCAAGTGGAGGCACCGTGCATTCCAGGCTGTGCTCGTGCTCTGTATCCTGTCTGGCATCGCGGTGGCGGCGCTTTCCGTGCAACAGGCGCTGTTGCAGCGACGCGTGCTGGGCCAAGCAAAGGAAACCGCCCGGGCGATCGCGACTGAGCAGGCCAGAACAATCAATGCAAGGCTGATAAACCTCACGCCGGTGGCGAACGAAATCGCCCGCGATCTGACCTCCGGCGCGCTGAAAGATGAGGGCATACGGGCGCGTATGAAGCGCGCCCTGGAGGAAAACCCCGACCTGTTTGAAATAGGGATGGCCTACACTCCCTACTCCAAAGATCCACAGATCAGGTTGTTTGCTCCACACGTGGCGCGAGAGGGACAAAACCTCAAAGAGTTTCAGCTTGAGGCGCGCTACGACTACACCCAATACGATTGGTTCAAGGAGGGGCTTGCTGCAGGCGGTCCGCACTGGGGAGAGCCGTATCTGGGCCCCGCAACCAGGACACTGGTGGAGGGCTACTCTGTGCCGTTTTATCGTCCGGGCGACGCCAGTAAGTCACCCATTGGTTTGGTGAGGACCAACCTGTCGCTGAATCAAATCCACCGGATCGTGTCCAGTCTCAGTCTGGGGCAAACCGGCTACGGTTTTCTTCTTTCCAGAAAGGGCGTCTATCTCTCAGACCCGGTCGATGACTACGTGCAGAACCATCGGACAATTTTCGACGTGGCACGCATGCGTCACGAGGAAGGGCGCCGGCGTTTGGGCGAAAAGGCAGTCGCCGGGCAGCCGGCGGAAGAGGAGAGCATCAGTGGCGTGACCGGGCAGGCAACATGGATCTTCAGCGAGCCGGTTCCGGTCGCGGGCTGGTCGCTGGGAACGGTGTTTATGCAGGATGAAGTGGCGTTGGAGCCGCGCGTCATCCGGCGAGGACTGATTAACGTCGCTTGTTTCTCTATTCTGTTCCTGATCCTGTTGGCTGTTCTCTGGTTTCGAGGTCACGAGGCCACACATCAGAGCCTCTGGAATGCGGTTCTGGCGGCTGCGTGCCTGTTCATCATCGGAATCCCTTTGATTTGGTGGCTGACGCTGCGTTACCCCGACCGCAATGGGGAAATTGGCGTGCACATATTCAACGACGCAAGTTTGAATAAGTTTCTGAAGCAGAACGCAAAAAATCCGTCGGAAAACAGCGATGCGATGCAGGTTAAAACCGGAATTTTCATCCGAACAATGCGCTTTGGAACGGCCAATGATGTGTCTCTCACCGGGCAAATCTGGCAGCGCTTTGACAGCGACCGGAAAGGGCAGTTCCCGGGATTCAGGCTGCCGGACGCGGATTCTCTGGAAACCAAAGAAGCATATCATCTCCAGGAGAATCGCCTGGAAGTGATTGGCTGGGATTTCAAGGCTACGCTTCGAGAGCCTTTCGAAGGGGCGATCAAGTACCCGTTCGATCGCGCCGTTGTTCGGGTCCGGATCGCCCCCAAGGAGTTCTACAAGAACGTCGTCCTGACTCCGGACCTTGAAGCCTACCAGTTGCTGACGCCGTCGTCGTTGCCCGGCATCGACAAGGCGCTGGTCCTGCCTGGCTGGCATCTGGATCAGAGCTACTTCACTTACGCGCCCGTTAATTACGGAACGAATTTTGGAGTGGAGACTGGCTTGGAGCAGTCGAAGCCCTACGAACTCGACTTTACCGTCATAGCGCGGCGGCAATTCCTGGATCCGTTCATTTCTTCAGTCCTGCCCATTATCGTCGTCGCTTGTCTGCTTTTCGGTTTGGTAGTGGTTGCGTCCAAAGAAACCTCAAAGGTCGCGGCCACGGGTTTCAAAGCGACCGACGTTGTGCGTGCGAGCGTCGCGCTGCTGTTTCCGGTGCTGCTCGCCCAAGTCAATCTGCGCAGCAAGATCGGCTCCAGCACTATCATCTATATCGAATACTTTTATTTTGTTCTGTACACGGCCATCCTGGGAGTTGCGGCAAATGCTCTGTTGTTCACACTCGCCGGCCGCGGCTTGTCGCAATTTCGTGACAACCTAATTCCCAAGCTAATATTCTGGCCCTATCTGCTCGGTGCCTGCTTTGCAGTCACGCTCCTCTTCTTGTATTAACACGAGAAAAATCAGAGCCTTGCCCGCCGCGGCGCCCACAAGACGCTGTGAGCCGGTAGGAACTTAAAAAGATTTCTGCAAATCTTGTTAGATTCACCGCGCGCGCCCTAACGGGCGCGGTTCTGATTTTTTTCATACGTTCTGACGGGTGCGGTTCTGATGGGAACTGCAGGCGGGCCTGCCCAATACGCCGCTCCGCGGCTTAGCTGGTACCACCTATCCGAAATGCCCAAACTTACAGATGAGAGCGGACGCTCTCCTCAAGTCGGCGCATCGCACCGTCTCTACTATCGTGCGGAAATGTGGAAACTTCAGGCAGGGGAGAGCGAGCGCTCTCCCCTGAGTCATTTGCGGTGCTAGAACTCCACTCGCAGTTTCATCGCGATCTGGCGGAAGCCCTGCTTCTCCGGGTTGTAGTACGGTATGGTGCTGGTGAATTTGCCCGGATTGGGGTTGGAGATGTTGGTTTGCAGGCTATCGAAGTGCGGATGGTTGAACAGGTCGGAGATCTCGCTGGTAAACGTCATCTTGAATCGCTCGGTCAACGGAAAAACTTTGGCTATGCTCACGTGGTGCGCATTCAGGGGCTGCCCCACAAGAATATTGACGCCGCTGTTGCCGAAATGACCTGCCGCCGGCACCTTAAAGGCCGTAGGATCGTACCATACGTCGTAATTCCGTTTGTCACCCGAGAGGTTGCCATCGCTCACCCGATCAGGCAGGCCGCCCGTCGTGCCGGTGTTGGACGGGTCCGAACCCGAGAAAGATGGCGAATAATACCGCCCCGAGGCGAAGTAACTGATCGACTGCAGATTCCAGCCGCCAAGCACTTGATTGACGATCCCCCCAGCATCCGCCAGGAAGCGCCGGCCTCTCCCCACGGGAACCTCCCAGGTCGTGTACGCAACCACATACTGGCGCCGGTCAACGGTGTCGCGCGACCAGCGGTTGGTCACGTTATAGGGATCTTCGAGGATCCCATAGTTGATCATATTATTCGACCAGGTCCAGTGGGCGTTGAACGTAAACGAACCGACCCTTCGATGACCCTCTACCTGGAACGAATCGTAGTGCCACAGGCCGTCATCCCGGGTCACGGTGGTGTTGACAAACTGCGTATATGGCCGCCGGGATGGTGTGAAAGGCGTGGTGCTGGCCGGAGGCTTGTTGACGTTCAGGTTGTAGTTGAGACCGGACCCGCGCGTCCCGATGTAGGAAACGCGCAGTCCAATGTCGTGGAATTGGCGCTCAACGCTGAAGTTGTACTGCCGATACGTGCCATTATCCGTCTGCATCGGGTAACCTTGGATGCTCTGGCTCGGGATGACGGCCGTCGCCGCGCTTGCCGGGAACGGGTTGGGAAGCGCCAGGACCGGCGACTGCAGCACGCCGCTTACTTTGTTGTTCTGGTAGGTCTCCGACAGCTGGAAGGGCCCGCCCCCCAGCAACCGGGCGAAGGCCCCAAGCGACTCGGTGTACTCGCCGTAGCCTCCGCGCAACACCGTCTTGTCGGTCAAGCGGTAAGCGGCCGCAATCCGTGGCCTGAAGTTTTTCATATCCGCCTTGGGCACCACATCGCCGGACACCACTTTGATTCTGTTGGTGGGATAGAGCGGATGGATCTTGGACATTGCGTCGGACGCCACGATCACGTTGCCGGTTGCCGAATCCCAGTTGTACATCAAGCCATCTAAAAACTCTGGCCTGCCGTAGTAGTCCCAGCGCAACCCGTAATCGAGCGTCAGTTTCTGTGTCACTTTGAACGAGTCGGTCGCGTAAAGGCCGAACTGCCTATCGGTGGACTTGCGGTTTACCAGCGGGTCCAAACGTGTGGCACTAAACGGGAAGCCGAGCAAGAAGTCGGCGTAGCCGATTCCGGTGTTTGCGCCATTGGCGGTCGATGATCCGTTAAAGTTGAGGTTGCCGTAGACATCAGCGCTGATTGTGGGGTTGCGGTTTTTGTACTGGCGAAGTTCGGTTCCAAACTTAAGTACGTGCTTTCCCAGCGACCAGGTAACTGAGTCCTCCCAGGTGCGGGCCCAGTTATCAACATTGATGTTGTCGAGTCCGCCGTTGTTGCTGCTCAACGTCGACAGACCGCTGACGGCAATCGTGGGAAATCCCTGCGTATGGTAGCCGCTTCGATTGACTCCCTGCAGGCCAATCGCCTTGACGACATCATCTCCAAACAGAGGCGTAAATCCTTTTTCTTGTTCGCCGATGAGCAGGAAGTCGGTCTGCCAGCCGAAGGTGAAAGTATTGACGAGATGGGGCGAGAAGACGTATGTGTCGGAAGCGACCGTTTGCCGGTGATCGCGCGCCTGCGTCCAGGTTAGATCGGGTGTTCCTCCAGGCCGGATGTATGGTGTTTTCCGCTGGGCCCACCGGAAAAACAGGCTGTTGTTCTTCGTCAGGTTGTGGTCGATGCGGATAAACGGCCAGTCTCCTTTATAAAGGTCGGAGTTGTACGGGAATACCCAACCAAAATTGTTGGTCAACGTGTTTTCATCGCCGACATTCGGCTTGGGGTAGTAAAGGTCCTGGACTTTCTGCGACACCTGGCTGACTCGGTTAGCCGGAACGATGTTGCTGGGGAACCGCTCTCCGGTAATCGGATCGAAAATCGGCCTGGAGATCTGACTAAAATCTCCTTGACGCATTTTCAGTGTTGGCACACTCCTCAGTTGGAAGGAACCGAGCGGGATGATCTGGTGGAACCAGGAAGCATAGAAGAAGGTTTTGTTCTTGAAGATGGGCCCGCCTGCCTCCGCGTCCCATTCGTGCTGTATGAACGGCGTTTTTCGCTGCTCGAAGAACTGCCGGGCATTGAGCCCTGAATTAAAGTGCCGATAAAAAACTCCGCCATGAAACTCGTTGGCGCCACGCTTAGAAACCATGTTGAAATTAGTCAAGCGGGAGCTGTCGGCGCCGCCGATAACTGTGGTGACCTGCACGCCCTCATAGAAGTTCGGATTGTCATTCTGGTCTCCCGCAGTGTCATTGGCGATTCCATCCATGGCCCACGTCTGCTGGTTGCGGCCCACTCCGGAAATGACCAGGTTCCAGCCGTTGCCTTGAATTCCAGGAACTGTCGTCAACAACGCCAAAGGCGAAGGATAAACATCGACGGCAGGCTGATCGGCGAACTTCTTGCTTTCGATCTCGCCGCCGATGGTTCCAGTTTCAGTAGTAATGACCGAGACTCCCGCGACAACGTTAATCGTCTGGCTGGTTTCTCCGATCTGGAGCACGACGTCAATCCTTCGCGTTTGTCCGGCATCCAGCAGCGTCCGGTCGGCGACAAATGTTCGGAAGCCCGGCAACGCAACTTGAAGGCGATAGAATCCGGGCTTCAGATCTGGGATTTCGTAGTTTCCGTTGTCATCGGTAGCAAAGTGCCGGACTTCGATATTGGTTGCCACCTCGGTGACGACCACTTCCGCTCCAGGGACGACGGCGCCTGAAGAATCAGTTACCGTTCCGCGGAGAGTCGCCCTTTCCGACTGCGCCAGCAGCGGAGCAGCGGTAAGGAAAAGCAGCGCGAACCCGCACCACAGAAGTTTTAAGAGGAGTCTCCTTCTCTCTGTCAAGAGAGATCGTTGATAAACAACCAATGTTCGGAACAGCGGAGCGATACTGGTGGGCAGTGTAAAGGCGGTTTTTCCCATACTCCCTCCCTAAGATAAAAGCCTGCTGTCGCTACAAATCCACAGGCATGTATCATGAAATGTAGGCGCGCGCAGATCAGCGGTCAAGGGCAAAAAGCATCCATCTTTTTGGATTATGACTGCTGGAGTTTGAATAGGGGTGCGACACAAATCGCGGATGTATTTTTTGGGGGAAGACCGGCTCGGGTCAATCATCGGGAAATTTTGTTGCAACCTTACAGGGTGGGGAGGTCGATATTGGGGAAGTCGACCGGGGGCGCCGCGCAAAAAGCGCGCTCTGCCCCCGGCTATACTCTTCGACCCCGCTGGGCGGGGTCTGGAGTTTGGACATTTTGGAGAGACGGCCGGTGGGCCGTCTCCCGCACAATCTTTCATCGTGCAGGAGACGCCCCACGGGGCGTCTCTCCAATAGCGCCGCTTCGCGGCGCCCAGCGCGCCATAGGCGCGCCCTGCCGCTCCTTTGGAGCGGCCCAGCCCGCTGGGCGGGGTCTAGAAGCAAACCAAATCTTTGCGGCTCGTAAAGAATTTAACGGTTAGCATTGCAAAGATACCGCAGAGAACAAGGCTGAAGCTTGAGGTATGAAGACTCGTCAAGGCCCACATCTTGCTGTCTTCATACTTCAAGCTTCAGCCTTGTTCCTCCGTGCTATCTTTGTGTTTTCCGTGCCTTTGTGGTGAATGTTTGTTAATAATCCGGGCTAAGGTCTGCTGATCCCTCGGAATGTAACTGTAATGATCGCATTCAATGTACCTCTCTTGAACGTCCTCATTGCTTTATGGTTGCCCTTCCTTGAAGTTGGCGCCGGCAGCGAGATGGAGCAGCCAAGGCAGAGTTTCTACTCCGGCAGCATCCAATCGTGCCGGCCTTGTCACCAAAAAATCGTCGATACTTTCGCACAGTCGGCTCACTTCAAAACTTCGGCTGACGCAAATGCGGAGTCAATCAAGGGAAGTTTCTCCGAAGGACATAACATCTTGCGCACCAGGTCGGAAAACACTTACTTCAAAATGGAGAGCCGCGAAAATGGTTTTTATCAAACTAGTGTTGAATCGGCCAAGAACAGGTCCAGAACGGAGCGCATCGACCTGGTGATTGGATCGGGGAGAAAGGGGCAATCTTATCTCTACTGGAAAAATGGTCTTCTGTTCCAGTTGCCGGTCTCCTACCTGGCGGGCATAAATGAGTGGGTAAACAGTCCGGGCTATATCGATGGTCAGATAAACTTTGAGCGAGTCATCGGCCCGAGATGCCTGGAATGTCACAGCACCGACTTCAAGCTCGAAGCAGATAGTCGCACGGCGAAATACTCAAGCAAATATGAGCTGGGGATTTCCTGCCAAAAATGCCACGGTTTGGGAAACAAGCACGTCGAGTATCACTCTTCCCATCCAGCCGAGGCCACGGGCAAATACATCCTGAATCCGGCGCGATTTTCGCGAGAAAGGAAATTGGATAATTGCGCTTTGTGCCATTCCGGCGCCTGGGAGCCAACCAATGCGCCTTTCTCCTACAGGCCGGGCGAAAGGCTGGACGAATATCGTCCCCCTGAAAGCGACCGGAATAATCTTACTGCCGATGTTCACGGCAATCAGATCGGGCTGTTGCTGCGCAGCAAGTGCTTTCGCTCCAGCGGAGAAATGTCCTGTTCGACGTGCCACGATGTGCACCAGCAGGAAAGAGATTTGATTCAATTTGCCGCCAAGTGCCTGCAATGCCATCAGGTGAGCCACTGTAAGATGGCGGGAAGGGTTGGAATACGATTGATGAATTATTGCATCGAGTGCCACATGCCCAATCAGAAATCTAGATTGATCAAGATCAATACTCCAACCAAACAGTTTTCTCCCGACTATCGCAGCCATGCTATCGGCATCTATCCTAAAGTGGCTGAGATGGTGCTGCAATCGTGGAGGGAGAAATAGAATTGCTTCAGGGCACAAATCTCTCTGCGTCGACTCTGCGCCCTCTGTGCCTCGGCGGTGAATGCCACCGACAATCACCGCAGAGGACGCTGAGCTTTCGCAGAGAAAATCATTTGGGCGACATCCCCATGAGGGTGGTGAAGAAGAAACCGCAGATCAAGGTGGGACAACGTGGTCCTCTAGCTTTGATGCTTGCCATTTCGTTATGTTTGCCGACTGCCTCCTTCCGCAAAAACTTCCTCCATCCCTTGCCGGTCCAGTTTGTGGACGTAACATCAGAATCCAAAATCGCCTTTAATCACGAAAACGGGGCCTCGAAAGAGAAGCTTGTGGTCGAGACGTTTGGCTCGGGGGTGGCTTGGATCGATTACGACAATGACGGCTTCATCGATCT
>DASXTB010000481.1:0-15952 GCA_036505615.1 Acidobacteriota bacterium
AGAAATCCTGATCATGTGATTTCCCCCCAACCCTAAATGTCGGAATTATTCCGGGATTCGATCAGGATATCTCCTGCCAGATGGGGCGTCAATGACAGGTGTCACACGCAGGAATAGGCGGCGGATGAACGCGGATAAACACAGACGACCAAGGTGCCACCGAAGCAGACGAGGCTGTCTCAGAGCTATGAAACCACGGGGAACACTGGGAACACGGGGACC
This sequence comes from Acidobacteriota bacterium, assembly GCA_036505615.1. Classification (GTDB taxonomy): domain Bacteria; phylum Acidobacteriota; class UBA6911; order JACQSX01; family JACQSX01; genus DASXTB01. The sequence goes on from DASXTB010000481.1 coordinate 223, forward strand.
ACAAGGGCTTTCGAAATTGGCAACAAATTCTTATTAATAACGGGAATCATTAGATTCCTTGTAATACTAACCATCAAATTCTTTTCGGCCCGCAAAGATTTGAATTAGACGCCGAAGGCGTCGAAGAGTATAGCCGGGGGCAGAGCCCGCCTTAGGCGGGCGGCGCCCCCGGTTGGCTATCCAAAGCAGGCACCCTGCAGGGGTGCAACAAAATTTCCCGATGATTGACCCGAGCCGGTTTTCCCCCAAGAGAAATACTTCCGCGCTTCGTGTCGCACCCCTTCAGGGTGCATACCCTTGATGGGCGTGGCTGACCGGGGGCGCCGCACAAAAAGCGCGCTCTGCCCCCGGCTATATTCTCTGACGCCTTCGGCGTCTAGACCTGCGCTCGCCGCGTCGCCGTGTCCCTGACGTTTGGGTTGCGGCCTTGCCGCGCTAGGTTCCCAGTGGTTCGTAGTTTTGAGGCACTCTGGGGGGGGCCTGTACGCCTACTTTAATAGCTTCTTCATTTACTGGAGACCGCGTCAGTCCGCGCAACTCTGCGGCTTACTTACTTTCGGATTCCTTCTCCCGAAACGAAAGTGCAAGCGCCTGATCCAGCCAGATTAGTTGGTCCCTATAGCGCCGGCAGAGATTGCACATCCTTAAATGAAACCGAAGCGCCAGTCTTTCTCTCCACGTCAGGCAATGCTCCATGGAGCGGGCAATCAACCGTGTGGCCTCCCGGCAACTCAGCATCTATTGTCCCTTCCTTCTGCTAAACCAGCGCTCTTCCAGGCAGCGGCGCAATGCGCCTCGTGCTCGATGCATCAAGACCCACATATGAGTCGGAGTAATATCGAGCAACTTACAGATTTCCCTTCCAGAAAGACCATCAACGGCTCTAGACAGCAATACAGTCCTCTTTTCAGTCGGAATCGCGTTCACGCACTGGGTCAGGATCTGGCGGAATTCGGTGGATTGCAGCGCTTGGTGCGGGTCGCAATTCCATGCCACTGGGGGGCGCAGCCATTTACCGCTCCCGTCGAAAAGGTCCTGGTCTGCGTTGCCGGCCTCTATCGGCAACTCCATCTGTTGTTTTTTCAATTGCATGCGGAAATGATCCATGATCTTGTGCCGGAGAATACCGATGAGCCAGGTCTGGACAGTTGATTGCTCCTGGAAACGATTGGCGGACTCTAGAGCGGCCAGAAAAGCTTCCTGAACCAGTTCTTCGGCAACGAAAGCATCCGAGACGCGAGCAAGCGCATAGCGATAGAGAACGTAACCGTATAAATCCTGCCACTGGTCCGATTCCGGATATTTTTTCGCCTCGTTGGACATGACAATGCCACAATTAAACACCGAATTTTGGTGCGGAACCACAAGGAACCCTCAGTTCAAGGGACTGAGGGCCTCCAGGATCTGCTCGTTGGTGGCGCGGATCTTGTAGTTGGTCTCCACAAACTTCCACCGTACTATTCCCCATTTGTCGATAACATAGACAGCAGGGTGGGGGATTCCTCGATTACTTACGGGATTTAGCAACCCATAACGATCAATCACCTTGTGGCCAGGATCTTCCAGCAGTGGGAACTTCAAGTCGACATTGTATTTCTCTTTAATTTGCGTGATTAGCTTTTGACTCATTTCCGGCGGATCGACACTAATAGCCAGGATTTCTACGTCCTGGCGTCCGCTGTCTTGAATCAGTGTGGCCAGCTTCCCGAGCTGGGCGACACAGTAAGGTCACCAGTGCCCGCGGTAAAAAACCAACACGATATTTTTCTTCTTTTCGTAGTCTTTCAGTGAATGAGATTGTCCCTGGATATCCTTCAGGAGAAAACCCGGAGGCGCGCTCCCGACTTTAACACGCTCCAGGTCGGTGGCGGGCAAGTTTTCCAGTGCCAGAACCATCTGTGTCAAGCAGGGTAAAACGAGGAGCGCCATAGCCAGGAAGATTCGTTTGGTTTGCAAGTGTTACTCCTGGGAACACGGGAGCAGCAAATTCTTATTAATAAAGGAACCTAAATTCCCCGTGTTCCCGGTGTCCCCCCGTGGTTCGTAGTTTTGAGACACTCTTTGAAGTCTAGACCGGCATAACCCCCCGGTCGGGCGGACAGAGTATAACGCAACTCGGATCGGGCCGCGAAGATTGAAGGGGCGATTCGGCCATAATCGGCGGTTAGCCGGTTATTCATAAATTCTGAAAAGGCAGGCCGCGAATTACACGAATTAACACGAATTTCGGGAGCGGGAGAGGGGGGTGACTTACAAAGTACAAAGTGTCGCTCTTCCATATTGGCAGCGCCCCTCTCCCGCTCTCGAAGTTATCCGCGTTGATCCGCGTAATCCGCGGCTTGCTTTTGGATTTATGAAATAATCCAGGCTAACCTTCCGCTCCGCGCAACTGGGAAAGCTCGGACCGGATCCTGTCCAGTTGTTTCAGCACTTCTTCATGGTGCTTCTCGGCCAGACTGGGTTCCCGTCCGACAATAGTAATCGTGCCCCCCGGCTCCAGAGTGGCTTTTTCCACCTGGTTCAGAGACGAAAACCCCTGTCTGTGTGCAGCGACTTCCAGTTCCGAGCGTGTCACAAATTCCCTCTGACATGCAGCTTCGTCTACCATGCCACTTTTCACCAGCACCGTCGGTTCTCCTTCCAGAACCTGGTCCAGCTTGGGAGAAGCGTATAGCACTCGGTTCATGACATAGTTGAGCAGCAGCAGCGTTGTAGCGCCGATTAGTCCTCCGCTTAGAGAGTTGTCATCCCCGATGATCGCATTCTGGACGGTGTTAGAGATGGTCAGCAGCACCACCAAATCGAAGGTGTTCAATTGGGCCAATTCGCGCTTTCCCGCCAGGCGCAGCCCCGCGATCAGGAAAATGTAGACAAGGATTGGCCGAATTACTTTCTCCGCAACTGGAATCCCAAGAACAAACAGGTCGTGCCAAATCTTCGGATCGAACATTGCACTCCTCCGCATCTAGAATGGGCTTGACTCGCCGGTTCATAAGTACAGTGTGGATATTGTAAGCCTGGATGTGAATGGTCCGCAGTAAGGACGGGGCTATCGTGGCACCCCTTTTTGGTTGCGGACTGCCGCATTAAGCCGTAGTGTTTTGGTGGTTGAATTCTCACAGTTGAAGGTTCGCGGCTCGATTTTCAGGTTCTGACGGCGCGAGGAGGGTCCATGAAAAAGAGCACCTCATTTCTGGTGATTTCATGTGTTTTTAGTATTCTGATGTTCGGTATGACTCCTTTTGCACGCACCGGTTCGGGCGCAGCCAAAGTCTACGTCGATAACGCCGAAGGGGATAACCTGACAGTGATCGATCCGGTCACCCTCAAGGTAGCTGGAAACATCAGGGTTGGCTCCAAACCCCACGGCTTGGCGGCTTCGCCCAGTCGAGACCGTATTTATGTAAGTGTCGAGAGCACAAACCGTTTGCTCGCTATTGACACGACCAGCCATCGAATCCTGAGTCAAGCTGAAGTAGGCCAGACGCCCAACCAGGTGACTGTGACAGCGGATGGCAAGTTTGTCTACGTGCCCCTGAGGGGGCAAGCCGCCGTCGATATCGTCGACACTTCCACGATGAATGTCGTGAGGCGAGTGACGCTGGCGGAAGGGCCTCACAACAGTTACACCTCCGCAGATGGCAAGCGCGTCTACGTGACTACCATTGATGGAAAGAAGATTTTTGTGTTCGACCCGGCCACACAAAGAGTGGTCTCGGTGATTGAGCCTGGTGGCAAGGTGCGTCCCCTCGCCCTGACCAAAGACGGCTCGTTAATATACGCTGCACTCTCAGAGCTGCACGGCTTTGTGGTAATAGATTTACGGCAAGGCAAAACCATCAAGCGTGTCGAGCTTCCGCCGCTTCCGCCCGGTACTCCCAGGCCGTATCTGGACACCTACACGCATGGCCTGGCTCTCACGCCGGATGAGCACGAACTCTGGGTGACCAGCTGCCCGGGCGCCGCCGTCTGGGTTTTTTCGGTCCCGGATTTGAAGCGGTTGGCAAGGGTGGATATAGGCAAGTTTCCAAACTGGCTCGCTTTCACGCCTGACGGCAAGAGGCTGTTTGTGACCAACACGGAATCTGACACAGTATCCGCAATCGATGTGGGCGCCAGGAAAGTGCTCGCCACAATTCCAGTGGGCAAAGCTCCAAAAAGAATTATTTTTGTCGAGCCGCCTCGGAGACTCGACTAGAGACTAAGGCCGCTTACAGCGGCCTTTCCGAAGGTTTCAGCCCCGGCCTTCCGAGGCCGGGGACTAATGGGAGCCTAATTATCATCGTCCAGGCCGTCGGCCTTTTTCTTTATCCCCGCAGACGTTGACGCCGGCGGTTGTTCATCGGTACTTTCGATGCATTGCTGTTTGACGTTCCTCGCGCATAGTCGTTCTCTCCCGTCATCGGATCTAATCGCAAAGCTTCCAAAGAAACATTTGACTGGCCAGAGCCGGCTGGTCGGAAGGCCGGTGAACCGGCCTTGGATAATTTCTGAACCGCGCTGACCCCGGCCTGGCAAGGCCGGGGCTGAAACCCTTCGGAGAAGGCCGCTGGAAGCGGCCTCTCGGGTTTTGACATTTTGGAGAGACGGCCGGTGGGCCGTCTCCCGCGCAATTTTTCATCCCGCAGGAGAGACGCCCTACGGGGCGTCTCTTAGGCCGCTGGAAGCGGGCCTCCAGGCCCACTGGCGGCCCGAATCCACCGGCAGCGTTTAACGTTCTGTTTAAACGATTTGTTTTAGTGTGGAACGGGAACGGCGTGTGGCTACCCTTCTTTCCGTCGAAGGCGCGCTTTTGGCCCTTTCGGCACTGAAATTGCAGGTGATAGTAATCCGGATGACAGTACCAGTGTATATACTGCTAAAATGACTGTTTCGCAGGAGTCCATGAAACGCACGGGCGCGCAAATCATTTGGGAATCGCTGGTTAAGGAGGGTGTTCAGGTCGTTTTTGGCTATCCGGGTGGCGCGATTCTTCCCGCCTATGACGCCATGCTCGATTACCCCATTCATCATGTCCTGGTGCGTCACGAGCAGGGAGCCACGCACATGGCTGACGGCTACGCGAGAGCTTCGGGCCGAGTGGGTGTGGCCATGGCGACTTCCGGTCCGGGCGCCACTAACATGGTGACCGGTATCGCCACGGCCATGATGGATTCGATTCCCATTGTTTGCATCACCGGGCAAGTTGGATCCAAAGTCATTGGGACCGACGCTTTCCAGGAGACCGATGTTACCGGAATCACTCTGCCTATCACCAAGCACAATTTCCTGGTCACGCGGGCCGAAGACATCGCGCGAGCAATTCGAGAGGCGTTTTTTATCGCCGAGTCTGGACGGCCGGGACCCGTGCTGGTCGATATCACAAAGGACGCCCAGCAGGCCACCACCGAATTTGTCTGGGATGACTCTCCTGTCCGATTACCGGGGTATCGCCCCCGGTTGAGGCCCCTTCCGGAGGACCTTCAGCGCGCTGCCGAACTGATCAAGACTTCCAAACGGCCCCTGATTCTGGCTGGACACGGCGTCATCATGTGCAATGCGCGCAGCGAAGTCCTCGCCTTTGCGGAGAAGACTGACACACCGATCGCCATGACGCTCCTCGGACTGGGAGGAATTTCTGCCTCGCATCCTCTGAACCTGGGAATGATGGGCATGCACGGCGAAGCCTGGGTAAACAACGCCATCCAGCAGGCAGACTTGCTGCTTGCCTTAGGTATGCGCTTTGACGACCGCGTGACGGGAAACTTGAAGACTTATGCCGTAAATGCAAAGAAAATACACATCGAGATCGATCCTTCTGAGATCAACAAGAACGTTAAAGTAGATGTTGGGATAGTAGGCGATCTGAAAGAAACGTTGATTGAACTGCTGCCCTACCTTCCTGACGTCACTCACGCGGAGTGGCGCGGCCATATCAACGGGATGAAAGGGGAAGTGGCAGTCCGTGATATCCAGTTCCTGCCTGACAGCGGCCATCTCTATGCGGCGCACGTGATAAACGATTTGTGGCGTCTCACCAAGGGCAATGCCATTGTGGTCACCGACGTCGGCCAGCATCAAATGTGGGAAGCCCAGTATTACAAGCATGAAGAACCAAGAACCTTGATCACGTCGGGCGGTCTGGGGACGATGGGCTTCGCTCTTCCGGCCGCAATCGGCGCAAAGTTTGCTCAACCGGACCGCGAAGTGTGGGCAATTGTCGGCGACGGTGGGTTCCAAATGACGGCCGCCGAACTTGCCACCGCCGCGCAGGAAGAGATCAAAGTCAATGTGGCTATCATCAACAATGGCTACCTGGGCATGGTCCGCCAGTGGCAAGAGTTCTTCTACGAGCGGCGTTATGCTGCCACTCCGTTGCGAAATCCTGACTTTGTCAAACTAGCCGAAGCACACAGCCTCGCTGGAATTCGAGTCACCCGGCGCGATGAGATCTCGACCGCCTATGAAGCCGCTGTGGCAAATCCCGGGACGGTGATCATTGACTTCCGAGTGGAACAGGAGGATTCGGTGTTCCCAATGGTTCCGGCGGGCGCCGACCTGGAAGCCATGATTCGCAGGCCCGCCGCTACTCCTTTGGCCGAAACCGGCGCGGATCCCTAAGAAGGTTGGCAGGTTTGCAGGTTGGCGGGTTTAAAATCACGCGGAGCTTCCTGATTCTTAACCCGAAAGCCAGATCTGTTGAACCTGTAACCTGCTAATCTGCTAATCTGCAAACCTGCTAACGCGGTGTATTGCTAGCCAATTTCACAAGGAAAGTATTCAATGTTGCACACACTAGTCGCTTACGTTGAAGACAAACCAGGCGTGCTGAATCGCGTAGCTTCGCTGTTTAGACGCCGCGCTTTTAATATTGAGTCGCTCACGGTGGGACATACTGAGAAGCCGGGAGTCTCCAGGATGACGATTGTCATCGACAGTGATCAAACCAGCGCCGCGCGAGTAGAGCAGAACCTCTACAAACTGGTGAATGTGCTCCGAGTCGAAGATCTCGCCAACGTGCCGTCAGTGATGCGCGATCTGGCCTTGATCAAAGTGAAAGCGGATGCCCGAACCCGGCCCGAAATTCTGCAACTAGCGGAAGTGTTTCGCGCCAGGGTTCTGGATGCCGGAACCACAGCATTGATTCTGGAAGTCACCGGAGACGAGAGTAAGATAGAAGCGCTGATGAAGGTTCTACATCCCTTTGGAATTGTCGAAATGGTGCGCACCGGCACAGTAGCCATGGCCCGCGGAGAGAGAGCGGCTGACAGCGCGGCCACGGAGGAGTGGATTTCCGGCGATCCCAAACCTTCGGACCCAGATTCGGGTTCGGGAATTAGTCATTCGGTTTAAAGCTTCAGAAAGAGGAGACCATGGCAAGGATCTATTACGACAGCGATGCGGATTTGAATCTCATTAAGTCAAAACAGGTGGCCATTATCGGCTACGGTTCACAAGGCCATGCGCACGCGCTGAATTTGAAGGAGAGTGGCGTCAGCGTGGTCGTAGGCCTGCATGCTGGAAGCAAGTCCAGAGCAAGAGCCCAGGGAGCGGGCGTGACGGTGAAATCGGTCGGCGAGGCAGCCCAATGGGCGGACGTCATCATGCTGCTAGCGCCGGATACGGCCCAGCCCAAGATTTATCGGGAGAGTATCGAACAACATCTTTCTTCAGGGAAAATGCTCATGTTTGGCCACGGTTTTAATATTCGATTTGGCACCATCATTCCGCCCAAGGATGTGGATGTCGCGATGATCGCACCGAAATCGCCCGGACACCGGGTACGTGAAGTCTTTGTGGAAGGAGGAGGGACGCCCGCTCTGCTGGCGGTCCAGCAGGATGCTACCGGCAAGGCAAAGGCGCTGGCACTTTCCTACGCCAAGGCCCTGGGTGTAGCACGCGCCGGCGTGATAGAAACCACGTTCGCGGAGGAGACGGAGACGGATCTATTCGGCGAGCAAACGGTGTTGTGCGGCGGAGTCAGCGCGTTGATTAAGGCGGCGTTCGAAACGCTGGTGGAGGCTGGTTATCAGCCCGAGATTGCCTACTTCGAGTGTATGCATGAGCTCAAGCTAATTGTTGATCTGATGTACCGAGGCGGGTTGAATTATATGCGTTACTCGGTGAGCGACACGGCCGAGCACGGAGACTACACGGGTGGCCCTCGCATCGTCACCGCCGAGACGCGAGGGGAAATGAAGGCCATGTTGAAGGAAATCCAGGACGGCACTTATGCCAAGAAGTGGATTGCCGAGAATGAAGCGGGGCGCCGCTGGTTCAACGCTACGCGCGCTAAGGAACAAAGCCATCTGATCGAGAAAGTAGGGGCGAAGCTCCGATCGATGATGCCCTTCTTGAATCCTGTCACCGTTCAGCCTGATGAGCAGGGCCAGTTGGAACTGACAATTCAGGGAGCGGGGAAGGGAAAGTCGTAGTTGCATTGCGGCGGAACCGGGGAGTGCGGGAGCGGGAGAGTGGTGAGTGGGTGAGTGGGAGAGTGGGTGAATGGGGACGCGACCCTTCTCAGTCCCCCATTCTCCCGCTCTCCCACTCACCCGTTCTCCCATTCTCCCGCTCTCCCACTCGGTCTTAAGAAGCATCACTCTCAAATCGCAAAGAGGACAGCCCAATGACACCTGATCTCAGACATCGCAGCCGTGCTTTGCTCGACGGCAGGGAGCGTTCAGGCGCACGCTCCATGTTGAAAGCAATAGGGTTCACAGATGAAGATCTTTCACGGCCCATTGTCGGCGTTGCCAACACGTGGATCGAGACAATGCCGTGTAACTTCCACCTGCGCGGGCTGGCGGCCAAAGTTAAGGAAGGCGTCCGTGCAGCCGGCGGGACACCGATGGAGTTCAATACTATTTCCATCAGTGACGGCGTGACGATGGGTACGGAGGGAATGAAGGCTTCGTTGGTTAGCCGCGAGATCATCGCGGATTCAATAGAGCTGCTGGGACGCGGCCATATGTTTGACGCGATGATCGTCCTGGTGGGTTGCGACAAGACAATACCGGGTGGGGCAATGGCTCTCATTCGGCTCGATGCTCCGGGTCTGCTTCTGTACGGAGGTTCCATCGCTCCCGGTAAATTCAAAGGCCGTGATGTGACGATTCAGGACGTCTACGAAGGCATAGGCGCCGCCGCGGCGGGCAAGATGTCCGACGAGGACCTGCGAGAACTGGAAAACGCTGCGTGCCCGGGCGCCGGAGCCTGCGGTGGACAGTACACGGCTAATACCATGGCCACAGTAATGGAGTTCATTGGCCTTTCGCCCTTGGGCACTGCCAGTATCCCGGCAATGGATCCCCGCAAAGCCGACGCCGGGGTTCGGTGCGGAAAGCTGGTGATGGAATTGCTGCGCCGGGATTTGCGCCCAAGCAAAATCCTGACTCGTCAGGCATTCGAAAACGCAATTGCCGGCGTTGCAGCGACGGGCGGCTCGACCAATGCAGTACTCCATCTGCTGGCAATGGCGGCCGAGGCGGGTATTTCACTCACCATTGATGACTTTGACAAGATCAGCAAACGCACTCCTCTATTAGCCAGCCTCCGCCCGGGCGGAAAATATGTAGCCGTGGATGTGGACCACGCCGGCGGTATTCCTTTGATCATCAAGCGGCTCATTGACGCGGGCTTTGTGGACGCCAAACAGATGAGCACCAGCGGAACCACGCTCGGCGACGGCGTACGCGAAGTAAAGGAAACGCCCGGGCAGGATGTGATAAGAGCCGCTTCGAATCCTTTCAAGGCTACCGGCGGGCTGGTAATTCTAAAAGGAAACCTGGCGCCGGAAGGGTGCGTCGTGAAAATTGCCGGCCACGAGCGGATGCACCACCGCGGCCCGGCAAGGGTGTTCAATTGTGAAGAGGACGCAATGAAGGCGATAACGTCTCGCCTGGTTCGCCCCGGAGACGTAGTCGTGGTCCGATATGAAGGCCCTAAAGGCGGCCCGGGGATGCGTGAGATGCTGGCGGTAACGGCTGCCATTGTAGGCGAAGGGCTGGGCGAGTCGGTTGCGCTAATTACGGATGGCCGGTTCAGCGGCGCTACCCAGGGCCTGATGATCGGACATGTGGCGCCCGAAGCGGCTCGTCGCGGGCCAATCGCCGCGCTGGAAGAGGGCGATACCATTGTAATCGACGTTAATGCCCGCAAACTGGACGTGGATCTTAGCGACGCCGTGGTGCAGGCTCGCCTGGCGAAATGGAGTGCGCCGGCGCCTCGGTACACCAGCGGCGTCTTTGCCAAATATGCTGCCCTGGTGTCGTCGGCGTCTGAAGGAGCGGTGACCCGGCCGGTCTAGGAATTGTAGATTGGGGATTTCGGATTGCGGATTTTCAGGCATTGAGAAAGTGTGAAAAATTGCAGCGCCGGCCTCGGGTCGGCATTTCCTCCCCGACATCACCGGATAGCCCGCTGGCTTGCTCTCCTAGAGCAGATTTACGTTTACGCTGGAATGTCTCAGGTTCCGAGCCCCCATAGCCCCAATCCGCAATCCCCAATCCGCAATCCCTAAAGTCCGTATTTTCGAATCTTGCGCTGCAGCGTGGGGTGCGATATGCCCAACAAACGGCAAGCCAGGCTTTTGTTGCCGCGCGCATGCTCCAGCGCTTTTCGGATATGTTCCTTTTCCACTTCCTCCAGCTGCGCGAATGCCGCGTTGTCTTCCGTGGCCGGCGATTCGGAAGTCACGGGTTCCTGAAAGAGGTCAAATTCCTGCTCCATCAGGATGTCTCCGGGCGACATCAACACCGTGCGGCGCAGGTAGTTTTCCAATTCGCGCACGTTTCCTTTCCAGTCGTGCTGCTGCAGGCGGCGCATCGTTTCACGAGGAATGCGGCGCACATTCCGTTTTAGTTCATGATTGATGCGATTGATCAGATGATGCACCAGATCGGGAATGTCCACGCGGCGCTCGCGCAGAGGTGGAACTCGTATATTCACGACATTGAGCCGATAGTAGAGATCTTCACGGAACTGGCCTCGCCGGACCATCGTTTCCAGGTCCTGATGCGTAGCGGCGATGATCCGAACATCGGATGAAATGGGGTGAGTTCCGCCGACCCGTTCAAAGACGCGCTCCTGCAGCACTCGCAGCAGTTTTACCTGCATTGCGGGAGACATGTCGGCTACCTCGTCGAGGAATAGCGTTCCCTGATCGGCGAGCTCGAACTTTCCCGGTTTGGGCTGATGCGCTCCGGTAAACGCTCCCTTTTCGTGACCGAACAGTTCGCTCTCCAGCAGCGTTTCGACCAGCGCCGAGCAGTTCACTGAGATGAACGGTTTGGTCGGGTCGGTAAAATCGTGAATGGCCCGTGCGATCAGTTCCTTTCCCGTGCCGCTCTCACCGGTTATCAGCACCGTGGTTTTGCTTTTGGAAACCATGCCGATGGCTTTGAAGATGCCGAGCATGGATTTGCTCTTGCCGACAAGGTCTTCCAGCTTTAACTCGGAGGGAACGCTGGCAAACGCGCGCTCTCCGCGCTGTGCCATCGAGCGGAGTGCGAGCGCCTTTTCCAGCGCGTCGTCGAGCTCATCAATAGCGATCGGCTTGTGAATGTACTCACACGCTCCCAGTTTGATGGCCCGGACGGCCGTCGGCATATCATGAAACGCAGTCATAATCACCACCGGGACGGTAGCATCCTGCTTTTGAAAATCTGACAGCAGATCCAGACCGTTCCGATCAGCCAGCCTGATATCCAGCAGCACGGTATCGCAGGGCGCGGCGCCGAAGCTTTTCAGACCCTCTTCACCGGTTTGGGCTGCCTGCACCTGAAATCCACGATCGCTCAGGTACAGAGTCAGAGTCCGAACAATCGAAGGGTCGTCATCAATTATGAGGATGCTTTCGTTCATCATGAATATGTGAGGAACGTGATGCGAAACGTTGTCCCTGCGCCTTCCCTAGATTCAACGTCGATTGTTCCTCCATGACCTTCCACGATGCGCTTGGTGATGGTAAGTCCCAGGCCGGTACCGTCGCTGCGGGTAGTGAAAAACGGCTCAAAGATTTGCTGCATGCGTTCGGCCGGAATCCCTCTGCCTGAGTCAGAAATTTCAACCACCTGGCAGGCGGTGCTTTCCCGGATGGCGATGCGCAACTCGCTTGCCGGTTCCATCGCCTGAACCGCATTCAAGAGCAGATTGAGGAATGCCTGACGCACGCGCAAAGGGTCCACTGGCACATCTGCGGCGTCGCGGCCAAAGTCGCGAATCAACCTGACGTCAGCTTTCTGCAACGCATCTTCCGCCATCAACAATGCTTCTTCCATGATGGTAGCCAGCCTCGCCGGTTGGCGGTTCAAGCGAAGCGGCCGGACAAAATCCACAATCTCAGCAAGTATCGAATCCAGATGATCGATCTCCTGCAACGCAATCTTCATGTGTTCGCGGGCGCGGCCCTGTAGTTCGGGCATCCTCGACAAGATCTGCAGGTTCATTTTGACGGCGGAAAGAGGGTTGCGGATTTCGTGCGCAATGTGCGACGAGAGCTCGCCGATAGTAGCCAGACGCTCCGACCGTCGAAGCTGCTGTTGAAGCTGGCGAACTTCGGAAATGTCGCGCACGATGCCCAATGTGCCGATGGCTGCGCCCTTCTCGTCTTTCAAAAGAGTGATGGAAATACTGGCATGCAGGGAAGTGCCGTCGGCCCGTTTCAGAACGGTCTCCCAGTTTTGAACTCTGGCGCCACGCCGGAGCTCCTGCATCACTCGCTCGGCTTCTTCTTTGCCGGCGAAATAAATTTCTGTTACCGGCTTTCCCAACGCCTGCCGCGGCGAATAGCCGAGCATCCGCTCGGCAGGCTGGCTCCAGAAGTTGATCCTTCCATGCAAATCCGTCGTCACCACTGCGTCATTGGAGCCGCTGATCAGCTTACTTAGGAACTCGGAATTCCGGCGGCTCTCTTCGTAGAGCTTGTAAAGATCCTGGTAACTTATCGATTTTGCTTCCGAGGGCATAGGCGATGTGTGTGTCCGCAGAAAGGGGTCGACTCGTGCAGGTGCATGCGATGGGGGTTGCATTCCCACCAGTCGCTCCGTGCACGGAGCAATAACATCTTAACTGAATAAGGACGGGCGAACCAGTTTGAGAAAGGTAGAAACTTGTGGGGCCGTCTCATCCCAGCCATCTGCTGACCTGTTACGATGAGACGAGGCACCGCCTCGTCTCTTCCATATGGCGCGCGGCTCGGTTGGGTTCAACCTCCCCCTGGCTGCCCACTTGGGCAGACCCGGACGGAAACGAAGAGGGTTTTGGCGGATTATTGAGATTGAATCGTTACGTTGACTTACCCGATTTCATCGGAGGCACTTTTGCGCCCTTTTCTCGGGCTTCAGAAAGACCGATGGCAATCGCTTGCTCGCGGCTTTTTACTTTTCCACCTTTACCCGACTTGAGTCGCCCTCGCTTGAACTTGTGCATGGCTCGTTCCACGGTTTGCGAAGCTTTCTTGCCATACTTGCGCTTGCCGGGCTTCTTTCTTGGCATTTTTTTCCTCCTTTTTAGATCTTCCTTTTCCGGACCGCTGTCAGGGCTAGTCCTTGAATTCAGTCTAGCGTCGAGAGCAAGGGGGGAGGGACCGAAAAAAATGAACGCTCAGTTATGGCCATGGGGGTGTCACGAGAAACTCCAGAGGGTTGCTTTGTCGCGCTGCCGCTACGGGTTTGGTGGCTTCAAGAAATTCCCGCCGGTGCCGGTGCGTTGGTTGGTCTTTGGCGACATCTCGCGAACCTTGTAGTAGTCAGGCATGAAGACAACCAATCCGAAGTTGGGTGTATTTTTCGAGTAACCGGCGACTAGTTGGCGATTGTAGTGTTCGAGCGAAAAATCGAAATCATCTTTCGGGTTGGCATCCACGATTTGCAAGTCGGCGTTGGTCATTGTCAGCTTGCCGAACCGAAGCGTGCCGCCTTGATAGTACATATAATTGCCCGCTTTAGGATTCGAGGGCGTGACGTGTCTGGTGCTTCCGCCCGGCTCACTAGCCGGACCGAAAGTTTGAATTACTTCGTCACCTTCGATCCGAACGGCAGTAACCCTTCCTCGAATTTCAGGAGGGGGAACCATTAACTCCGGATCCAAAATGAGGTCATTATTGTCAATCTTTACGCCCCGTGACTCGCGCACTTTAATCAACTCCGATAGCTCTACATCGAACAGATGCATTAACCCCTTAACCGGGATACCGGCCGCTTTGATCGAGGAGGGGTGAAGTCGAATCTTACCCTCCGGAGTGGCGCTAAGATTTCCCACTATCGCGAACGGGACGTCAGCGACCTTGTGCATTATCCCTGTCTGCTTGATCTGATTTCCTTCGACGCTGATATTAAGCTTCTTGAGAGGTGCGTGAGGATAAGCAAAAACGTAGTTGTTCAAAAGATCGGTAAGACTATCGGTCCGAATGCCGATGGTGCCCGAATCGATTCTAATGATGAATGACTTCTTGTCGTCAAAGACGGGCGGAGTTTCTTTGTTTGTTCTGAGAAGCACGCCGCGCAGGCTCTTTATACGAAGGATAATGGTATCATCGACGTGAAAGTCGACATTTTTCATCTCAGCGTGGGTCACCGCTTCCGACGACGATGCCGGTGGAGGGTGTTTCTTGTGATCCACCTTCACATTACTGCCGGTGGTGTCGGCTTTGTTCCGGTTGCACCCAGCCACGAAGACCGCCAAAGCTATCAGGACTGAGATGAGCAGTTTGTTCATCGAGACATCGTCGCGAATCGGTGTTTCGGACACCCTGATTTCCGGTTGGTTAACTCGTAACTCCTCCTAAATTGATTATACGTTCGCAATCAAACAGCCGTTAGGCCTCGGATCATTCTATAGGGATCCACCATGAGAGCTGCCGGGCCTGATCAGCGTCCTGTGCCAGATCGCGCAGCAGGTCAAAGAACATCCTCGATTGGCCGGTGAAAAGCCCGCTGGCCGTCAGAGCCTTGACAGCTCCCATTGCGGCCCCTGTTGTCTCGGTAGGACGAATGATCGAACATACCGGGAACTTTCGGTTTAGAAATGGCACCGGCTCAGGCATGATGAGATCGGTCTCGAAGTCCTCCCCGCCAAGTGGCGGGGAATTGAGGTCCGGAAACACCAACGAAGGGTTAGTGGGGTCGGTTAGTGGAGGCGCGTTGCCCGCCTTGTCCTGCCAAGTCTTGGCGGCGAGCGATCGCGCCGTCCGGCGCTGCAGGGACGCCTAGCCTGGCGCAACAAATCAGGTGATGGCAGGACATGGGAGGTGGGGTTATCAGGACATCGAGGACGAGGACGGTTCGCCAAATCCGATCTGGAAGGGTGCGCCGAGTACGGAATGTTACCAGAAGTACGGCAACGTTTGCTCTCCAGACCCACAAACAGTTGGGCCGGAGCTATTGATTTCGACCTTCAAGTCAAACGTCTGGGATTTGGCGGTGAGTGGTATGTAGGCAGCAATATAAATGCGTTCGGTGGCTCGTTAGGTCAGTTTGCGAAATCTGCCGGTGGTTTCATAGAGAGTCGCTTGAAAGCTTCCGACCGGCTCGAGTTCAATACCGGAATCGGCATTGATCGCCTTATCGACCGCAGGGCTTTTCCGGCCTTGCTGATTGGCAACTCGAGCGTATTTGCAAATGCGACTTACCAATTTATGCCTGAACTGGAGTTGCCACTCGAGTACCGGTGGCTTTCCACTCAGTAGACTTTCCAAACCGAGATCTCTTCTTCCACAATGTTTTCTCGCTATCACGGCCACATCCTTTCG
>DASXTB010000482.1:0-5622 GCA_036505615.1 Acidobacteriota bacterium
AAAACAGAATCGGAGAAGAAAATCCTTTCCGTTCTGGACGAGATGCGCACCTCGGGAAGAACCTACCTTAGCGTCCCGGTAAGCGACGGCCGGGCGCTGCGTCTGCTCACTGAGGCGGTAGGTGCCAAGACGGTGGCCGAAATCGGCACATCGACCGGCTTCTCCGGTCTCTGGTTCTGCCTGGCCCTCGAGAAGACTGGCGGCAAGCTCGTCACCTTCGAGATAGACGCAGGTCGGGCCGCCACAGCCCGAAAGCATTTCGAGCAGGCCGGCGTCGACCAGAGGGTTAGCGTCGTCGAAGGCGACGCGCACGAAAAGGTGAAGAGTTTGAAAGGCCCGATTGACGTGGCCTTCATCGACGCAGACAAAGAGGGCTACGTGGACTATTTGCACAAGCTGCTCCCGCTTGTGCGCCCCGGCGGCTTAATCTTAGCCCATAACGTCACGATGCCCGCCGTAGAGGGGTATGTCAAGGAGGTCTCTGCCAATCCCGACCTGGAAACGATCTTTTACACCGAGGGAGCCGGGCTTAGCATCACATTGAAAAAGCGCTAAAAGTGGAATGTTGGAAAATTTGGGAGAGATGAGTTCCCACGACGCGACGCTTGCCGCTACGGCGGCAATCAGCGGAGGGAGAATCTTCACGCGGAACGTTAAGCACTATCCCATGCCGGAAGTGGCCACAATCAAGGCTTGGTAGAGTTTCAAATGCAAGAACTAGTCCTCATCGGCGTAGTACTTTAAGTACAGCGCGATCTCTTCTTCACTGCCGCTGCCGAATTTTGCGAAAGAAATTTTCGCAAAAATCCGGCCGTGCCAGTTATGTAAGACATGCTGGTGAAGATTCTGTCTGCGGCAGTCTGTGGCATTGACGCGCAAATTGTTGATGTGGAGGTGGATGTCACCTCCCACATGAAGGATATCTTCCATACCGTGGGCCTGCCGGATGCGGTGGTCAAGGAAAGCACCGAGCGGATCAGCGCTGCCATTCGCAACAGCGGTCTGCCGGGGCCGCTATCGGGAAAGACGACCATCAATCTGGCGCCGGCAGAGTTTCGCAAAGAGGGAAGCGGGTTTGAGCTGCCGATGGCGCTGGGGATTCTTGGGACTACCGGAATTCTCAAGGAAGAAAACCTCGCCGGATGGCTGGTAGTAGGAGAGCTGTCGCTGGACGGCAAGGTGCGGCCTGTCAAGGGGGTCTTGCCGATTGCCATGGCGGCCCGCGGCGCTCAAATTGCCAGGGTGGTAGTTCCGGAAGCCAACGCGCCCGAGGCGGCAGTCGTCGATAGGATTGAGGTTTTTCCAGTGGCTAAGCTGCGCCAAGCTCTAGAGCTCTTGAACGCGGCGCCAGAAGATCGTCCCAAAGCATTTGTGATGGACCGGCGCTCCTTGTTCAATACCGAGCGCGGCAGCCGCGGCGACTTTGCCGAGGTCAAGGGACAATTGCACGTCAAGCGCGCGCTGGAAGTGGCCACCGCCGGCGGGCACAATCTGCTGATGCTCGGACCTCCTGGTTCCGGCAAGACCATGCTGGCTCGCCGCATCCCAAGCATTTTGCCGGCAATCAGTTTTGCCGAGGCGCTGGAGACAAGCAAGATTCACAGCGTATGCGGCATGCTCAACGGAGTGGGAATTGTCGGCCATCGGCCTTTTCGCTCGCCCCACCATACCATCAGCCACGCCGGCCTGGTCGGCGGAGGAAGGATCCCGCGCCCCGGTGAGGTGAGCTTGGCGCACAACGGCGTGTTGTTTCTGGACGAACTTCCCGAATTTCATCGCCACGTTCTGGAAGTGCTTCGCCAGCCGCTGGAAGACCAACAGGTGACGATCAGCCGCGCCAGCATGAGCCTTACATTTCCGGCGAAGTTCATGCTTGTGGCGGCGATGAATCCCTGTCCTTGTGGATATCGAGGCTCGCATCTTAAGGAATGCCGCTGCTCGATGGCGCAGATTGAGTGGTATCGCTCCCGTATCTCCGGTCCGCTGCTGGATCGCATCGACATTCATGTGGAAGTCCCGGAAGTGAAATACGAAGAGATCAGCAGCCGCGCCCGCGGCGAAACGTCTGCCACGATTCGCAGCCGAGTGGAAGCTGCGCGGGCGCTGCAATGGAAACGAATGGCCTCAGACAGTATTTACTGCAACACCCAAATGGGCCCGGCGGAGATTGAAAAGTACTGTGCGCTGGATGAGTCGGGCAAAACGATGATGCAGACGGCGATCAAGAGATACGGCTTCAGCGCCCGCGCCTACAACCGAACACTGAAGGTAGCTCGCACTATTGCAGATCTGGAACAGTCTGAGTCCATTCAAGCGCAGCATCTGAGCGAAGCGATCCAGTATCGCGTGCTCGATCGGGAGCTGGAAATTGTGTAAATGGCGAATGACGAATTTCGAATTGCGGCAGATTTCTCAAAGGAAGCTCTTGAAGTCCTTTTGATGGCATTGGTGAAGACGTTTGAGCTAAGCTAAATCGATGGATCCTGAAGAGCGATTTGAACGAATCGAGCGGCAGATGGAATTTATTGTCAACCAGCAGGCGGAAAACTCCGCCACCATCGCCCGCCATTCCGAGCAAATTAAACAGCTGGGTGACTTTCTTCTTCAGACCGCCCGATTTGTTGAAGGCTTCGCTCGGCGTACCGACGAGCACATTAATGAGCTGATCGATGCTCAACTGCGAATCGATGATCGTGTCAGTAAATTGATCGAAGCGCAGCACGGCGCCGACGAGAGAATCAATCGCTTGGCCGCAGCCCAGCAACGGACAGAAGAGCGAATACACATCCTCATCAATGTAGTCGAACGCTACTTTTCTAACGGTAAGCGGCAATAGCGCTCTTCGGAACCCAGTCGGATTTTCGGTTTCTCCAAGACAGTCCTCCATGCAGGCCGAGAATCAACTCGCTGGATCGCCCAACGGCTGCGAACTCCCCTAGGGCTGTCTACATGAAGACCGCATCTAAAAATGCTGGATCTGCCCGATTGATTTACACTCGCTGGCGGGATCTAACCTCCGAATGCTAAATAAAATTTAAGTTATTTTAAGTAAGGCAACTTACCTAAGAAGAAACATTTCAGTCGGATGTTCCACCCAGGCATCATATCATTTCTGGCCCAGGATATTGGCAAAGGCCAGATCCGATTCTCAATTGCCGCCAATGGGAACCTTTACATCTGTCACCAATAGAGGAGCATTTCTACTTTTTGGCAGCGAATTTGAAGATAGTTCTTGGAATAGTTTCTTGAATAAAGTGGAAAAAGAAATGTACGGAATAAGTTGATGATGTCAGAAAATTTATCAGAAAAATCACTAAACATTGTTCATTTATTCATAAGATCAGTCACAATCATTAATTTAACACTTATATTCTTGGGCGATTTATTAATGGTTAACAAAATATTTCAAGGAAGTAAAAGGGGATTATTTCTCAGCCGATGGTTAGCGATTTCGTCCCTAGTTGTAGTTCTATGCTTAGCTTTCGAATATGTTGTAATGCTTAAAAGTGAGAAATTAGCCCCGTTGACATTACAAAATAAGAAACCTTTATTAATCGATTCAGCTTTTTTTATTTGTCTTTTTATAATGTGGGTTTATCTTATCATTCATTTTCTGCGCCTCAGACTGCTCCTCTGACCGAAGGACTGGCAAACTAATGGTGATCCGAACCAACCGAGTTAACTTGCCAGAACAGCATCGTTACGTTCAGCCGCGAAGTAGAGCGGCTAGATGCCTGTCACGGCGGAATGAAATGAATTCGGTTAAGAAGACTTTAGGCGCGGATAAGTAGTGTTTTCCGGGCGATTGGATGACACCGGATTTCAGGGAGATGCGCGGTTTGTAAGGCTATTAGTTGCAGCTTGACCTTTGACGATTCGCTGGATGTGGAGGCTACAGGGCATCGCTTCACGCCAGCGTCGATGGCGGGCTTACAGAAAACGTGAAGCAGGGCTTTTAGTCCCCACAGAGCAGCAGGTTTTTCAATTCTCGGGATGACGCACACGGGCGACAATCTGGCGCACGCCGCGTGGCGCACACCGCGCGTCTCACATTCCCTGCTGAAGGCACTTTTGCCACGCCAAGTCACATATTGAGGTCCGTTGTCGGTGAGAATCTGTTCGGGAGCCGTGAAACTGGCAATCTCAGAACGGAAGACTTCAATGACCAAAGCCGTCGACGCAGTGGCATGCAGGCCGAAGCTGACGATAAATCGGCTGTGGTCGTCCATGAAGGCGACTAGATGGACGCGCCGATTCTGCCGCTTGAGCACAAAGGTAAAAATATCGGTCTGCCACAGACTGTTGCACTTGACCCCTTCAAAACGTCGGATCACCGGTTCCGGGTGCGATTTGCTGGCAATCTCTTCGCATTGGTATCCGGCCTCCTTCAGGACATAGGCTACCGATGCGGCGCTGGCTCCAAGACCGGAGGCGCGCGCCAGCACATCGCTGATGCGCTGGCATCCCCAGTCGGGATTGTCAGCCTTCAGCATTAAGATAGCGCGTTGAGTGGCTTGCGGCAGACGACTCACTTTGTCTCTGCCGCGCTGTCCTGGCATCAGACCGGCCGGCCCGTCCTGTTCAAACCGTTGCTTCCAGGCGTACAGCGTGTGCTTGGAGATGCCTACCAGCGCTTCAAACTCGCCTCCGGACAACCCGCTCCGCCGCCACGTATCCAACAGCAATAGCCGCTGCTCTGCAGAAAGTGCTCTGCCACTGATGCTTTGCTCTTTGACCACGAGCCGCCGCGTTCTGGCCCGGCCGCCCGACAGCCGTGGAAGTCTCGGCAGTTCATCAAGCAGTTCGACGGCTCCGTCGTTCTCCCGCTGTTCGTCAGCTGCACTGGCTGCTGATTCCGAGCGGCTGTCCTGCTCGCCCCCTCCGAGCGCTTCGGCCGCAACGCCTGCCTCTGGCGTTGGCCCTGCTGCACCTGAGATACTTTCAATGGGGTCGGTGGGATCTTGTGGTTGCTTGACCTCTTCAGTCATCATTCCTCCTTTGGGCTTTCCGCCCGATTAAGGAGGAGCGATTTACTCTACTAATTTAACCTCTCAAATGTGCAAGAATTTCGGCGAGGGAGACACCTGAATGGTACGCTTCCCTTCCGCCACCAGTTCACGGGAAAGAAAGAGACACCGAATCAGGCAATGATTACTTCGGGGCCAGGTATTACTGGAATGGGGCGGGGAGATGGCTGGGAGTGGACCCAGTTGTCGCAAAGGTTCACTACCCTCAACTGATGAATCGATACTCGTATGCAGTGAATGATCCTGCTAACTTCACCGACCCAGATGGGCGGATTGGGTGTGGAACACTTTGTGATGATCCCCCGGCTCCCATCGATCCTAGCGACGGGCAGCCCGACCTCGTGGAGATCGAGGTGCCCTCTCCACAGAAGGGGGGAGGGGGAGGAGCGCTTGGGCCGGGTTCCAGTTGGAAATTTAAGTTAAGTACCGAGTGTAAGAAGCAACTTAACGATTTCGCGTCTAGTTTGAGCACTCGAATCAATTTATCTTTTGATCAGGAGCAGGCGATTCGAGATTTTCAGTCAAGGAGTCGATATAATTGACAGCCTCACATTTATTGCCGGCCCTTACGCAGCGGAAACAGACCCACCTTTCG
>DASXTB010000483.1:0-20514 GCA_036505615.1 Acidobacteriota bacterium
CGAAAGGCAACATTGCATGGGACGCCGTAGGCGGCCACCCGGATACGATCGAACGATTGCGCGCCATGATCTACCGCGTGCTGGCGAAGAGTACCGACTCATCAGACAGATAGCTACTAGCGGTCAGCCGTCAGCTATTAGTGTCCACTGTGTCCTTTGTGGTAGGAAAAGCCTTGATCCCATGAAAGTACATCTCCCTCTTTCCATCTTTCTGCTGTTTGTCACTGTCTCGACATTCGGCAGCGACACATCGCTCCTTCCGGTCCGGGGCCTCCATTTATCGGCGCCAAGACCAACCGAAATGGCCGATGCTCTCCGTTTCATTCGCGAAGCGCTTCCTAAGGAAGGCGTCAACCTCCTGGTGCTCGAATTCGGCTACCGCTACCAGTTCACCAAACGCCCCGAAGTTGTGGACGACGGCGCTCTGTCGCGTGAGGACGTCAAGGCGATCGTCGAAGCATGCCGCGCGGCCGGAATACGACTGATCCCGGAGATTAACCTCTTGGGGCACCAATCGTGGGCAAAAGCGACACACGGGCTTCTCAGGGCCCATCCGGATTTCGATGAGACACCCAAAAAGTATCCTGACAATCAAGGTATTTACTGCAGAAGCTACTGTCCTCTGCATCCGGAAGTACATGCTGTCGTCTTCGACCTCATCGACGAACTGGCCGATGCGTGCGAGGCCGATGCCTTCCATGTGGGGATGGATGAAGTGTTTCTGCTCGGAGAAGACGACTGCCCCAGGTGCAAAGGCCGGAACAAGGCCGAATTGTTTGCGCAGGAAATACGCGCGCTGCACGATCACCTGGCGCAATCGAGGCGGGTCATGTGGATGTGGGGAGACCGCCTGCTAGACGGCGACGCCACTGGCCTGGGCAAATGGGAAGCAGACATCGGCGGCACCAGGGCGGCTCTTCGCCAGATCCCCAAGGACATCGTGATCTGCGATTGGCATTACCAAACGGCTCCGCCCACGGCTTCCTACTTCGCCGTTGAAGGCTTCTCGGTTGTTTCCTCGCCGTGGCGGCGGCCCGAAGTGGCTCTCGCCCAGTTGGAACTAATCCGTCATGCCCACAAGAACGCTCCTGCCGCCATTGGATCCCGCATGCTGGGCGTGCTGCAAACCACATGGGGCGGAATGGGAGCCTTTGCCAAGGCCTATTTCGGCGAAGGTTCCGATGGCAGGACCCTGGAGGCGGTCATGTGCTTCAAGACTCTCTTTGCAGACCTCCGAAACGCGGGATTGAAGTGACGGGCCATCGTCAGTAGGGCCACGCCGTTCCATCGATTCGCCGGATCGTTGGCCGCGAGCGTTGGAGATAGGGATATTTTCTCGCCGCCGCTTCATTGATTTCGATGCCCAGTCCAGCCTTGTCGTTAATAGTAAGGTGACCATCAGCAAAAACGGGCGTGTCGGAGAAGACTTCCCGCACGGCTTCGCCCCAACTGGCGGCATGCTCTTGAATCCCGAAATTGGAAACGGAAAAGTCAACGTGGCAGTTGGCCATGTGCGCGATGGGGGAGATGTTTCCAGGCCCGTGCCACGCAGTTAAGATTCCGTAGGGCTCACAGACAGTGGCCACTTTTTTCCCGGCAGTGCCAGTTATGTGTAGCTGGAGGATAAAGTACAATATGGCTGGACCGATGCTTCCTGAAGAGAGGTTTGAACGAATTGAGCGTAAAGTCGAGTTTCTGGTGGAGGAGGGCTCACGGCTCGACAACCGTATCGCGGCGCATCACGTGCAGATAGAAAAGCATTCTGAGCAGATTGCCGATTTAGGTGCTTTCCTTCTTCGCATGGGCCGCTCGCTTGAGGGCTTCGCCCAGCGCACGGAAGAGCGATTCCGAGAAACTGAGGTGCGATTCCGAGAGACTGACCAGCGATTTCGAGAAACCGACCAGCGATCGCGGAAAACCGGAGAGCGCCTCAACATCCTGATCGGAATCGTCGAAAAATACTTCTCCAGCTAGCTGAGAACCCGGGTACGGAATCCGTCAAAGTCTCGCTACGCACTCCGGAATATTCGCTCGCTGGAACCACCTCAGTTTCCATCATCTCGAGAGACACAACTGCCCTGCCGTGAAATTTGCGAAGCAGAGCACGGCAAGAAGGAGGTCGAAGCCGGTTGCGTCCGCAATCCCGTCCATGAGCACTGTGTCCTTTGTGTCCGTCGTGGTGCAAAAAGACTGAACCACAAAGGACACTAGGGACACGGCGGCACTGGAACAACCTGGCCAAATTGCACGCCGTTGAATTCGGCCCGCGAATAGACTATTCTCCGCAGCAGGACTCCCCAATTCTATAGCCGGGTCCCCAATTCTATGATCAACCGGACGGTTTCTCATTACCGCATTATTGAGAAACTGGGCGGCGGAGGCATGGGTGTGGTCTACAAAGCAGAAGACACCCGGCTCGGCCGTCCCGTTGCCCTGAAGTTTCTTCCCCCGGAATTGTCCAAAGATCCTCAGGCCCTGGAGCGCTTTCAGCGTGAAGCCCGCGCTGCCTCCGCGTTGAACCACCCCAACATCTGCACCATTTACGATATAGATCAGGACCAGGGAGAACATTTCATCGTCATGGAATTACTGGAAGGAACGACGCTGGATCACCGTATCGAAGGAAAGCCCTTTCCCCTGGAGTTGCTGGCCGATCTGGGAATCCAAATTGCCGACGCGCTCGATGCGGCACATTCAAAGGCCATCATTCATCGCGACGTCAAGCCTGCCAATATTTTCGTCACCGGACGTGGTCAGGCAAAGATCCTGGACTTCGGTTTGGCCAAAGTAGGCCAGCCGTCGCAGCAGTCGCCAGGCTCAGCGGTGACTGGTCCGGTGGTCGAAGAACACCTCACCAGTCCCGGTGCGACTCTTGGCACCGTGGCCTATATGTCGCCCGAGCAAGCACTGGGACGGACGCTGGATCCCCGCTCGGACCTGTTTTCATTCGGCGTAGTGCTGTATGAGATGGCCACCGGAACACGCCCGTTCAAAGGGAACACCTCGGCCGCTATTTTTGACTCCATACTTCACAAGAATCCTGTTCTACCGGTTCGTCTAAATTCGGAGCTGCCCCCCGAGTTGGATCAGATTATTCAGAAAGCGCTGCAGAAAGATCCGGAGATGCGCTTCCAAACCGCTTCTGAAATTCGAGCTGACCTGAAAAGACTAAAGCGCGACACTGAATCCGGCCGACTGGAGGTGAGCGACGAATTTCCTGGCGCCTCCGCACGGCGGTCTTTGTTCACCATTTTTGGCGCCGTACTTTTACTGCTGGTGGTAACGGTGGCATTGGTTTTGGTGGTTGCCCACTCTCGCGCCGCAGCTTCGCCCGAAAAAGAGATCAGCGGCCGCGCATCGCTGGCCATCTTCCCTTTCGAAAACCAAACGGGAGATAGCAGGCTGGATTGGTATCGACAGGGAGCAGCCGAGTGGCTGAGCGTAGATCTGGCAAAACTTTCCAACATCGATGTCATCAGCTCGCAGCGCTTAAGCGATGCCGCTCGAGAGCTTCAGCCCAACTCAGGCTCCTCTGGTGCTCTCGATCCGGCGCGAGCAACCGAAATCGCCCAGAAAGCGCGGGCGCGATATTTGCTTCGCGGATCGACCTTAAAGCTTGGTAGTGAAATTTTTGTCAAGGCCGAAGTGATCGAGGTGGGATCGGGTAAGGTAATCGCAGCGCAACGACTGAGAGGCCTTTCTGAAACCAATTTGACAGACAAGCTGGAGGAGCTGGCAAAATTGCTGGCACAGGAGCTGAAGCAAATTCGTTGATTGGTCATCGGTCATCGGTCATCGGTCATTGGTCATTGGGATAGGGGCTGTGCCACCTGGCTCTGGCGGCGAGGCTTGGAGACTGTCCCAGAACTCATGAAACCACGGGGAACACTGGGAACACGGGGACCACAAGGGCTTTCGAAATTGGCAATAAACCTTATTGATAAGGGAATCCTTGAGTTCCCCGTGTTCCCAGTGTTCCCCGTGGTTTCGTAGTTTTGAGACAGCCTCTTTGCCCCGCCGTCGACGGCCTCTCCGGGGCACGCCAAACTCTAGGGCGAGGCAAGGCAGAAATTCATGTCACTGGAAAAACTCACGCGCACTGACTTTCGCACCATCGCCGTGGCCGTCTTTCTAGGCCTGATCGGATTGACGGTCGCCATACGTTACTACTGGGTGGCATTTCCCGAAGCATCGATCGATTTCAAGGTATCCAGGCCCGAGATTGAACAGCGGGCGCAAACTTTTATCCAGGAACGCGGATTTGATCTCGGCCCGTACCGTCAACTGACGTTATTTCGCTATGACGACACGGCAAAGACTTATTTGGAGCGCGAGCTGGGCCTGGCCGAAGCAAACCGACTGATGTCATCCGAGATCAACGTGTGGCGGTGGAAGGTGCGTTTCTTCAAACCTCCGGAGAAAGAGGAATTGATTGCATGGCTGGATCCCGCAGGCAATCTGGTCGGCTTCGAGCACGTTGTGGAAGAGAAGGCCCCCGGTGCCCGGCTGCAGAAGCCACAGGCCCAAAGCGTGGCCGAAGTTTTCCTGCACAGCCGCCTCGGAATGAACCTCGATCAATACAGTCTGGTGGAAGACAGCGTAGAGGAACGGCCCAATCGCATGGATTACCGCTTTACCTGGGAACGGAAGAATTTCAAAGCCAAAGATGCCACTTATCGCATCTCGGCAGACGTGTACGGGGATCAGATCGGCAAGGTCCTCCCCTTTCTGAAAGTGCCGGAACAGTGGCAGCGCGATTACCAGCGGCTCCGCTCACGAAACGACACCTGGCAGACACTGGCTCTTCTCTTCTATGTTCCGCTCCTGATTGCGATTTTGTTCGTGCTGATTCCAGCTATCCGTCAACGCAGCATTCAATGGAAACCTCTTCTTTGGCTTTCGGCCGTAGTCGGTCTCCTCGAGGCAGCCCTGAATATCAACAATCTGCCGATGTTCAGCGAGAGCTTTTCTACCGCCATTCCCTACCTGGGGCTTGTTTTCATTGTCATCATCGTGAGCCTTATTGCCGGCCTCACAATCGCGCTCTTCACTGCCATTCTCGCCGGCGGCGGTGATCAGGTTTATCGCGAACTTTTACCCGAGAAGGTATCCCTGCCCCGTCTGTTTACGCTTTCTGGACTCCGCACCAAGGAATTCTTTGTCTCAACAGTCGTCGGATACTCTTTGGCAGCTTTCCAAGTGGGCTTGATCGTGTTGTTTTATATTCTGGCTCGGAAGTTTGGCGCTTGGAGTCCGGCGGAAGTTAAGTACGACAATTTCCTCAGCACCAAGCTCCCTTGGATTTTTCCGCTGACCGTGGGAGTGATCGCCAGTACGAACGAAGAGTTTGCCTTCCGTCTATTTGCAATCCCGTTTCTCAAGAAATACCTGAAATCAACTTGGTTGGCTATCCTGATTCCTGCGTTCGTGTGGGGCTTTCTGCACTCGGGATACCCACAGCAACCCGCCTGGATTCGTGGTGTGGAAGTGGGTGTTGTGGGAGTGATCTTTGGATGGGTAATGCTCAGGTTCGGCATTCTTGCGACACTGGTCTGCCACTATACCTACGACGCAGCCGTGATCGGCTTATTGCTGCTCCGCTCGCACAATTTTTACTTCATTCTTGCGGGCGGGTTGGTGATGGACGCGGTGCTGGTCCCACTGGCGATTGCCGGCGCTCTCTACTGGCAATATCGGCGGTTTGCTGCCCGTACAGAACTTTTCAATGCCGCCCAGCCGGCGGCCGAAGCCGTTCCCATCCCGCCCACACCGCCACCGGCGGCGCCGCCGCTGGTGCCTGTAATCGTGACGGCAAGATATCTCCCGCTGTCGCGCGCAAAGTTAGGCGCTGCGGCAGCCGCGGCCGCTGTTGCCTTGCTTGCATGGTGGTGGTTCAAAGTCGAAACACCGTTGGAATCAAAGCGCTGGACAACAACCCTCGCTGGGGCGGAATCCATCGCGGATGGTTTTCTGCGCAGTCGAGGCGTTGATCCCACGCAGTGGAGAAGGGTAACGAACTTTCACAGTGAATTTGACACCAGCGCCGCAGAATATGTGCGGCGTCAGGGCGGCATCAAAATGGTGAGTGATGTTTGGTCCCAACGCCTGCCGTTTGAGACCGTGGGCTGGCGCGTGCGCTACTTTCGTCCCCTTCAAAAAGAGGAACACATCGTGATTGTGTCGCAGACAGGCAATATTGCCGGCTACGGCCACATATTGGAAGAGAAAGCGGCGGGCGCAAATCTCACTCAATTGGAGGCGCGACAGCAGGCGGCCCGCTATCTGAAGGACAGTTACCGTTTGGATCTCAGCAGCTGGAAATCCGTGGAGAGCAAACTGGAGAAGCGAGATGCCAGAACGGACCACGAACTCGTCTGGGAAGATCCAAAAGCAGTCATCGGCGAGGCTCACGTACGCGTCCAAAGCAGCGTGCGCGGCGACGAAGCGAGTGATTCTCGCGCGTTCATCAAGGTTCCCGAGGATTGGTTGAGGGAAGTTCGACGACCGCGCGTTCAGGACTTCGTAATGGTAGCCGCAATCATCGCGTTGATCGTCATACTGCTTTTCATGGGAGTGCGCCTGTTGCCACAGCACCAGTTCCATTGGCACCTGTACCTGGACATCGCCGGATTTGTTTTGGCATTATTCTCCATCGATCTGTTGAATAATGCACGGACGTTTGCCTCTGGATATTCAACCAGCATCCCCTGGAAGACTTACATCTTTCAACAGAGCGGATTTGCGCTTCTCGGCTTCATGGGGGTGGTTCTTTCGGCTGTGCTGCTCGCCCTGGCCGTCGACGTTTTCCTGGCGCCTCACCGATCGCCCCAGACGTGGGTCCCATCAGGCGCCGATTCGCGCGCGCTTTACTATCGGGACGGCATTATTCTAGGTCTGGCGGGAGCGTTGGCTTATTGGGGAGTATTAAGCGTGCGGCACTATATCGAAGCACGCTTCCCTCAGCCGCATCGCGGATTTGGGATTTCGTTTGCTTCAGCGCTGGGTAGCTACCTACCAGGACTGAGCACCGGAACCAGCGCATTCCTGGGAGCCCTTTCCTCGATTGCCATACTGGCCATCGCCGCAGGCGTGTACCACAGGTATCTGCGGACGCCACAACGCGGACTGGCCGCGCTGGCCATCTTTACTTTCTTTCCCGCAATGGCCGGCACTATAACGGCCGTGGATGTCTTGCAGCGCTGGGTTTTCAGTCTCATTCTCTGGGGCGTTGTGATCCTTGCTATCCGATACTTCTTTGATGCCAACCTGCTCGCATATTTGATCGCAGCCACCGGTGTTTCTCTATCAGGAGACTTGCTGTATTACCTGCGCCAACCCGTCTTTCGGTCCAGTGCCGCGGTAGCAACTCTTGTCGCGCTGATATCAATCTTTGTGTTCCTCACCATTTTGCAGAGACATGCTGCGGCTCACAAAGGTGTCGAGCCCGGCTCGGTTTCTCCGGAGCCCCGCGCCTCCTCCGCTCTCTGAAGAACTGACCAGTAGATGAAAAAGAATCGCCTCCCCGGCGGCCTGCAAAATGCGCCGGCAATCCTACGTGCGAGAGCCGGTTTGCTCCCGTCGTGCCCGCTGTGTCCCTTGTGGTGAAAAAAGCTTGACCCCAACGGACACAAAGGGCACGGCAAGCAAAGTGCGCTTGCGAGGACAGCCGTCATGATGGGGCTGGGGCTGCTACCTCTCCGCATCCACGGCCCGGATCAGCGCTTTGATGTACCCGAACGTGTAGGCAAAGGCCTGGGCTTGGCCGGCGTCGCCGTCTATTCTGGGCACGTGGTCGGGCATCATCATGCCATCGTAGCCTACTTCTTTATAGACGCGCAGGGCCTGCAGCATGTCGACGTCTCCGTCATCGATGAAAGTTTCGCGAAAATTCAAGAACTTCCCTTGAATATTCCGGAAGTGGACATTGAAAATCTTTCGCCTGCTGCCGAAATAGCGAATCACGTCGAAAATCTCCTTGCCGGGATTTTCCAGCATCTCCGACACCGTACCCTGGCAAAAGTTCAATCCGTGGTAGGGGCTCGGCGTAATTTCAAGAAAACGCTTAAGCCCCGCGACACTTCCCAGTACGGTATTCACACCGCGGAATCCGCTGGCGGCCGGCATTCCCGGGTCGTGCGGATGGCAAGCCATCTTCACTTTGTACTCCTCGGCAACCGGGATGACGCGCTTCAGAAAATAGCTGATGCGCTCCCAGTAGACTTCAGAAGGAACCGGCCCCGCCTCAGTCAACGGCGGCTCTTGCCGCGCCTTGTCGTATGCGAATGTGCTGTAGCGTGCCCCTCCACGCCCTACCGTGGGCTCGGTACGCACCACGCCGAGAATGCTCATGTTGTACTTGAGCGCAGGAATCCCGGCTTTTGACGCGTTCCGGATCATCGCGCAGATGTCGTCAATCTCGCGATCACGTTCGGGGCTCTTTCCAAGCATGATATTGGGATTCTCAGCTTGCGTGATATAGCTGGAGCTCAAAGGCAACGGCACCATATCGAGGCTTATCCCAAAGGATTCCACTCGCTCCCGCAGCTTGATCAATACTTGCGCCGACCAGTTTGCGTCCATGCGTCGAGAAGGCAGCGAACTGCAAATGTGGTTGACGCCCAAAGCGGCAAGCACCCGCAGAATTTCGTCTGACGATCCGTGCTGTGTGCCGACTTTCATCAACGCTCGATGCGAGTGTTGTCCGCCCAGCTGTCCGAATGCCGGCGAGGCGTCCTCCCATGATGTACCAACTCTTTCCAAACCTACGGCCCCCGCGCCCAGGCTTAGCCCGGCAAGGGACAAAATTTCTCTCCGTTTCATAAGAAGTCCTTTCGGTCTTTCGGGCGAATCGGGTGCGCCAAAAAGTGAATCTCTGTGAATCCTTTGTGGTACTCCGGTTTCACGGCAATCCAAAGGCCAGGATGTTGGATCCGGAAGCAATGGCGATAAATTGTTTCCCATCGGCCATGTAGGTCATCGGCGAAGCTTTCCATATATGGCTGGTATGGAAGTGCCACACCGGTTTGCCGCTCTTCGCGTCTACGGCAGCAAAGGCGCCGCTATCATCGCCAAAAAAGACCAGGCCCCCCGCCGTCGAGAGCACTCCTCCCCATGAATTTGCCGGGCCGACCTGTGCATACTCCCACACGATCTTGCCCGTTTGAGGATTGATGGCGCGCAGATATTTCTGGCCGGCTTCCCCGGGAACTTCGCGAGTGGCGCCAGTATAGAAGGATTTCCCCGCTTCCCAACCGACCGATGCCTTGTTGTAGATCGAGCATTTTTCCAGCGCCATCACGTAAAATAGCCCGGTTGCCGAGTTGTAAGCAGTCGACATCCAATTGGTCGCTCCTTCGACCGACGGACAAACCTTCACGCCTTCAGGCGTGGGATCTGTATCTGGCAGGACCTTTGGCCGACCGTCCGCTCCGACTCCGCTGGACCAGGTGAGCTTTTCAACGAAGGGCGTCGCCCTCAGTAGTTTTCCATTTGTTCGGTCCAGAACATAAAAAAAACCATTCCTGTTTGCCTGCACCAGCAACCGCCGTAGCTGTCCTTGAAAATCTGCGTCGATGAGCATTGGGGTTTGCTCGGCATCCCAATCATGAAGGTCATGGGGTGTGAACTGGTAATACCATCGGAGCTGGCCGGTGTCCGCCTTGAGCGCCACTACCGAATCGGAATAAAGATTGTCTCCCTTGCGTTCGTCGCCGTTGTAGTCGGGACAGGGATTGCCTGTCGTCCAGTAGAGCAAGTTACTTTCAGGATCATAGGTTCCCGTGAGCCAGGCGGCGGCGCATCCATGCGAAAGGGAACGGCCGGCCCAAGTTTCAGACAAAGGTTCGCCCGGCGCGGGAATTGTCCAAAATCGCCACGCTCGCTCTCCCGTGGAAGCACGATAGGCGGCAATAAATCCTCGCACTCCCTCATCACCTCCAGAAGTGCCGGAAATTACCAGATCTTTCGCGACCAGTGGGGCCGAGGTGGCGCCGTAATTTTCACGATAGTCCGCCATCTCGACGTCCCAAAGGAGCTGGCCGCTCAGCCGGTGCAGCGCAATGAGATGCGCGTTGTCCGTTACCATGAATACTCGATTGCCCAGGATCGCTACCCCTCGGTTGATTCCTCCGGCCGCGTCGCCCACCAGTCCCTTTGTCCGGGGACGATGGTAATGCCAGATCTGTCGTCCGCTTCTCGCATCCAGGGCGTATGCTTCATTGGCTGCCGTCACGTACATCACGCCGTCGACGACCACCGGTGTAACCTCCAGCCTGGACGAGGCGGCTATGGAAAAAATCCACCGGGGAGCGAGGGTGTTGACATTGCCGGTGTGGATCTGACGCAATAAGCTGTGTCGATTGCCGGAGAGGCGGCCGTGGTAGGTTGGCCAGTCACCTGGCCTGGGTTCGGCCAGATCAGAGAAGTTGACATTCCCCGGAAGTCCTTCCTCAACGGACATGGGCTTCATCCCTGAGGGAATTGACTTCGTCTCGGAGAGCCGGCTTAGAAATGCCAGCAAGTTGCGCCATTCTTCATCGCTTGCCTGGAGGGGCGGCATCAGCGATTCTTGCTCGCGAGTCACTGCCGCAATCGCCTCGCGCCGCAGCAGGTGAAGTGTTCCATCGAGGCTCTGTAGCTGGAGATCATAGTTGCTTTCGTTTTTCACCAGCCCGCGGAGAGCGATGCCCGCTTGCGTGCGCACCGTCGCCATCCGGTAACCCGGCGCGCGACGTGAACTGGGATTCCGCAGGGCCTGCTCGATCCCGGCCAGCGTCCGATCGGCGCCCACGTTGGAAAGATCCGGGCCGATCCAACTGCCCTTTCCGCGAATGCTGTGGCAGGTTGCGCACTTCCCTTTGTTGAAGAAGAATGCTTCACCAGCGACGACGTCACCGGGGACTGGGCTCTCGATGGCCGGTGCTGAAAGCGCGTGTACATAGGCCAGTAGCTTTGCCAGTCGATCCTCAGACAACTCAAATGCCGGCATTCCCGCGGCAGGAACTCCAACACGGATCAGTTCGCGCAGTTCTTTCTGGGAACGAGCGGCTTTGTCGCTTGATGGTATGATGCTGGGCCCTTTCTCGCCCCCGGTACCATCGGCGCCGTGACAGGCGGAACAGAGAGCCTCAAATTCTTTTTTGCCGGCCTGGAACTTAGCCAGGTCGGCAGCAGCGGGCTGCTGCGCCTTCGTGCACTTCACAGCCACTAGAGCCGGGAGCCCTAATAGGGCGAGGAAAGCAGCGGCAGCGAGCGCTCGGCCCGGTCTTCTGACTGCTCCCGGAAAACGGAATTTTGTTTTCTCCGTATTCTTCATAGCCTCTATAGGTGAATTTGCGCAGGCGCCTGCTATCGGCGGTACCACCCTGTTAG
This sequence comes from Acidobacteriota bacterium, assembly GCA_036505615.1. GTDB lineage: Bacteria > Acidobacteriota > UBA6911 > JACQSX01 > JACQSX01 > DASXTB01. The sequence continues at coordinate 11,371 of DASXTB010000483.1, forward strand.
GGAGCCGCTCGCTCTCTTGGCTCGCTGACGCCCGGGATAAAAATAGGCCGTACTTTGCGCGATTTTAAAGCGGCTCTGGTTAGCTTTCCACCATAGTTTTTCGCAACTTGAATTGGAATACACGATAATGGACGCGACTCTGGCCGATTCCAACAGGGAGCAAAAAAGCATGGAACAAAAGACGGCGGCAAAACACTTCCCGGTTGTGGGTGACGGCAGCGGTCTCGCTCACACCGATCGCTTGTACAAAGAAGAGCTTCAGCTCGCGCTTCGCAACAGCGGAATGCCTTTGGAGGCGCTGCGCTATCCGATTACTCCCACGGGTCTGCACTATCTGCTTATCCACTTCGACATTCCTGCGGTGAACCCCGGCCAATGGCGCCTGACGATCGGAGGCCGAGTCTCCAAGCCTTTCACTTTAACTCTGGATGCAATCAAGAAGCGGCCCACCCGAAACATGGTTGTGACCATGGAGTGCGCGGGAAACGGACGCGCTTTTTTTACTCCGCGCCGCCTCAGCCAGCCTTGGCTTCTAGAGGCTGTAGGAACTGCGGAGTGGACGGGAACGCCGCTGCGCGCGATTCTGGAGGAAGCCGGATTAGATCAGGGCGCCAGGGAAATCGTGTTCACCGGCCTTGACCGAGGAGTAGAAGGAGAGCAGCTCCAATACTACCAGCGGAGCCTGAGCGTCAGCGAAGCGATGCGGGAAGAAGTATTGCTGGCCTACCAGATGAACGGCCAGCCCCTTCCTCCCCAACACGGCTATCCAGTTCGCCTGGTGGTTCCCGGCTGGTATGGGATGGCGAGCGTGAAATGGTTAGAGCGGATTGAGGCGGTAGCAGAATCTTTCCATGGGTATCAGATGACGAAGGCCTACCGATACGCGCCGACGGCCGAAGGTCTCGGGGAACCTGTAACAGTGCAAAAAGTCCGCGCGCTTATGGTCCCGCCTGGGGTGCCGGACTTTATGACGCGTACCCGGTTAGTCTTGCCGGGCGCTATTACTCTCACGGGCCAAGCCTGGGCCGGTCGACTGACTATCGCGCGCGTGGAAGTCAGCACAGACGGTGGCTCAAACTGGCCGGTGGCTCGATTGGGCGAGACCCTGTCGCCCTACTCCTGGAGGTCGTGGTCTCACCACTGGGATGCCAGGCCGGGCAAGTATGCATTATGCGTCCGCGCAACCGACTCTGAAGGCAACGTCCAGCCCATGCAACCGCAGTGGAATTTCGGCGGGTACGGCAATAATGCCGTTCAGTCAGTCAATGTTGTGGTAGCGTCCGGTTTTCCGCAGGCGTGATCGAAATTAAGGGGGAGGGTCGCTTGCTTACCTGGATTATTCATGATGAACTTTGCTCAATCAGCCAAGCCCGCGGAGCGGGCGATGGAATTGTAGCCCCGGGTGGAGCGAAGCGGAACCCGGGGTTTAGGGAAAACAAATGGAGCCCGCGACAGCGGGCGACAGGCATTCCATGGCGCTCAGGGGTGAGACCCATGTTCTTAGCACGCGATAGCCCTGGTAGCCGGTAAGTGGTGTCCACCTTTCTGTCGCCCGCCAAGGCGGGCTTCCGTTCATATTTTTTCGTAACCCCGGGTTTCGCTTCGCTCCACCCGGGGCTACACGCTTTCGCCCGTCCCGCCACGCGAGACGGGCTACCATAAACGTGATCATCGCCGATACACTGGCAAGCAACCATCGCCGCACTGCCGACCGAGTTTTCCTTGGGTCTGTCGTCTACACAGGCGCGATCACCGTGGTATGGCTCTTCTTTGTCGTGACGCAATACAAAGGACCGTTCTCCTTTGGCCGCTACAATATCGATGCTCAGGCGATCGGCAGAGTCTTGGCCGGCCTTTTGTTCTTCTCGGTTTTGTGGGGTTGGATTTGGTACCTGGTCAGGCGCTTGCTGCTGAAGCGGCTGGTGGGGTTGTCCGACGACGAGCTGCGCCTCGCCTTTAGCTCCCGCATGAATCGGCCTTTCCACCTCTCAAGTCTGCTGGCCCGTCACTCGGAACGCCGTATCCGCATTACTGACATGATCGGCAGGCGAGGGCGATTCGCGACGATCGGCCTGGCGGGATTTGCGTATCTCTACACCCGGCTCTCAGCCCACCCACAACCCGAATTCCTGACCATGGGGCTGCAGGACACCCTCTTCGATGCCATCGTTTTCAACTGGACGGCTGTCGCGCTCTACTATTCAAACGGCTTTTTCGCTCGCATGTTTTACGGCGCGCAGTCCCGCCTGATGGACGGCAGTCTGGCGCGGGCCAACTGTCTCTTGATCACCAGTCTCTGGGCCGGCTTCAAGTTCGTGATGGTGCCCATCGGCGTTCAAATGGCGGCCCGTTTTCCGCCGAAAACTTTCGCGCCGCTATTTGTCTTCATCTGGGGGTCCTATCTTGTTTCCGACGCGCTTTCGGAGATTGTGGGTTCGCTTTTTGGAAACCAGAAGCTTCGTGTTTGGGGCGTGGGCGAAGTGAACCGGAAGTCGATTGCGGGGACGTGGGCCTGCTTCCTGGGTTCGCTGGCCGTTTGTTTCGGCGTCGTAGTTGTCAATCAACTGCCGCTGCCGTGGGTAGGCCTGGCGGTAGTCGTTTCGTTTTCCAATACGCTGTTGGAGTTATTCTCTCCCCGGGGCACCGATGACTTCACAATGGCCACAGCCAATGCTCTGCTCTGCTGGGCCTTCGGCGTGCTCGTGTACTGAAAATAAGGTAAAGATTCACTTGCCGCGTCCCTGTGTCGCCGCGTGCCCGGGTCGCTGAGGTTTTGGTTGCGGCCCTGCCTCTCTGCGGTGGAAATTCGTAGATAATCCCCGGGTAACGGACCGGGCTGCTCACAGGCAGCTCTTCAGGCGGGAAGTGCTATAATTGTGCCAAATGACTTTTCTGTTTGTACTGACGCTTCTCTTTCACCCACAGCAAACTGAAGCATGTATGACATTGACGCAATATATAAGTACCATGGGAGACATTCCCCTGGAGAACGTAACTCTTTACCGGCATTCGGACCACACCCCGGCCGGGAAGATTGAGAAGCTGGATACGCATTCGCACCCGGTCTTGTCCGTCTCCGGTTTACAGTATGGGCCTTCGGACCAAAAACTTTGCCTGCTGCGGGCCGATATTGAAAAACTGCTGGTGTACCGGGTCAGTCTCGTAGACCACGACAACGATGGGCTGGCATGCATCAGTTTTGAAGAAGGAAAGGCGCACAGCAAATCTTTTCAGTTTGCGCCCCACAATCGCGCTCGTGAAATCCGCTTCTATGCCTATCGCTTTTACTCGGGGTACTGGAGGCAGGTAGGTCCTCGCTCCGGTTTTTCGCAGGAAGCGTTTTCATTCCAATGCGGCGTGCACGTGGGAAACCCCTCGCTGATTGCATTAGCAGAAAAGGGCCAGATTCGGCACGGGCAAATCCTGCTTCTCTCTGAGAGCGCTTATGCAGATTCCCCCGAATTTCGAAGGGAGGACGAGGTACTTCTCGGAAATACCACCTACCTGCGTGGCACAGGATTTTCGGAAATCGGGAAGTAAGCGGTGGTCCTCCCGATGTTGTTGACGTTGCCCCCGAAATTTTCTCGACAGTTAGCGGCGATCGCCTGCTCGTGTCAGCTCCAGAAATTGCTTTGCTCGCTCGCGGTGGGGGGAATTGGGGTTTTCTGCCAGGAATATTTCGATTTCGGCGGCGGCCTTCTGGCGCTCGCCCGACTGGAACAATGCTTCGGCAATGAACAGTCGTGCTTCCACAAAAGCGCCCGGCTTTAACTGCAGGGCGTTGCGGTACTCCGCAATCGCCTCATTCCACCGCCTGCGGTGAAACAAAGCGGTGGCCAGGTCCATACGGATTTGCGCTTCATGCGGATTCTCCGAAATTGCGCGGCTCAGGAACTCTGCCGCTTCGCTGTAACGCTTCTGCTCCAGCCGGCTGAGGCCGAGGTTGGCCAAGACGTGGGATGACCGCGGGTTCACTGCCAGCGCTCTCTGCAGATAATCTTCCGCCTCAGAGTAGTTCTTCTGCAGTATCAGATAGTAGGAGAGATCATTTAATGCTTCGACGAAGTTGGGTTCGATTTGAATGGCCTTATAAAGATGAGGCAGCGCCTTTTCGACTTTCGCCCGCTTCATTTGATCGCGAGCCGCCATATATTCGACATTAGCGCGGGGATCAATCTTGATTTGGCGCACAGAAACATTTCCCGCCGGCGCCGCATTCGCATTAACAGTCGCAGCTTCCTTCGATTTCATGAACACTACGACATCAATGGTCGAGTTGTACAGGCCTCCCACTTCGACCGGCTGCTGCACCGGTTCAAACCCTTGATGGTTGATTACCAGCAGGTAATTGCCTACAGGAACTCTATTGAACAGAAAACTTCCGCTGGCCGAAACGGTTCGCTGATCGAAAACCGGCCCAGTAATCTGCACCAGTTGAATTATGATTTGTCCCGGAACTTCTCGATCGGATTTGACATACCCCTGCAGCGTGCGCAATCGAGATTGCGATGATTGGGCCTGCAAACTGCCGGCGAAAACGACAAATAGCAGAACGCTGAAGCTTGCCGCGCGAAACAGGGTTCCCTTCATAGCAGTTGCCGGTAGCGGAAGCAATTGACAGTGTGATCGTTAACCATTCCGATTGCCTGCATATGGGCATAGACCACAGTGGGACCGAGAAATTTAAATCCCCGCTTCTTTAAATCCTTTGACCAGGCAACGGCTTCTTCGGTGTAGGGCTTGTAATCCTTCAATGTTTTCATTTTGTGGATGATCGGCTTTCCGCCAACCCAGGACCACATATATTTGGAAAATGTTCCAAACTCTTTCCGGACTTCCAGCAGCCGGCCGGCGTTGTTAATTGCCGCCTCAATTTTGGCTCGATTGCGGATTATGCTCGCGTCTTTTAGCAGGTGTGCAATATCGCGTTTATCAAATTCGGCAACGCTGTTAAACTCAAAATTCGCAAATGCTTTTCTGAAATTCTCTCTCTTATTTAGGACCGTGCGCCAGGATAGCCCCGCCTGGAACACTTCTAGCACTAAAAACTCATAAAGTTTCCGATCGTCATGCACGGGTACCCCCCACTCCTTATCGTGGTACCTCAGATACAGCGGGTCATCAAATGCCGACCAGGGACAGCGTGTCAAAGAGTCGCTCATGAACCTTCCTCAAGAATTCCGAAAAGTCAGTCGACAATGTTGAATGACGAATGCGGAATGTCGAATGCAAATTATCATTCGGAATTCGTCATTCGTCATTCGTCATTGGCAACTGCCTTTTCAGAATGTATGAATAATCCGGGCTAAAAGACCACCTTCAATCCAAACTGCAGCGTCCTGGGACGGCCCGCACTGGTAATGCGCCCGAAGTTGCGGTTTCCCACCTGCGCATTGGGCGCGCCCAAGTGGGGCGTGTTGAAAAAATTAAACGCTTCGAAGCGAAACTGCGTAGCAACACGCTCGGTGATGCGGAATCGCTTGAATGTGGCAAAATCAATGTTGCCCACTCCCGGCTGCAGCAAAATGTTTCGTCCGGCGTTTCCAAACGTGTAGCGGCCGTTTGCTACAAACGCCTCCTTGTTGAACCAGCGCTCCACCGTCCGCTGACCTCGCGGGAGTAAAGGGTCGCCAACGAGATTGGGCCGATTCGTTTCACCGGTATTGGCTGGATCTCCCTGAGTGGTCGCCGTCATGGGCTGGCCCGATTCGATGGTGATGATATCGGCGACAGACCACCCGCCCAGGAAGGCATCCGCGACGCTATTCCAACCGGATGCCCACCGCCGGCCCTGGCCGAATGGCAATTCCCAGATGGAGCTCAGCACAAAGCGGTGCGCCATGTGCTCGTTATCCAGCCCGCGCTCCAGGCGCAGATTGTTTGGATCCTGGTAATCGCATCCGGGAGCATTGCCCGAACCGGCAAATCCGCAGCTATCACCAATCGTCCTTGACCAGATATAAGAAGTGAGCAGAGTGAACCCCGATGAAAACCGCTTTTCCACCCGAGTCTGCATGGAATGAAAAATGGAATTGCCGTCCCACTCATGCCGGAGGACCGGACCCAGCGGAGACACGACGACATTGGTCCCGGGGATGGCGATCTGCTTGTAGCGCCGTTTGCCATCAATGTTGCCGGCGCCGGGAGGTGAGGGGTTGCCGAAAATTCTTCTCAGCAAATGAGTGCCCTTTTCACCGTAATAACCGATTTCAAAAAGCCAGTCATTCTTCCACTGGTGTTGCACGTTCAGGTTCCACTGCTGTGCGTAATCTCGAGACGGGTTGCGCTCAAAGGATGAGAAACTCAAGTTGGTCGCCTTGGCTACCGTCAGCAAGTCGGGCGGCGCGCCATCCTTGAGGAGCAGCGCCGGCGTAATGCTGTCGGTATTGATCTGCGATCCGAAAGCGAATGGAGGATTGCCGATCAGATATTCCGCGTCGCCACTTGGTTCCATGTAGCCAAAGAAGATGCCATACCCGCCACGGATCACGATGCGCGGCAGGATTTGATAGGCAAATCCGATGCGGGGAGCAATGTTGTTCGGGTCTGCGGCAATCAGCGCGCGGCTTGCATTGCTTCCCGAAGTTGCAGGCACCAGCTTGGGATTTTGCGGATCGGTATCCATGTCAAACTGCGCCATGCGATTGTTCCGGTCCAGGTAAGGAAGGGCCAGCTCATAACGCGCGCCCAAATTCACAGTCAGGCCCGGCCGGACGTGCCAATCATCCTGCAAGTAAAATCCATAGAGCCAGCCCCGCAGGTTTACGTCAATGGCGGTGCTTCTGACGAATCGCGACGGAATTCCCAGCAGAAAATCGGCAACGGCGTCTCCGCCTTTTCCCGTGGCGGGGTTATTACTGAACCCACCGTTGAAGTTGAAGTTTCCCACAAAATCGCGGATGTTGAAAATGTTGTTTTGCGAGCGGAGGATGTTGGCTCCGATCTTAATGGTTTGGTTGCCTCGAATCCAGGTGGTGTCGCTGGCAAACTGCCGGTTCTGCGAATCGCGGTCCACGCCGTTGAAGGAGCCAAGCCCCAGGTTTCGATAGCCGGCAATGGTAAATTGCGAGAACGCTCCTGCAGTAGCCAGGTCCACTCCCTTCAATCCGTACTTGCTGTTGAGATTCTCCTTGCCCGCCTCAGCCGGATTGACGCGCGTAAACCGCGTGTAATTCCAGGCGATGCGATTGGAAGAAATCAACGTGGGAGAGAAAGTGTGGTTCCAGACAAGCCCGGTATTCCACCCCCGAATTGTGGAATCGAACACACCTGCTCCAAAAGCGGGCGCCGGTAAATTGAGCGAAGCGGGAAGAGTCTGATCATGAAAGCTGAGGCGGTAGTAGATGTTGTCGCTGCCGCTGAATCCATGATCGAGACGGATGTCGTATTTATCGACGTCTTCCTTATTAGGCGGATTGAAGACGAAGTTGCTTGACAGGCTGTTATTTTGAGGATTCGGATAGAGGCCAATCAGGGTGCGCGCAATGGGATCGAGGCGGTTCGCAGGGATGAGATTGCCCGCAAACGGCTGCCGGGCTTTCGTCGCGGGGTCGTATGTGGCCGGATCATAGATGACGTTGGAAATTTCCGACAAGTCGCCGCTGCGCATCTTCAGAGTAGGAACAGTGCTCACCACGGTTCGCGATTCCCGGAAACGCGTTCCTTCATAATCGCCGAAGAAGAATGTCTTGTTCTTGACCACGGGACCGCCGATGGAAAATCCAAACTGATTTCTCTTGAAAGGGGGCTTGGGCGTGTTGGGCAGATCGAAGAAATTCCGGGCGTCAAGCACCTCATTGCGAATAAACTCAAACGCGCTTCCGTGGATCTCGTTGGAGCCCGACTTGGTGGTCACGTTTATCACGGCGCCGGTTCCGTGACCGAACTCGGCCGAATAACTGTTGGTTTGGACCTTGAATTCCTGGATGGCGTCGATAGAAGGCTTGACCATTTCGGCTCTTCGTCCGGCCGTGGCCAGCTCCACGCTGTTGTTGTCAACCCCATCGAGCAGGTAATTGTTCTGCGTGGTGCGCTGGCCCCCGGAGCTGAACCCGCCGGCCCGGCCTCCAATTGGCTCAACAGCGCCGGCGGAAAGCAATGCCAATTGAGCGTAGTCTCGACCGTTGAGCGGCATGTCGACGATGCGCCGGTTCTCGATAACCTGACCCTGGGATGGTTCGGTTGTATTCAGCAGCGGAGCGTCGCCACGTACCTCGACTTGTTCAGTCACTTCTCCCACTTCCAAGGTTAAGTCGACGACCGCTGTTTCCTGAACCTGCAATGTGATTCCGGTTCGCACGGCCTTTTTGAAGCCGGGAAGCTCGGCTTCGACTTGATAATTGCCCAGTGGGAGAGCGACTGCTGTGTAGCGGCCCTGATCATTGGTGATGGTGGAAAACTTCCTGTTCGTTTGAACATGCGTGACAGTGATTTGAACACCGGGCACAAAGGCGCCACTCGAGTCCCGCACCGTTCCCGCAATCTCGGCGTTTTCTACCTGGGCATAAATGACAATCTGGGTGAAACAGAAGCAGAGCAAGAGGATTGCAAGAGCGATTCTATATCGTGACATAGGCAAACCCTCCATAGCCTGATCCTAAGGCTGTCGTCTGTTCGCCATCTAATGTCTCGCCGGCCCCGATCAGAAAAAGGCTTCGCTGGGGCGCCAACGAATGGGAAAAGCAGGTACACTCATCCTATCAAATTGATCTTATAAATAAAGGAGCATGTGCGCCCAATCGAATCGTGAGCGATTGTGTATTTTTTCGTCCGCGTAGGCGTGGACCTAGTCGTGTTACTGGACCGTGAAATTTCGTTTTTTTAACCACATTTTCACGGGAGATCGCCCCGCACATCCTCCAAAACCCGAAGGGTTTACAGAGTATACCCGGCGGCAAAGCCCGCCTCACGCGGGCGACGCCGCCGGTCGGCTATCCCCCAACGATCCGCCCTGAAAGGGCCTAAGAATCTTTCGGAAATTTGAAACCAGCCCGTTTAGTTCTCCGACCCGCGATATCTGTGGCGCTCAGGCTCTGCGACGCCTTCAGCGTCGGATGGTTTATGGGGACGGTCAACCGGCGGCGACGCCCCGCAAAAAGCGCGGGCTTTGCCGCCGGCTATACTCTGTAAACCCTTCGGGTTTTG
>DASXTB010000484.1:0-6611 GCA_036505615.1 Acidobacteriota bacterium
TTGGAGCGCGCTTTTCTCTGCATCTGCACGCGTCTTTCGCAGAACCCTTTGTGGCGCAAGGCAGAGGTTATCCATGACCGTCAGGTGTGGGAACAGATTAAAGGATTGGAAAACCATTCCTACCCGCAGCCGGATGGCGCGCAACAGGGTAGCTCGATTGGCATCTTGGGTCTTGAGACGCCCTGGCAGAGCGTTTCTACGACCCGATGCACTCTCAGGAAACAATTCATGACCGGCGATGCGCACGACGCCGGCCTGGAACGGCTCCAGTCCGTTCAGGCAGCGCAGAAATGTACTCTTGCCGGCCCCCGACGGTCCGACGATGGCAACCGTCTGCCCCTTGGGTATGGCCATATCCAGGCCGTTGAGAATTGTGTGCCCGCCTGCCGTCTTTATCAATCCCACTACTTCAATCATCTCTTCAATGCGGCCTCAAGCCGCCGTGCCACCCGCGCCAGAGGATAGCTCATTGCCAAGTAAAGCAGCGCAGTGAGGACGCCCAGTTCCAGCACGCGCCAGGTAGAAACTGCCAGTATGTTGAATTCCTTGGTGAGCTCTACCACACCGATCACTGAACAAAGCGAAGAGTCCTTGAAAAGCGCTATAAAGTCATTGGTTGAGGCAGGCAGAGAAACCCGCAGGGCTTGAGGGAGAATGATCTTCTCGATTGCCAGTGACTGCGTCATTCCCAGGGAAAGAGCGGCTTCCATCTGACCGGCGGGGACAGAGTTAATTCCGCCCCGGTAAATTTCAGCTTCGTAAGCCGCGTAGTTCAACCCCAGGCCGAGTACGGCCGCTACCCAGGCCGGAAAGCTGATTCCAATCACGGGCAAGCCGAAATATATCACCAGTAATTGCAGCAACAACGGAGTACCTCGGAAAAACTCGATATAACCCGAAGCCAGAGACTGTACTATTTTCGGCCCGTAGATCTTTCCCAAACAAAGTACAATTCCCAACAACACTGCCACTGCCATGGAGGAGAAGGACAGAAAGATCGTCATGCCCGCCGCCTTGAGCAGCACCGGAACGTAAGTCCAAATGCTGGCGGTGTAAGGCCGGCGGACCACATTGCTTTCGGTCTGCTCCAATCCCCATTTCTTTAAGATGGACTGAAGAGTCCCGCCCTTCTGCATGGCAGAGAGAATCGAGTTCAGCTCTGCCAGCAACCGGTCGTCGCCTTTCCGGACCGCGATCGCATAGTCACCCGAACCGATCCCTTTTGCCGCGTAACGAAGTCCCGGGATGATTTCTCCATGATAACGAGCCACCGGATCGTCCAGAAGCACGCCATCCAGCCGGCCAAGAGCAAGATCCCTGTAGGGTTCGACCTGCCCATCGAAAGAGACTACCTGTATTTCAGGAATCTTGCGCAGCATCTCGTCGGCCAGTGTCCCTTTCAGGGTTCCGACCTTTTTTCCTTTCATATCCTCCAGGCTGGAGCTGGTTTTATCCGCCTGTCGCACCATGAGCGATTCGGAGAAGTGATAATAAGGTAGGGTGAAGTTGACATACTGTTTGCGCGTTTCCGTCACTTCGATGCCGTTAAGGGTGATGTCGAAGTCTCCGCGGCGAAGGGCCTGTGGCAGTTCGTCCCAGGGAGTTTGCAGTGGCTTCTGGCTGACACCCAGGCGAGCGGCGATCACTTCGGCAATGTCCACCTCGAATCCAATGATCCGGTTGGGATTTTTCGGATCAGGAAAAGTGTAGGGAGCGCCACCCTCGGAGTCCATGCCCCAAAGCAGCACGCCGCGCTTGCGGATCGCGTCGAGCGTATCGCCGGAGGCATACGATACGCTGCAAAGGATAATGAAAAGAGACAATAGTTTTTTCACCACATCTAACTTACGAAATTCTCTCCGTGAATGGAATGTGATTCTGGGAAATGGGAGCAGGATTTGAAAAATGTTGCTCCTTCTGCTAGGGTCGCTTCCGTGCCACTGAGGCTCTCATTCATCCATTTTGTCAACGCTCTCCCTCTGCAGTGGGGGTTCATGCGCGGCATCTTCCCTGACATCTTTGAAATCGGATATGACACTCCCGCTTCCTGCGCCGATCACTTGGCCGCAGGAACTGCCGATGTCGGCTTGATTCCCGCAATTGAGTACCAACGAATTGAAGGCTTGCGGATCATTCCAGACCTGGCCATCGCCTCCAAGAGACAAGTTGAGAGTGTTTTGTTTGTGAGTCGCAAATCGATTGATGAGGTAAGAACGGTGGCGCTGGACCACAGCAGCCGCACGTCAGTCGCTTTGATTCAAATATTGCTGAAGCGAAAATTCTTGATTTCTCCCAAGTATCGAATTATGGAACCGAACCTGGAAGCGATGTTGGCCGAAAACGACAGCGCTTTGATTATCGGAAATCCCTCACTCCTGGTCCCTCGCGACCGCTACCTTGTCTACGACCTGGCGGAGCAGTGGGTGGAACTTACAGGAAAACCGTTTGTTTTCGCTTTCTGGGCGGTGCGCGAGGGAGTAAATATGGAGCCTTATACGCGCTACTTCATTGAAAGTAAAGCGCATGGTTTGAGCTGCATCCGCGAAATTGCCGAGTACGCGGGGTCTCAACTGGCTGTTTCGCGCGCTTTGATCACCGATTATCTGGAGAACAAGTTGAACTACGATCTGGATGCCGAAAATCTCCAGGGCTTGCAGATGTTCTATCGGATGGCGGCGGGGGAAAATTTGATCGGCTCACCGTGCGAGCTTCGGTTTGTCGAACGTGCAGGCATTGAACAAAGAACATGAACAAAGTCGCAGGTCGAAAGTCGCAAGTCGCGGGCCGCAAGTCGCAGGTCGAAAGTCTTGATAGCCTTTTCAGTGAAGGCTGCGCACTCTGGTTTAAAGGACAAAACGACTTTTTCGATAGAGGTTTATTGACCTGCGACTTGCGACCTACGACTTTCGACCTTGACTTGCGACCTGCGACTATTATGTTGAGGTTTCTTGACTTTCGACTTTCGACCTGCGACTTGCGACTATTTTAAGACATGCTTCCACGCAAAGACTGGTTTGACCTGGCACAGTCCTTCCCTGAAAAGGAATGGGACCGCATTGACGTTATTATCCAGGGCGTGCCCTACGATGATGGCAGTGTAGGGCGGCGCGGCGCGTACCTGGCTACGGAAAAACTCAGGGCTTTGTCGCGCTCAGAATGGGCGGTTGCCGAGTCCGGCGAACTGATCAACAAGATTCGCCTGATCGATGTGGGCGACATCCGCATCGGGAAAGATCGCGAGGCATTTCATCGCTTTGTGGCGCAGCGCTTCGCCGCTTTTCCCAAGAGCGCTTTCCTGCTCCATCTCGGCGGCGATCACTCAATATCGATTCCGCTGATTCAAGCCTTCGGGCTGAGAGAACGAGGAAGTTGCGGGGTGCTGCTTCTAGACGCCCACCCCGATCTTTGGGACACATATGAGGAAAACCACTTCAATCATGCCTGCGTAATGAGGCGCATCCTCGAGGATCCCTCCTTCTCTCCCAAAAAAGTTGCCCTGGTTGGGCTGCGTTCCTATGCTCCGGAGGAAATTGATTTCCTGCAGCGCAATAATATCTTTTACATCACGGCCCGCGATTTTCATATCCGAGGACCGGAGCGCTCCGCCCAGCAAATTATTGAATCCTTGTATGAGCAGGACAGCATCTACCTTTCTCTGGACATCGATGTCTTCGATCCTGCCTATGCGCCCGGAACCGCTTTCCCAGTACCGGGGGGGCTGGTGACGCGCGACGTGCTCTCTTTTCTTCGCCTTGTCTTCAGCAAGCTGAATTTTGAGGCGATGGATTTAGTAGAAATCTCTCCTCCGCTTGATTGTTCCGATATCACCAGCGCCCTGGGGACGAGGATCATCCTGGAAGTACTGGGCTTTCTGCAAGCTCGAAAGGGACGCTTCACGGTATGAGATTGCGGCGGCCGAAAGTGCGCACAGGATTGCAGGAGGCGTTCCGCCACATCTCTGCTTTCAGGGGAAAAAGTCTGGGCATCATCGCCAATCAAAGCTCCATTGACTGGCAGTACCGGCACGCACTCGATCTATTTTTCGAAAACAAGAAGCTGCGGCTGGTGGCTGGATTTGGCCCGCAGCACGGAATTCGGGGCGAGACCCAAGACGACATGATCGAATGGCAAAGCTTCCAGGACCGGCGCACCGGCCTGATGATGTACAGCCTTTATGGCGAAACCCGCAAGCCAACACCGGAGATGCTGCGCGACATAGAGGCGCTGGTCTTCGACGTTCAGGACGTGGGCGCTCGCTACTATACCTTTATTTACACTCTCGCCTTGGCCATGGAGGCCTGCCAGGAGCTTGGCAAGCAGATGATTGTGCTCGACCGCCCCAACCCCATTAACGGAAAGGCAGTGGGAGGGTATCTACTGGAGGAGAATTACCGCTCCTTTGTCGGGCTGCACCCGCTTCCTCATCGCCATGGGATGACAGTAGGCGAGCTAGCCAACTATTTTTGGGAAAAGCGCGGCCTTCGCTGCGATCTACGGATTATTCCCATGAAAGGCTGGAAACGAAAGATGTGGTTCGATGAAACCGGCCTGCCGTGGGTGCTTCCATCGCCCAACATCCCCACTTTGGATTCGGCCGTTGTCTATCCCGGAACGTGCCTGCTGGAAGGGACAAATATTTCAGAAGGGCGGGGAACGACGCGCCCCTTTGAGCTGATTGGGGCGCCCTGGATTCGTCCGGAGAAACTGGCGGCCAGGCTGAATCAATTCAAATTGCGAGGCGTCTACTTTCGCCCCGCCAGTTTTATTCCCACCTTTCAAAAACACCAAGGAGACCTGTGTGGCGGAGTGCAGATCCATGTCCTGGATCGTGACCGGTTTGACCCGTTTTTGTGTGGTTGTGCCGTGCTGCTGGCGGCCTACGGCGAAGACCCTATGAAATTTAACTGGAAGAAACCGCCCTACGAATACGAGCATGAGAAACTGCCCATCGACATTCTTTTTGGAACAGACAGGCTCAGACAGATGGTCGAAGCCCAGCTAAATCTGAAAAATTTCGCCCGGATCTGCGCTGAAAGTACTGCGAACTTTTGGAAGATTAGGAAGCAGTATTTAATGTATTGAGATCGAGAGTAACGGGCTCCATGAACCAGCCGGCCGTGGCAAAACCACCGCCGCAAGCAGTGCCTTCAGATACCCGTGACAGGGCGAGGGTCGGCTAGATCGAGCTTCTTCAGCTCCAATTGGACGGACTGGATCCGGTGAGCGCTCTCTTCTATGTCCTTCAGAGATTCTCTGGCAGAGACAGGCATATCCCCTTCACTCTTAAGCAACGACAGGTTCCCCAGGATAGCGGTCAGTGGGTTGTACGTTTCGTGCATCAGCACCACTAACATTTTCTGCGCGACATGGCGCCGTTCTTCCTGTATTAGAGCGCGCTTCTGTTCGGTTATGTCTCGTGCGATTGCCGACAGCCCGGTAATCTGCCCGGTTGAATCCTTGATTGGAGATATTGTCAGAGACACATCGATGCGCTGCTTGTCTCTCCTCAAGCAAACGGTCTCATGGTGATCGACACGTTTTCCACTCCTTACTTGTTGGAGAATATGTGGAGTTTCACCCGAGTCGTCTGGCGGGATCAGGATAGAGAAAGGAGAGCCCAGTACCTCTTGCGCGGAATATCCGTATATCCTCGCAGCAGCCGAGTTCCAACTGAGAATTTTGCCTTCCATCGTGGTGCCGATAATGGCGTCATCGGAGGATTCTACAATCGCCGCTAGGCGGAGGCGATCGGACTGCAGTGCTCGATTGTTCCTCTCGAGGACCAGTGCCTGAGCGAACGCCATTGTCCCCAACACTACCATCAGGGAAAGAACAGTAATTCCGCGCGCCGGTCTGCTGGCTGAATCCAGGACGCCGAGGAAGTAGAAAGCGAAGTGGAAAATCGGAAATATCAGCACGTAAAGGATGAGAGCGCTGCCTCGCCATAGGGGCCTTCGCAAAGGAGTCTCTTCAGCATAGCGCTGCTGCCCGGGGAAAGGGTAGTGGCGAAGGCGCGCCGTTGCAACCATCGCCAAGAATGGCATAAACCAGAACATATCCAAGAGAGTTCCCGACCGGAAATCCAGAATCTTGGCATAGTGCAGACAGTCCAAAAGATCCGTTCCTCCCAAAAGAGCCGCCGTCACGGCCAACCAACCGTAAAGAGTGCGCCACCGCTGATTCTTGCTGGCGCGGCGCAGATAAACAAAGCGAACCACTAGGAAGAGGTCCAGAGCCAGATACAAATACATTGATGGCACAAACGTTTCGTACACATTCCTGTTAACGCTGCTGGGTATTAAGACAAAGTAGACCAGGAGGCCAAAGACAAATAGGGCGGCGCCAGATGCGTCAAATCGGTGCGCCGGATCGGCCGATGCCCATCCTGGCTTCAAATGTGGTTTTATTTCACTGGCCAAAACAAGGGAGAGATAAAACATCAGATAGAGGCAGTCGATGGCCACAGCCCCAGTGGGAGTCTTGCGAACTGCCGGGAAGAAGTAGTAGAAACATTCCAGGACCAGCAGGAAACCAAAGGCGATTGTCAAGCAGCCCCAAAAGCGCCGTTCCTCGGACTGTGCAATTTCCCTGACGCGAAAGCTGAGCGCGAA
>DASXTB010000485.1:0-4360 GCA_036505615.1 Acidobacteriota bacterium
CCCCACACGGAATGGGACCGCGTAAGCGGTCCCATTTTTTCCTTCTCAATAAACACCGTGTGCAGTATGACGAGCGTTATCTTTGGGACTGAGGCATCCATGAACGCTGAACTTGATGGGACCGCTTGCGCGGTCCGATTCCGTGTGGGGAATCGCTGACCGGAGGTGCCTGGCGCTCCGCGCCTGGGCACCCCCGGCTACTGTTATTGGTCCGCTTCGCGGACACAAGCGCGGCTTCGCCGCGCTTACACCGCGCCGGGCGCCTTGGCCATTGTTTACTTTGCTTTCACCGTGATCCAGATCGGGCTTGACCAGGCCATCTGCTTGTCGTCCTGCTGCACGCGCACGTAGTACCAGGCTTCCTGATCGTTGAGCGGCTGAGTATCCAGCAAAGTCAGATCCACTGACTTCTTATTGGGCTGCAGCGTGTAAAGGAATTTCTCGTTGCGGATCAGCACCAGCTCCGTAATCTTGGCCGTCCCCTCTACCCTCACATTGAATTTCGGCGGTTGCTTCGCCGTGAAGATATCCCCCATCATGTACTGGTTCCCGCCGGCCGCAGCGCGGAAATCCAAAATGATGTTGTCTGTAGACGCGTAGGTATGCCGCGCCTTCATGGCATCTATCAGACTGGCTCGTGTGTTCTCGGGCGCGTAAATGCAGGCGTAGGAGGTGTGCGTCGCGATATGGTCGGAACTAGCCTGCACGCCCAACTTGTATCCCTTCTTGAGCGCGTTCCACCAGAAGCCGGCCGGTTCATAGCCACCGTGGATGCGCTGAATGAAGCGGCCCGTTTCAGCCTTGGGCGCGCCTTCATATTCGTAGGACGCATGGTAGCCCTGGTATAGCTCTACAATCGGCTCCAACCCCATGTCCCAGTCACGCCAATCCGACCCCTGGCTGGTAGCGCCGGAGTGGCCGGTGGTGATTCCGTTATTCTCGCGAAGATGAGGGTATAGAACGGAACCGGTGTTGATCTTCCCCTGGTTCTCCTCAGGACGGATGGGCAGCGTGCGCACACCGCGGTCCAGGAAGATGACATTGCGATGCCCGTTCGGGTAGGCGACGCTGCGCTCGTAACCGTACAGCGGCACAAATGCCGTTCCCACCTTGAACAGGTCGTTTGATTTCTGCGTGCGCCACCAACTGTATTCGTCATCGCCTCCCATGTTGTGATCGGTCACCAGAACATAGTCGAGTGAGGCGGCGTCCATCGAGTATCGATAAAGATCAAGCAGAGACCCATCGCCGGCGCCGTCCTGAGAGATGTCGGTATGCCGGTGCAGGTCTCCACGATAGATACGCAGTGTCTTGCCGCCAACTTGCAGCTGATAATTCCGTATGCGCTGGAGATCTTCTTTTTCCCCAGGATGAACGGGAGAAGCTGATTGTGGTCCTGGCTGTGCCGGTTCCTTCAGCGACGGTGCAGGCACGCTATGGAAAGCGCGCGAGGGATCTTCCCAACCCGGCGAAAAAATCGAAGACAGAAATAGCGAGTTGTTCCTTACAAATCTGGCTCCAAATCCGCCTGCCAGCCGGAACGGTCGCTGGTCGGAAGACCAGGCAAGACGAAAGCCGTCGGCAGCAGCAGCGGCAGCCAACGGAACTTCGCTGCCTCCCACCGAATCGGCAAGATAAATTGCGGGGAACCAGCGGTCTCCGTCGTAGCGCGTCACAAAAGATTCCCAGCGGCCGCCGTTGGACCATCCATCATAGCGGTCTTGTATCACCGAGGTCCTCACGCGGAAGAAAACCCACAGCCTGCCCTGGGCATCAAACATCGGCTGCGGCAATTGCTGGTAGCGCCGCAGCTCCTCGGGGAGAGAGTGCTGCAGGGGTGCGGCGGTGATTTTCACTCCATCGGATCCCACCCGGGCAATTGAGCTGCGTCTCCAGAAGTAAAGCAACGAACCGCGGAACATATCGTCGCGAGCCCAATCTTTACCCCAGTTCATGCCGCCTTCATCCCAGGCAACCCATGGATTTCCTTGCGGATCGACTGCCACAGCCGCGTGCGCCTCAAATAGAGAAGTCGCCGCGACTGGGACCGTTTTGCCGAAGGCGCCATCTTGAAAACCACGCAGAAACACGTCGTAATTGCCGTTGGCATAGCTGTCCCAGGCAATCCATAGTTTGTTCCCGGGACCCGTGGCAACTGACGGTTGCCAGTCGTTGGCCGTAGATTCACTGACGCGCATTTCTTCGCTCCAGCGCCCCCCCTTGAACGACTTCAACAGAACGTCGGACTGCCCGTGCCTGAATCCTTGCCAGGCGAGATAGAGCGTCCCGTCCGACGCGGTGACAGCCTTGGGAAAAAGATCCGGCTCGGGCGATTGGGTGATCCGATCCACGGATGACCAGGACACGCCATCGAAACTGCGGCCGTAGAGATCCCAATCTTGATTGATCTGAGAAGACCAAAAGGCCCAGACTCGCCCCCGGTCGTCCAGCGCGAGGGTGGTTTGATAGTGGTCTCCCCACTCGCTCAAATCGAAAGGCTGGCTCCAGCTTCCGTCTGCATTCTGGTAGCGCGCACGCACGATGTCCTTTGAGCCGCGATAGGCAATCCACGCCGTCCAAAACCGCTTCTGGCCATCAAACAGCACCGAAGGATAATCGTCCTGGTGGGAATCATCGGTCATTTTCTGCGCGCCGATAATCGGTTCGACAGAAACCTGCCCGTCAAGCAGGAAATGCTGCGAACCGGGACGAATCCCCGAGGGATTGAACGCAAAGGAGCCGCGCGTGGTTTTTACCTCGACGCTCCCGCCGGAGCCGGAGTCGAGAGAAATTACAACGCCTTTGTTGACCAGATTGGGCGTGGGCGAGGAATTGAAAAGGACACGCGTATTGAAGACGGCAATGCGTGTTTTGCATCTCCAGCTCAGGTTTGGGAAATCGACCGTGTCGGCTTCTTCAAACCGCCATCCCTCCAGTGAAACGACTCGCGCGCCGTCCGTTTTCAGACTTCCATCCCAACCGGTCTCGACGTTATCACGCAAGCCAAACCGTACGAGGTACGCCTGCGGTGGCTTGGGGATCGTTGGTCGTACCTCCTGGACGGCAATCTGTCGCGCTGCAGTTGGTGAAAAAAAAGAAACGGTGGAACGACCGGCCAGCAAAACTACGAGGGTAATTAGAACGATTGCAACCGATGTTTTTCTCATAGTGGTTCCCTGAAGAGAAGGAGTGGTATCCAAATGTACCAACAGAACACCCTACCTGAGAGATTTTTCTGGTCCGCATCTTGGACCGACTCTTATCTGGGTGCGCCTCTGCCGCCCTGTGCCGCTATGGCAAGAGTAGTACAAACATGTTGGTCGTAACACCAGTCCTACTGACTGTCAGTTTCTTCTTTTCCCGCGACGATTTAGTATAGACGCCGCAGGCGTCACAGAGAATAGCCGGGGGCAGAGCGCGTCTTTTGCGCGACGCCCCCGGATAGGGGTCCGTCAGCAGGCCGACCCTGACAGGGTCGCATAAAACGTTCGCAAATCTCCCCTCCAGCCGGTTATGTGATCAGGAGGATTCTTATGTCACAAACCCTAGTCTCTCTGCTTATCCATCTTGTTTTCTCCACGAAAAATCGTGAAGACCTCATAACACCGGAGGGTTGAGCCGGAGTTGTTTGCTTACATCTCAGGAATCTTGAAAAATCTCAGTTCGGCTTGTCTTGAGATCAACGGAACTGCCAATCATCTGCATGCCCTGCTGTCACAATCCAAGAATATCGCCCTTTGCGACCTAGTCGAGGAGGTCAAAAAGTCCTCGTCGAAATGGATTAAGTCAAAAGGGTCCCAGTTTCGCCGATTCCGATGGCAGGATGGCTACGGGGCATTCTCGATTGGGGAGTCGGGGGTACCCTCATTGCGGCGATACATTCGGCTGCAAAAGCAGAAACACGCCAATAAGAGCTTTCAGGAGGAATTCGTAGAGCTGCTGGAGAAATATAAGGTCTCTTACGACCCGCGATACATTTGGCGTTAGCCACCCTCCCCTGATCGAGTATGGCACCCTGTCAGGGTGCCGGGTGGGGTCTGGTTACGTCAACCGGGGGCGTCGCGCAAAAGGCGCGCTGTGCCCCCGGCTACCGTATTTGGCGCCTGCGGCGCAGCTTGCTGCTCAAAATCCCAAAACCAGCAATCCTCTCTGGCCGTTATCTCCGCTCTCTTTGTGTCTGTGCGGCGGCAAAATCTGTTCAGCAATCCTTGATCCAAAGAGTTAGAATTAGGCCCCAAATCCACAGAACTGGGCCATGGCAAAGAAATCATTTTCCCTCGCCGTGATTGCAAGCGCGTTTCTCCTTACCTCCAACGGGTTGAAGCCGGATCGCTTTTCCGGGGTCGTAGCTGAAGACCGC
>DASXTB010000486.1:0-7577 GCA_036505615.1 Acidobacteriota bacterium
GCCGCGGGCGTCATTGTCGTGGGCGTCGGCGTCCAGCCGCATCGGCGCAGATGCAGAGCTCATCAGCAGAGCCAACAAGAGAACTGTCTTTTTCATTTCTGAACTCCTCTTTTTACGCTTCGGATTGCTCGAGCGCCAGCTTCGAAAGCGAATCGAGGCAAACAAGCAGGCACCCGCTCGGAGTCTCCAGATAGTGGATCCTTCCCGCCTCCGCCCAACGGTGGACGATGCGTGACGTTACACCGGCCAGTACTAGCGCTTCATCGAGAGTGATCATCCTCACTTGATGGGCACACTGCTGACACCAGATCAGAGCCTCCGCTCGAGAGCGCCTTAACACTACAATCTCATCTGTCTCAACGATGATCTCCGTCCTCCGTGTTCTCTTCACTTTCCTCCAGTAACTGAGCCTGCCTTGCCGGACACGGAACTCCCCTCTCGGGGCTCATGATTGACTCCCGTGATTCCGCTCGCTGCATTGCTCAAGCTGCCGCGCCGCGCTAAAATGAGCCCCGCATCAGGTCTTCTAAACAAGACCGTTCGCTTCCGCTGACCGCCGACAATAGAGAATGGCGGTTTGGAAGTCTTTAGAGAACTCTGAGGAAATCTTTAGAGTTTTCTTTGATCGAATTTCGGCAGTGTCTTAGAACAGTTATGAGCGAGCGAACAAAGCACTTCTACGGGTTTGGCCCTTTCTGTTTAGACGCGACAGAACGACAACTGCTGCTCGACGGCAAACCTGTGCCACTGACTCCGAAGGCATTTGACACATTGCTGGCGCTGGTCGAGAGCAACGGCCGAATGGTTGAGAAAGAGGAGTTGATAAAGAAGGTCTGGCCCGATACTTTCATCGAGGAAGCCAATCTGGCTTATAACATCTCCATATTGAGAAAGGTCCTGAGCGAGGACCCCGCCAAGCATCAATACATCGAGACCATTCCAAAGTACGGCTACCGATTTGTCGCAGCCGTCAAGGAGTTGAGTAGAGAACGAGCCGACTTAATTCTGGAGAGGCATACCAGATCCCGAGTCGTCGTTGAAGAAGAGGAGGGGGCCAGCGCCCCCGGCGAAGCCGAGCAGGCCAGTTCCAGGTTTTTACTCCGGTCGAGGCGGTGGTCGAAAGCGGGAGTGTTCTCCATTTTAGCTGCATTGGTCGCGGTGGCTAGCATCGTTTACTTCGCCAACAGTCGCGAAGCAATAGACTCGATCGCGGTCTTGCCGTTCGTCAATGCCAGTGGCGATCCAGACATTGATTACCTCTCAGATGGGATAACTGAGAGCCTCATCAGCAACCTCTCCCGGTTGCCCAATTTGAAGGTAATGTCGCGCAGCTCAGTTTTTCGTTATAAGGTGAGCAACCCTCAAGCACATCCCCCAGACCCGCTTGCCGTGGGGCGCGAGCTCAAAGTCCGTGCAGTGCTCACTGGCCGGATTGTGCAGCGTGGCGATAATCTCACCATCGGCCTCGAGCTGGTGGATGCGCGAGATAACCACCAGCTCTGGGGCGAGCAGTATCACCGGAAGCTCTCTGACGTCCTGGCAGTGCAGGCAGACATCTCGCGCGAAATCTCAGGGAAGTTGCGGCTGAAGTTGAGCGGCGCACAGAATGAGCGGCTGGCCCGGCATTCCACCCAAAACACGGATGCTTATCAGCTTTATCTGAAGGGCAGGTACTTCTGGAATAAGCGGACAGGAGAGGGGCTGGAGAAAAGCATCGGATACTTCAAGCAAGCTGTGGACCGAGACCCAAACTACGCTCTGGCTTATGCCGGACTGGCCGACTCCTACGCTGTGCTGGGCGTCTATGAGGCATTGCCGCCGAGAGAACTGTTTCCGAAGGCGAAGGAAGCTGTAACCCATGCGCTGGAGATTGACGACACGCTCGCTGAAGCTCACGCCTCATTGGCAAACGCCATCCAGAACTACGATTGGGACTGGGCGGCAGCCGAACGAGAATACAGGCGCAGCATAGAGTTGAGCCCGAACTATGCGACGGCCCGCCAGTGGTACGCTTTGTATCTCGACGCAATGGGACGGACAGACGAAGCCATCGCGCAGATCCGAAAGGCCCAGGAGCTTGATCCACTCTCCATGGTGATAGCCGCAAATCTTGGATTGATTTTCTACCATGGGCGCCATTATGACCGGGCCATCGAGGAATGCCGGAAGGCATTGGAATTAGACAGCGCCTTTTCTCGAGCGCACTGGTATCTCGGCCTGGCTTACGCACAACAGCTTCGGTTTGAGGAAGCCATTGCAGAGTTTCAACAAGCGGCCCGTTCGGGAGATGTCACTTTTCCACTGGCGACGTTAGGACACGCTTATGCCAGGGCGGGAAGAAGGGAGGAAGCGCAAAAAGTTCTGAGCGAGCTGATGGCAGCTTCAAAGCAGCGTTACATCTCGCCCTATGCGGTGGCGACGGTCTATATTGGCCTGGGCGATAAGGATCGGGCGTTTGAATGGCTTGAAAAGGCTTATCAGGACCGGTCAGAAGTGTTTGTCTGGCTCAAGGTCGAGCCACTGCTCGATGACCTTCGCCCAGATCCCCGTTTCGCAGGCTTAATGCGGCGTGTCGGGCTCGCGCCGCAATTTGGTTAAGGGCGGAAATAAAAATGTCCCAAGTGACAAGCGACTCAACCTTCGTCGACTTAAGTGCCCTGCGTTTTAGTCACTCGCCCGTTTCTTAGACCAATCCTTGCGGACCGAACCGACCCGGGTTTGACTCAGGACAGCCGTCGCTGAGGTATCGCGGCCTCTTATGTGCCCTGAATGGCTTCTCCCAGTCATTCACCCGGCCTGTTTCCGGACCGGCTGTGCCTGGGCCCCACTCGAGGACAACCGCTGCTGCGATTCGTTGCTTACCTCTCGGGACGAGATGAATTCTACTCATTCTGAAAATCGCGTCAACGCAAAAAAAGCGACTTTTGTCGCTTGCACTCAGATGCAGCACGCAGGCAAGGAGCCTTTACTTGCGTCCTGCATGCGTCCGCAAGAAGTTCTCCACAGAAAAATCCACAACCTAGCTATTCATTTTTTCAAAACTTTGAACCACCGGGGACACTGGGAACACGGGGAATTTAATGGTTCCCTTATCAATCATATTTACTGCCACTTTCGAAAGCCCTTCTGGTCCCCGTGTTCCCAGTGTCCCCCGTGGTTTCATAATTTTGGGACAGCCTCTAGAACCGCCCTTGCTGTGTACGCATCTAGAAGTACAACTTCCCCGCCAGTTGCAGAAAGCGCGGAAAGTTGTTCTGGGATCTGGGCAACTGCCCAAACGTGGGGCTGGTGAAGCCTGTATCTACGTTGCCGCGAATCGGATGGTTAGTCGCGTTGAACGCTTCGACGCGGAACTGGAACCTGTATTGCTCGCTGAAGTGAACCGTCTTTTCCAGCGCGGCATTCAACTGCGGGCCGACCGCCGGCTGCCGGATATCGGGGAACCGGTCCGGAATCGTGCGCACAGTGAACGATGGAAACTGTCTGTAGCAAGTCTTGTCGTTGTTGAACCAGTGATCCGGAGTCTGGGGCTTTGCGTGCCACTCCCCGCAGACGTTTTGCAGATTGGGCCAGCCAACCGGGTATCCGGAGAGATAGGTAAAGATCCAGTCAAAACGCCAGTTGCCGGCGATAGCGTTGACTACCGGATTGGCGTTGAAGAATCTTCGGTCCCTTCCAAAAGGCAAGTCCCAAACGCCGCTGAAAGCAATGTTCTGGGGCTTGTCGGTGTTGTCCAACTCATAAATCAGCGGCTCCTGCGCATTCCAATTGTTCAAACGGTGGTTCTGTTCGTAGGCTTTGGCAAACGTGTACGACAGCACCCAGGTCATCACGCCGCCGGCGCTGTGCTCACCCAGCATTCTCTTCTCGATTTTTACCTGAAGAGCATCGGAGCGGTAATGGCCGGCTTGAACCAAGTTGTTTGTGATGTCCCCAAAAATCGCGTCCGGCCTCAGCAGGTTGAAGGCGCTAGTAGTGGGGCTGCCGCCCCGGCCGGAGGTTACCGGCAGGATTCCGAAAAACGGATTGGGCAACGTCCGATTCAGATAGGCTGCGTCCGCCAGTCCGCGATTGTTGTCCTCGAGGCTGGGATTGTTGAGATTGAATCCCGACTCAATATAGATCTGATAGTTCCCGGCATACGAAACTTCCCCCACAACGCCGTATGGGAGTTGCTGCTGGATTCCGAAGGAATACTGATAGGTCCGCGGAATCTTGTAGCGCGGTGGGTCGAAGCTGAGGTTGTTTCCGATGTTGGTTAGCAGACCGAGACTCGCATGGGGTGCTGTGGCGATTCCATTCGGGAACGGGTTTACCAACGAATATGGACCGGTAAGACCGGCGGAAGGTGTCATGCCGTCCAGCGAAGTAGTATAGGGCGTCTGCTGGTTGAATCCGGAGATCACACCCGTTTGCGTGGGCGACTGGTAGTAAACACCACCGCCGGCGCGAACGACGGTCTTTTCCCGCACCCGCCAGGCAAGGCCAATGCGAGGCGCGAAATTGGTATAGTCGGTGTCGTAAAGCCGGCGGGGCTGACCGTTGACGCCCATGAACAAGTAGCCGCCCGTCAGCACCGAAGGCGGAGCCGGATAGGGATACTTAGCATTGGGGTTGGCCTTTTCGTAGTCTGCCTTCAACTTGGCCCAGTTGGCCAGTACCTGGTCGCTGAGAGGGTTCTTGGTGCTGGTATCAAAACCCCGCGTTTCGCGATTGTATCGCTCCAGCCAGGGGACCTGGATGTCATAGCGCAGGCCTAGATTCACGGTCAGGCGGGAATTAACCTTCCAGTCATCCTGAACATGAAACCCGTAGTAGGGCCGGGTACGATAGGTCGAGTCATTGTAGTCAAGGAGGCCTGAGCTGGGCGTGCCGAGAAGCAATGAGGCGACTCCGCTGCCATCGAATTGATTCTGGTTGCGGTCGGAAAGCTGTTGCGTCCAGAACGTGCTGAAGGTGAAGGAACCGTTCGAATATCCCTTGTTTTCGTCGCCCCTGGCCACGTAGTTAAGCTCAAAACCGGTGCGGAAGGTATGCCGGCCGCGCGTCATTGTCAGGCTGGGAGCGAAGTTCCACTGGTTGTACGTATTCCAACTGGACAAATTACTGTTAGCGAGGGCGAACAATTGCGTGTAGCCGCCGACATTCACCTGGGGCACCGTGTTCTTCTCAAATGTCGGCGCATGAATCATCTGCGTCATGCCAAGCTTGTCAGTGGTCAAGTCGAAATCGGTGTAACGGGGGAAGATTGAAGTGAACCGGCCATAGGAGCCGCGGACGTCAAGCACCGTCACGGGCGAAAGCACGTGAGTCCAGGCGGCAACATAGTTCTGATCGGTGCGCTGCGAGTTGATGTCGCCACTGCCGGCCGGGGGACCAAAGCCTGTCGAGTCCCGGTATTCTTTACCATGTTGAAAAGTAAACAGCGTATAAAACTTGTCTTTTTCGCTGAAGACGTGATCCCAGCGCGCCATAGGCTGGTCATAGTGGTAGCGGCCCAGGTTTCCTCCCGCGACGAAGTTATTGTTCAGCCCGGATGAGTTCGGCCCCGGGTAATAGGAAACAATCTTCTGACCGATCGGGCTGATACGATTCTGCGGAATCACGTTGCCTGGGAATGGATTGCGGATGAAAGTTGAGCCCTGGCACGGCTCCGTTTTCGGGTCGCAGGGATGCGTAGTCAACGGGTCGTAAATCTTGTAGCCAAGGTCGGTGAAGTGCTGGCCGTCACGCAGCAGCAGCGGAGGGACGCTCGCCGTAGCCGGAAACGGCACTACCTCTCTCCAGCCTTCGAAGCTGCCGAAGATGAAGTCTTTGTCCTTTCGAATCGCGCCTCCGACAACTCCGCCGAACTGGTGTTGGTTGTGAAAGCCCCTTTTGGCGCCAATTGTATTGTTCTGGAAACTGTTGGCGTCCCCCAACGCGCGGTTCCGCCAGTAGTCGAAGACGTCGCCGTGCCAGTTGTTGGAGCCGGATTTCACCGTGGTATTGACCACTCCACCACCGAAGCGGCCGTACGAGGCGTCGTAGGTGTTGGTCATTACCTTGAATTCGTCTACCGCTTCGACGTTGGGCGCAAGCTGCCAGGTCCCGTTGGCGTCGCTGATGGGAGCTCCGTTGAGCAAAAACACATTCTGGCCGGTGCGAGCGCCGTTGATCTTGTAGGAATTGTTTACATCCCAGCCGCGCGTGCCGGAAAAGCCGCTCGAGCCGAAAGTTTCCTGCGTGAAGATGACTCCGGGCGTAAGCGACATCAACATGTAGGTCTGGCGTCCGTTAAGCGGATATTCCTGGGTTTTGATGGGATCGAAGACCAGGCCGCGGTCCGCCGAGCCACTCTGAATCAGCTCCTGCTCGCCCACCACGGTGATCGCCTGGCTGATCTCGCCCACCTTCAGACTGAGCGGCAGATTCAGCTTGTCGGCCACTTGGAGCACGATGCCTTCTCGCCGCAGCGGAGCAAAACCTGTGAGGGAAGCTTCCACGGTGTACGTCCCGGGGACCAGATAAGGAAGCGTGTAATAACCTTCATCATTGGTTATCGCCTCGACAGTTTCATTGGTTCCCACGCGAACCGCTTTAACCGATACTCCTGGCAGCGCAGCCCCGCTCTGGTCGGTCACCTGTCCGGTAATCCGAGCGCGGAAATCTTGACCGAGCAGGATGATCGTTGCCATTTGAATAACCAAGAAGAGAAGAAGGAAACGGCGCGAACGTTGCATAGATCCCCCTGATGTTTTGGCTGAGGTACTGAAACTACTCCCTGTATTGTGGAGATTGTCCTGCATGCGAATAACCCATCCCATGCCGGCGCCAGCAGCACCTTTGAGGTGTAACAAAGAACTACCGGGCCAGCATACCAGCAGGGATTTGCTGCACGCAAGAGTGCAGACGCATCCAGAAGATGCTGATTTCATCCAAAAAACTGAATATGGTACTCGCTTTGAACCAAGCCGCTCGGATAGTGCCGCGTCCGTACGTGACGGAGCCGGATATCGTGCGGTAAGGTGCCGAAGAGCGGAATGCCTTCTCCAATCAGCACAGGCACGCGAGTGATCACGAGACACTGAATGAGTCCCGCACGTAGGAACTCCTGAATCGTAATCCCACCGTCGACGTAGAGGTGGTGGGCTCCACTGGCAGCGAGGCGCGAGACGATCTCAGCCGGCGGCCCACCCATCTGCTCAACAACGCCCCCGCGGGCTGCGGCCGCGGACAAGTCGACGGGGCGACTACTCAGAACTACTACCCGCTTGTCACCATAGGGCCAGGTCCCAAAGGTCAGAACCGTCTCAAACGTCTTGCGAGCTATAACAATCGCGTCAACGGTTGCTATGAACTCGTCGTAGCCGTGGGGCTCGCCGGCGCCCGCCGGCAGCCAATCGAGATCGCCGTTCAACCGCGCAATGAAGCCGTCGACGCTGGCGCCGACAAAAACCGATGCCGTCATCGTACACACTCCTTCAGTGTCCGCTCAAGAATCCACAGGTTAGTGTTCTTGGATCCCCTTGGGATAACGATCCGCCACAAGATTCAATTTGACGTTATGCTCAAGGAGCGCTTTGAGGCCCGCGAGC
>DASXTB010000487.1:0-4050 GCA_036505615.1 Acidobacteriota bacterium
ATTCGCCTTCCGCCAACTGCTGAAGAACCCCGGCTTTACCGCCGTGGCGGTGCTCTATTTTTTGTTCGCAACATACGCTCAGGGCGCTGAATCCGATGCGCCGCCACCGCTGGGCAAACTCTACGAAGTGGGCGGGCATAAAATGCATTTGTATGAAATCGGCAACGGCGGCAGCGGGCCTGCCGTGTTGCTTGAAGCAGGTGCGGGAGCATTCTCGATCGATTGGTATTTAGTTCAGCAAGAGGTGGCCAAGTTCGCCTCGGTTTGCAGCTACGACCGGGCGGGGCATGCTTGGAGTGAACTTGGACCGCGTCCGCGCACGAAGAAGCAGGCCATGCATGATTTGCACCGCCTTCTGGCGACGGCCGGGATTCCTGGACCTTACGTTATGGTTGGACATTCATTGGGAGGATCGCTGGTCCGCGTTTTCGCCACAGAATATCCCAACGAGGTTGCGGGGATGGTGCTGGTGGACGCCGGCATTGAAAATAATCCGAACTTCATCAATGGAAAAATGGTTGGCCCCTTTGAGCAAGCCCAACCTCGGCAAATTCCGGCTCCGCGCGATCAGATTCGAGACAATGAGCGCCTTCTCTCGAAGCCCGAACTGGACGGGTTCAAACAATTCCGCGAATGGGTTGGCTCGCCGAAGATTGAAGCACCGTTTGATAAGTTACCGGAGCCGATCCAGAAACTGCGCCTGTGGGCAATGTCCCTGCCCCAGTCAAATGTCACGGACTATAATCCATACGACGCCGAGGAATGCCTTTTGCTGTTTGCAGACCGCATTCGGATGGAGCACCCGCTTGGAAACAAGCCGCTGGTAGTGCTGTCAAGAAAATCAGATGAAAAGGAACGCATGGAGCGACAGCGACAACTCCTGGATCTCTCTTCCAACAGTGCTTTTGCCGTAAGCGATTTCCCGGTTCACGAAATCCAGCTTGCGCAGCCGGATTTGGTTGTGAGGGCGGTTCGGGCAGTGTTGGAATCGGTCAAAACGGGAGGCAAGTTGAATCTGCCAAATTCTGATGCGGTTCCATAGCTGAAGGACCAATTATGAACGATCTGAAATTCGCCTTCCGCCAAATGCTGAAGAATCCCGGCTTCACGGCCGTCGCCGTGCTCACGCTCGCGCTTGGCATCGGTGCTAACACAGCCATCTTTAGCGTCATAAACTCAGTCTTACTGAAACCACTTCCTTACGATGAACCAGGCCAGTTAGTTGGAGTTTGGGAAACTCCCCAACCCGGAAAGCGCAACTCGGTTTCACCCGGCGCTTTCCTCGATTGGCGAGAACATGCCAAAGTCTTCGACCGCCTTTCACTGGTGGACCAAACCGAGAAAAATCTCACCGGGAGGGGCGATCCCGAACGCGTCAAAGGGATTGCGATGTCCGCAAGCGGACTGGAAATGTTCCGTCTGCGACCGCTGCTCGGACGAACGTTCACTCCAGAAGAGGATCAACCGGGGAACAACAAAGTGGTGGTCCTGGCTCATGCATTCTGGATGCGCCGCTTCGGCGGAAGTCCGGACGTGGTCGGCCAGACGGTCCAGCTCAACGATGAGGCTTACACGATCATCGGAGTGCTTCCAAAGCGCGCTTTGCTTTGGGAAGAAGCGGAGTTTGTCGTTCCGTTTAGCCTTGCTCCCGGCGACAGAAACCAACGGAGTGCCAACTGGCTCCGCGTGATGGGAAGGCTGAAAAAAGGCGTCCCCATCGAACAGGCCCAGGCTGCGATGGATATCCTCGCCATCCAACTTAGACCGCTCTACCCCGCGCACAAGAAGAACTGGGGAGTCCTGCTTGGGCCGATGAGGGACCAGCTTACCGGCGATATCAAGCCGACTTTGCTGGTGCTCCTGGGCGCAGTGAGCTTCGTGCTGCTCATCGCCTGCGGCAACGTAGCCAGCTTGCTTCTCGCAAGGGCTTCTGGAAGGCAGAAGGAGATCGCGATCCGCGCGGCGCTCGGGGCGAGCCGCGGACGCGTCGTCCGGCAACTATTGACCGAGACTGTGCTGCTGTCGGTCGTAGGCGGGATTCTCGGAGTCCTGCTGGCTTACTGGAGCGTGGGTGCGGTCAGCTGGTTGACAGCCATCCAGCTTCCGCGGGTGCAGGAAATCGGCGTGGACCCGCGGGCTCTTGCATTCGCCATGTCCGTCTCCATTGCATCAGGCCTGGTGATGGGATTGTTTCCAGCTCTGCTGGTTTCCCGTCCCGATTTGAACGACACGCTCAAGGAGGGTGCGCGTGGATCGGCGGTTGGAGCGCGCAACCGGGTGCGCGGAGCTTTGATCGCCGCAGAGGTGGCGCTCTCACTGGTGTTGTTAATCGGCGCCGGACTGCTGCTGAGCAGTTTCGTGCGCCTCTCTTTTGTGCCGCCAGGAATCAATGCCGAGAACGGACTGGCCATGCGCATCGCCCTGCCGAGCCAGAAGTATCCTGACGCTGAACGACGGGCGGCCTTTTTCGAGCAGGTCATGGAACGGATCAACGGGCTGCCCGGCGTCGAATACTCAGGAGTCACCCAGACGCTTCCCTTGGCGGGGTACTGTCCGGAAATCGCGTTCTCGATCAATGGCCCGCCCCGGCAGGGAGAAAACGTTCATCCCGTGGACATGGATTTTTGCACTGCCGGATATTTTCAAGCGGCTGGAATTCCCATCTTGAAGGGGAGGACATTCGACAGTCGCGACAAACCTGGAGCACCCGGTGTGATCATCGTCAATGCGGCCCTGGCAGAGCAATACTTTGCGAACGAAGACCCGCTGGGCAAACGCCTCCACCTTGTTGAGCCGGTTGAGGGAAGAGGCGATGCCGGATGGGAAATTGTGGGAATCGTCGGCAACGTCCGTCAACACGGCTTGACCGAACCGGTCAAACCCTGTGTCTATCGACCACTGCCCTACAGCTTCATCTGGGCTGGCGGAAATTTAATAATTCGCTCTGCCAACGATCCATCCGCGTTGTTGAAATATGCCCGGCAGGCCGTGCTCGAGGTGGATGGCAGCCAGCCCGTGGCCAACGTCCAGACCTTGAAGGAAATCGTAGCGGGATCGGTGGCTCAACGGCGTTTCCTGCTCTTCTTGATCGGTGGTTTTGCAGGCGCCGCACTGCTGCTTGCCGCCATCGGTCTTTATGGAGTCATGGGATACGCGGTTTCGCAGCGTACCCGCGAGATCGGAGTGCGCATGGCGCTGGGTGCGAGGCAGCGTGACGTGATTGCGATGGTGGTCGGCCAGGGAATGCGCCTAGTAGCGGCGGGTCTTGTTCTGGGACTCTTCGGAGCATTCGGCCTCTCCCGTTTCTTGCAGGGACTCCTTTTCGGCGTGAATCCGACTGACCTGATAACCTTTGTCGCCGTACCTATTGTGTTGCTGGTGGTGACCTTATTCGCCTGCTGGCTGCCCGCCCGCCGTGCGGCCAAGGTGGATCCGATGGTGGCGCTAAGATGCGAATGAAAATCCAAAACCGAAATCCGAAGGCCGAATGGAATCCGAAATCCGAATTCCAAGCAACAAGGCGGGCTGGCTAGCAATCCGGCATTCGGGCTTCGGACTTCTTCGGATTTCGGCCCTCGGATTTCTGATTTTGATCTTATGAACGACCTCAAATTCGCCTTCCGCCAACTGCTGAAAAACCCCGGCTTCACCGGCCACCCTCCGCAGTGCCGCCGGCCAGGACGCGTTCGGTTCCTCCCGTGCTGGTCCAGGACAAGGGACCGCCTTAGGTCGTGCGGCTACGGATGACGGGCCGTGGCCGTATAGTCGTCGTGAGGCCGTGACAACAGAGCATTGGCTATGACTCAACCTGACGCACTCAAGAAGAACGAGCCGCTGAAGTGGTCCACGGGAACAGGCACCGACGTCTGGGCGCTGTTCTGCGCCTGTATCGCCGGCGACCTGGAAACTGTGCAGCGGTTGCTGAAGAAGGACCCTGCGCTGGTGCGCAGCCACTACAACTACCGCAAGCCGCTTTACTTTGCAGTCCGGGAGAATCGCCTCGAAGTAGCCGCGTTTCTCCTGGAGCGGGATCCTGATCCCATCGGGCTG
>DASXTB010000488.1:0-8435 GCA_036505615.1 Acidobacteriota bacterium
GCTCCCTGAGTTGCGCAGTTTTGCAGCAAAAAACTGTCGAGCCGTAGAAAACGACCGTGAACGGGATTGAGCCTGCAACGTGTGCCTCGCGCGCGCGCGGGGAAAGAGTCGGCTCATAGTTTTAGCTCTGCTTTTTGAGTGAATTTTCGCAGCCCATGATCAGGGCCCGTTGTCAAGACAGCGGCTGACGGGTTCCGGTTAGCACGTGGAGTTGAGCTAGCTGTGCAATTTGGCATTGACAGCCCAACTCTTTTTTCATCATCATGTGTAAGGAGGAGGAATACTCCAATGAAAAACGAAAGGTTGAGCGTCTTGCTGGCCGCCTTTGTTTGCGGGTTATTGTCTTGCGTAGCTGTTGGACAAGGCTATCGGCCGACGCAGAAAACTTTTACCAAAGCGGAAGTTTCTGAAATCATGTCGCTCTTAAAAGGGCGGGATCCCAATCATTACCGGATCATTTTGCCCAAGTTTGAGAATGGCCGGATCGTTGGTTCGGAAACGTATGGCCGCCTGCCTGTGACCCAGGTCCGCCGGCTGGCTTCCCTGAGCAACGTGCCCTATAGCGAGAACGGCAATCTGCAGGCGATCTTCCAAAGCTGCAACGGCGGCGGAGCGGGCTCTCACGTCGAGTCCCAAACTCCAGGCACGGACATTGGCAGACGAATCGACAGGATCGTTCGGAATATCGGCAGGAGCGAGTTCGTCTTGATCTATTAGTCTGCAAGCTCCGGATGCGTATCACACGCGCTCTGCTTGTAGTTGCTGTGCTTTTGCACTTGCTGTTGGTGGCGCTATTCATTTGGACTGGCTTCGCCGAAGACTGGCCGGGAAAACTTCCGGGAGCACTTCGTGTTTACAAAAACCTCTCAGGCACATTTCGTGATTATGCGTTCTTTGCTCCAGCAGTGGCGAGTGACCTGAAGGCTGGATTCCTGGTGACGGATACCGCGGGAGAAGAAACCTTTGTAAATTTCGTCGCGAAGAACCGCGAGGTCGGCTTCCGATACAACTGCATAATCGCCGCATGCATGAGAGACGTCCGAGGACGGGATCTCTTTGCCCAGTCATGGGCTGCATTGCCACTCGGCAGCAACCCCGACGCCAATCGCGTCACGGTGATGGTTAAGACGCTAGACCTTCCCTCCATGCGCGATTACCGAGCCGGGAAGCGTCCCGAGTGGAAAACAGTCTATGTCGGTGAATTTGGACGTCTGTAGAGCCGCATCCAACGATTGAAGTGCCACTCTCCCATCGCTCGATTCGCTCGTCGCGCGTCGGCACTGATTGAAAGGTTTATCGCAGATGGCGCTGACCCTTACGCGCTCGGTTTCTTTCGAATCGCAGTTAGTGTCGTCGCGATTATCCAGGTGTTTATCCTCTGGCCCTACCTTCTGCAGCTCTATGGCAACTTCGGATTCATTCAATGGGCCCTAATCGAAACAGAGACCGATACATGGCTGCCCAGCGTCGGGAAACTGGCGATCCTATTACAGCCGTACCGTGTATCCTCTAGCGCATGTGTTCAGGGAGTCTTTGTTTTCTACGCCCTTAGCTTGCTTGGACTTCTTGTCGGCTGGAAAACGAGGCTGTTTGCAATCAGCTCGTGGCTGGCTCACACGCTCGCTGTCAACAGCGGATACATTTCTCTCTATGGAGTGGATACGATGATACATATCTGCCTCTTTTATTGCGCGTGGATGCCAGTCGGCCACTGCTTCTCCCTCGACCAGAACTACCGTCAAGGTCCGGTGAGTCCGTCGTTCTTTGCCGGGATTTCAATGCGGACCTTGCAGCTTCACCTTTGCATCATTTATTTTAGCACTGGGTTGGCTAAGGTGAAGGGCCTGCAGTGGTGGACGGGAGACGCTCTCTGGCGCGCGTTCATGCAGCCCCAGTTTTCCGTATTTGATTTGTCGTGGCTCGCTTGGGCTCCGTGGCTGGCGCAAATTGGGTGCTGGTTGGTGATGTTGATCGAAGTGGGATATCCCTTTCTCATCTGGCCGGCAAAGTCCCGGCCAATCTGGGTGATTGCGACGATCGCGCTCCATCTCGGCATCGGAATGATCATGGGGCTATGGATGTTTTCGATCATGATGATCGTGATGACCTTCTCGGCATTCGGCTTGAGGCTTATACTGAATCGAATGTCGTACGGGCAACTCCGGACGGTTCAGATTTCGGAAGGTCCGCGAACCACAACCTTTTCCGCCTTTTACGCGGTCTCACGCGCTAGCGGCCCGGAAATTTCAGCCGTTCACATGATGTTGTGATTCACGTTTTGCGATGAGACTGGGAACGTTATCAGAGACCTGAGCATAAGGGCGAATTCAAGCACACCGCTTAATGGCAATACACCGCTAGCACAGTGCCCGTGCCGGGATGGCCCGGATTCGGTGCATAGCCCGGGTTCGTCTTGACCACGACGATCGCGGGCACGTTCCCTGAGATAGTTGGGCCGGACTTACTAATCGTGCTCGAAACGACTACACCCATAAACGGTGGCAGCGTGGCCGGCGGATTTGAGCTGGCGCCTGGACTGGTCGTCCAGGTGTCGCCGCAGACAGGTGGGTTAGTGCTAACGTCAGAGGCGAAACCCTTGAAGCTGGGTGGAGCACTCCCGCCGGTGAGTACGTTCTGGTTGGACCATGTGGCGCTCCAGAACGTAACAGTGTTGGGACCGACCACAGCCGTCTGATCTCCGAGCACGAAGGAGCCGTGATCAAGGAAGGCAAAGATAAGCGTGTTGCCTGACGCTGAGGATGGCAGGTAATAGTCGTCGCCAGCGAAGTTGGCGGAAACGACGCCGGGGCCGGAAGGCTGGTTCACGACAATCGGACAAGACGCGCGACCCGTGGGGTCAGTTGTGCCGGTGCAGGTCTGTGCAGTGGCACCAGTGCCCAGAGTAAAGGCGACCTGCCGGCTGACAATGGGTACGGTGCCATCCTCCAGCAGCACACCAGATACGTTAGCTGTGGTGTTATTCGCGATTATTGTATCGCCCGTGTAGCTCAGCGTGGTTTCCTCTTTGGTGATGGTGAATGGTGCAGACGCGCTACTGGGCTGGTATAGGCCAGCGCCCGCAAACTTGGCCTCCACCGTGTAGGGTCCGGGAATCTGGTTGAGCGTCAGGTCGCACGAGGCCGCGCCGGACGCGCTAGTGGTGCCTGAGCAGCTCTGTGTTCCGATTGTAAATGTGACAGGCTGATTGGCGATCCCCGCTGAAGTTCCACTAAGAGTGAGGGTGGCGGAAAGAGTAGCGGTGTCGTGGAAGTCCTCCGTAGTAGCGCCGGTATACGTGAGCGTCGTGGATGTCGAGCACACCACAAAGGAATTGAAGAAGTTTCGTGGTGCCCCCGACACCGGCTGACCGGCGCTAGATGAGAACACCGTATAGAGACGGCCTAGGACGCAGGCGCTGCCGTTGTAGTCACCGTATTTCACGGCGCCGTTTCCAGTGGTGCAGGTTTCCTGAGTATTGGTTACCGGATTCAGACCGCACTTGACTCCCCCCACGCCCGTGAAATCACACCGGGTGTTTGTCGAGGGATCTGGACTAGGCGCGGGGACAAGTTTGCAGACGCCTGCATTCTGTGGCTGAGAGCAGTTCTCCGAGTCGAACGGGCTGCGAGGAGCCGCTGGCCACGTGGTGCATTGGGGATCTGAAGTTGCAGAAATCTTAAACTCGTCACTATTTGCGACGAGGTTGCCCGCGGAAAGTCCGGCACTTGCCGCAAAGTAGTCGGTCAAATCATTGTTGGCTGTAGTGGCGGCCCGCCGGTCGTACCAGGTAACGAAAGCGCTGCCACATGTGGCGCAGACCCACGGATGATAGCGACGCGCATTGACGCTCGTTTGGATTGTAACGGGCGGCCGCCAATTCACGCCGCCATCCGTGGAATCCGCCACCAGGATATTTTCGTTGTTCGCGGCCGTGTTGTTCGCCCACGCCCCGTAGACATGGTTGGCATTCGTGTCGTCCACCGTGACCGTCGGGCCGGAGAGGATATTGCCGTCGTTACAGCGATCAAGTCCACTAAACCCGTTCACTGCCTCGCAGCCAGCGAAATCGGTGAAGGCGCTCACCGGTCTCGGGAAGCCACCCGCCGCCCTCGTCATCGCGGCCGCCGAGGTGGTGCACGAATTGAACTTGTCGATCCTGACATTCCCGCCGTTTCGGAATATCACATAGAAGAACCCGTCTCCTCCTACGGCGACCCTGGGAAAATCGGAGCCCGGCTCAAGCGCGAATAGGGGCGCCCACGTGGCGCCGCTGTCGGGAGAGCAAGTGACAAAAGAGCCATTTGCTCCGCAACCGCCCTGGCAGTTTCTAATCGCCATATAGACCCGATCTGCGCCTCCGCCGCCCGCGTTAACCCGGTCAGCAGCGATGTGCTCCTGGTCGAGGCTGCAGGCACCGCCGCCGGAGTTCGCACACACGGCAGCGTTAACTAGGGCGCCGAAAGTCTGACCGTTAGTCGTTGATGCGGCTACTTCCACGCAGTTGCTGTTGGTTGGACAAGCAGCGGCACAATTGGTGCCGAAACACCCAAGTGCTGCGTGATAAAAGTTACCGCTCTGCGCGAATGCGACGGAGCTATCACCATCACTGACGGGGAGGAAACCGCTGAATGGAAATGTCTGGCCGCCGTCGTTAGAAGTGATCCATCTGCGCTGCTTAACGATCACGATATTCGTGCCATTGTTGGAGACTGCTACCTCAAGTTCACCATTGTTTCCGTTGTTAACGGTCACCGGCGGAAAGATGGGAGGTCCGGCACCCGCGGCTGGCAAAGGCGTCGGCGCTCTTGTTCGGACGCCTACTAGCCTGTCAAGCCACGCGCGGAAAAACGAGAGGAATTGCCACCGCTTGGGAGCGGTAACACCGGTTTGGGGAGAGGGAGAGCGACTTGGCGAGCTTTTGAGCTTATTCAGTTCTTGTTCCACCTGGGCTGGATTGCCCGTTGACCGAAACACGAGGCTCTGGCCTATGGCTAGCACCAAGTCCTTGAGTTGCTGGTCAGCATTGGACGGCAGATCGCCCTCCAGGCGGACTAGCAGGTTATCTGCTGCGACCGCCGTTGTGATTTGAACCATATTAGGATCGGGGAAGGGCGGGGCGTCGCCGGGTTGAGGTCTTTTGACGAGCTGCACGCGCTGCAAGGCTGGCCAGCCAGCGATGGCGAGGAATGTTGAGCGCTGACTGGATTCATTCGCGTACTCTGCGAGTTGGCTTACTGCGTCGGCGTGATCAATTCTCTCCAAATAGCCGATGACTAGTCGAACGGTAGGCTTGGCGGTATCCTGCTTTTCGGCAGGCACGTTTAGAATAACCCATGAGTTCACAGTCGGCTGACCCACCGACCAGCCTTGCGGGAACCGCACCGTGATGCCTTTCTCTCGGATGCTTAGAGTCTGCGTGAGGGGCGTGCTTGCTTGGGTCGGTTGACCCTGTCCGACGAGCGTTTTGACAGCGCCCAATGGCAGTACGGCCAATAATGCCAAAATCACGCCAAGACTAAGCAATGTGCTTCCAAAAACGTTTCGGATGATTTTTGTTCTCATAATATGTGTTTCCTTCGTAAGAGTTTTCGCCGCGTTGCAGAAAGAGGATTCGCCGCGTGGACCTGCTGATCACGCACAAGTCCCAAGGAAGGCGAGGTGTTCACGATGGTTCTGCTAGATCGCGTTTCAATACTGCTCGACTGACGGCCCCTCTCGTTAAGTCGAGCAGCAAAAAGATTGCCATAGAGGCCAGCCTTCGGATCCCTTATCGTCTTCATAAAGCTCCTGAAGACGCTAAGAATGTGGAGCGGATATCTGGAATTGAATTCCAGACTTGTTGGGAACTCAATACGGTCACAGCTAATTTCTCCTTCTCTCAATGATTGACCCAGCGATTGCAGGTCTGAAAGAGGGGAAGAAATGCCGAGAGAGAGCATTCTTACCCTGCCCCCGGATTCAGATCGTAACGAAAGAGATTTACGAAAACCCTGTTCAATCTGTCAAGCCAGAAATTTGCGCGTACACTTCGATTCGAATACGAGAAGCTTCCGCCCGAAGAGAAAGAACACTTCGCGAAGTGCCGGGGTGAAATCGGTCAAGGTGCGAGGCTCGGTCGAGGGCGATATTTTTGTGAGTGAGCGCTGCGAACTCCAGGCCGGTTGCAAGAATCTATCCAATTACGACTGACTGAGGGCGCGTTGCCGAATTGGAAACGCGTGCCCGATATCGCTAAGGAGAATTCGCCTTCTGGCGAGGACGCGGCGGAGCCCCACACGGAATAGCGATTCGCGTTTACGATGAAGCGGGCAACGCGATCGAGACGCACGAGCACGCGGGCGATTTCAAAGATTGGTGAACTTTTCACTCGCATCGCATCGCACTTCTCACTAAAACGGCTGATCGGAGGTGGAAGCTATGCCCATTATTCGCGTGACGAGAAAGCAGATCGAGGCGGCCAACAAGGCCCGCGAAGCCGCCTTGAAGAAGGATGACGATTTTCGACGATACGAGGAGCAGCGCCAGCGCTTCGAGGAGATCGCCAAAGCTCGCGAAGCCGCTTTGAAGAAAGATGACGATTTTCGGCAATACGAGGAGCAGCGCCAGCGCTTCGAGGAGGCCGGCAAGGCTCGCGAAGCCGCCTTGCAGAAGGGGCAAAAAGCTGCCGTGGTCCGCAAGGAGGAGCAATCCTCATGAGCTGCCTCGAAGCGACGTTCACCCTGACGCCGCAATCCCCCTCCTATGTAGATTCTTCGCTTAACAATTATGCTTATCTTTACTGTTACGGCGCCGATTTTTGGCCCTGGAGCCCGTGGGATCTCTCATCGCTCTACGCGAGCAACCGCTTCTTCTTCGATACCAATTACGCCGCCGCCGACCCGAACCTCAATTACGCGCAATGGGCTAACCTAAAGAAGGTGCGATATCTTAATTCCTATATCAGCCTGCAAAGTTACGCGGCAGCCCACAAGCAGCTCGCGCTGATCTTTGGATTCGACGTGTTGAGCAGCACGCTCAACGGGCGTGTGCTCGTTTATTCGAACGCCGGCCTTCTCCAAGACCAGACGCTCGTCTATGGCGACAATCAGTTTCTCCTAGAAATCGAGTCCTTGGATCAACCGCTCTTCCTCTACTTCATCCACGCGGGTGGTCACTGGTTTTTCACGGGCCTCAGCGGCTACGTGGTCTGAGATTGGCGACGCACGACCACGCGGGCGATTTCAAAGAGTGGTGAGGCTTAGTTGCGCTTGCCAGACGCCGCGAAATACGCGAAGTAAGGGCGCGCGTCACGACTGGCGTGAAATAGTGCGATCAGTTCGGGCTGTGGCTCAGCTTGGTAGAGCGCCTGGTTCGGGACCAGGAGGCCGTGGGTTCAAATCCCACCAGCCCGATAATCTTTGTGCGAAACGGCGACGCGCTTAGGCTCCTCCCACATTTCTTCCTAATGTGAACGAAGCGGTTTTCACTACCATCGCGTTCACGGGATTTACCGTGGCGTTTTTTCATGCGGCGATTCCGACGCATTGGCTCCCGTTCGTCCTGACAGCGCGAGCGCAACGATGGAATAATCCGAAAGCGCTGGCTATCACCGCGCTCGCCGGAAGCGGGCATGTCTTTTTCACCGCCGTGCTCGGTTTGCTTCTGACTTTGTTCGGGTTCGCGTTGCACGAAAGGATTGGTAACTGGTTTCCTCTAATTGCCGGCGGAGCGCTCCTCCTTTTCGGTTTGTTTTATTTGTACCGGCAATTGATTGGCAAAGTTCACGGGCACAGTCGCGCCATTGGCGAGAACCCGCAGGTCCACGCGGCGCATCATTCTCCAGACCATGATCATGGCAAAGCATCGCGCCCGTTATCAACGCATATAGAAGAGCCGCGACCGGTTTCCGATCGCATTGCCATCACGAGTTTGCTCGCCCTTCTGACTTTCTCGCCGTGCGAAAGTTTTGTCCCCTTTTATGTCTATGGAATTCGCTATGGCTGGATGGGGTTCGCCTTGCTGACTGCAATTCTTTCAGTCGCAACTGTTGCCGGGATGGTGGTGTTTACCTGGCTTACTCTCGCTGGAATGCGCCGGATTAATCTTGGCCTGCTTGAAAAATACGAGCTTGGGTTGATGGGCGTCTTGCTCTGCACAGTTGGTGTCTTGATTATTCTATTCGAGAAGTAACATTTATCGCCGGAAGGAGGAGGTGTCGTTCCAATAAAAGCGAATCATGAAGGACCAGCAGAAACCAGAATCAGACACAAACCTTACGCCCGCTCAAGAAACTCTTGCCCAGCTCTGGGAGGAGCATGTGCGGCATGAGTTCAACACTCGCAACCATGAGGAGACGCTTGCCACCATGGTCGAGGACGCTTATGTCAACCATATCCCAGTGTTGACCGGCGGCGTCGGCAAGGATGAACTGCGCGAGTTTTACTCCAAGCGTTTCA
>DASXTB010000489.1:0-13638 GCA_036505615.1 Acidobacteriota bacterium
AACAGCGGCATTTACTGAATACCAGATCCATTGCTTCTCCCTCCTGGATTGTACGATATGCGCCTGCTTGAGTTTGAAGATTATTTGGAAACGGAGCCCGGAATCAGCCGCAATGGACCTCGCCCGCGAAAGGGTGTCTCAAAACCGATGAAACCACGGGGAACACTGGGAACACGGGGATTTAAGGATTCCTTTATCAACAAGATGTACTGCCAATTTCGAAAGCCCTCGTAGTCCCCGTTCTCGTTATCGTGGTCGTGGACGTAGACGTGAACGTAGACGCTTTATGTCTCAACGAAGTCATTGGAACAAAGTTCGCCATGAATAATCCGGGCTCGTTGAGGGGAGGAGGGAATAATCTTCTCAGGCCACGTTTGCTTCGTGCTTCTTGGCTTCTTTCTTGCCCAGATCGGTCAGCGCCCAGTCTGCGGCGAAGGTCTCCTGAATCCTCTTCACCACTTTTGGGTCTCGGACGACGACGCCCAGTTCCCGCCGTGCGTCCAGTTCCGCCTTCTTCAGGCTCTGGCTGCCGACGAATACCTGCCGTCCATCGCGAACGATGACGCGCGCATGCAACCGCTTGCCGGGATATTTTTCCACGGCGATGCCGGCGCCGCGTTTGCCGAGGCGGCCGATAATCTTTATCTCGACGCCCGCCTTAGCCCGTTCATGCAGTAGGCGAATCATTTTCGAGTCCATCGCCTTCAGATCGTAAACCAGCAGTTGCTTGCGCGCTCCTTTGATGAAGGCCGTAAGCTGCTGCCTGGCGTTCAAGGGACTGACAATGAAGGTTGCCAGACCGGGTGTGTAAGGCTGCCGGGTGGCATCCGCTTCGAATAACTTGATTGCTTCCTCCACCAGCCTTTTATTCTTAGTCGCGATGCCAAAGCTTCGGCTGTGCTCGATATCCAAGTGCGTGAAGTTGAACGCCAGTAGGAACAGCAACCGGCGGTCGATGATCATCATTTTGTCATGATAGCGGAGCAGATCGTCGTCTGTCCGCGCCACGGTGACACCCGACTCCAAAAGACTGAGCTCGAGCTTTCGCAGGGACTTCTCTCCTTCCCCATTGGTATGCGCGATCAGGGCATGCACCTTCACCCCGCGCGAAACTGCGGCCTTGAGAGCTCGTTCGAGCGCGCGATGGTCAAAACGAAAGATTGCGATCTGGATGGTTTTAGCGGCGCGGTTGAGCCCGGCGACCAGCGGCCCAACTCCGTCGTCAGGCTGCAGCAGTACTTTCATGGAAGGTTCCTTAGGGCCTCAGGAGGGAAAGTTGACTGTATGGAAACTTTTCGCTCGATGTCGATATTGCCCGAACCACCTGCGCTCTCGTGGAAGGACATCAATTGCTGCACGCTCAAGAAGGTTATGCCCATTGTGTTTTCAAGTCAAGGCAGGGAAACTGGGGTTTCGGCCGCTATCTTGGTAGAATTTAGAGAGGTTTTCAATATGGCTGAAGCCGTCAGTGCCGCCGTCAGTTCCGTCATTGCCGCCCTGGACATAGGTTCCAGCGCCATTCGCATGGTAATTGCGGAGGTTGACAGCCAGGGGAACGTGCGTGATCTGGAGAATGTGTCCAAAGGGGTGTCGTTGGGCAAAGACGTCTTTACCGACGGACACATCGGCGAGCAGACCATTCAGGCTGCCTGCGAAACCCTTCGCAGCTTCAAACAAACGATGGACATGTACGGTGTGAAGCGCTACCGCGCCGTGGCTACCAGCGCCGTGCGCGAGGCCGTGAATACAGATACATTCCTGGATCGGGTCTTCCTGCGCACGGGGCTGGACGTAGAAGTGATCGATGGCCCCGAAGAGAATCGCCTGACCCTTTTGGCGGTAAACAATATTCTGGGGGACGAGTTGAAAGCTGGCAACAAGGAGGCGCTGCTGATCGAGGTGGGAGGCGGCAGCGCTGATATTTCAGTGATCCACAACGGCGGCCCCGTCTATGCGGGGACTTATCCGCTGGGGGCCCTGCGGCTCCGTCAGTCGCTGGCCGGGGTGGATGGCGGTCACCAGCACCACCTGGCTGTTTTGGATCGACACATATTCAACGTTCTGGAAACGATGCGGCGCTCGGTTCCCTTCGGCAAGATTTCGCACGTTGTCGCCGCCGGGGGGGACGTTCGCTTCGCGGCCCGCCAGTTGCAGGGAAACGTGCAGCCCCTGCACATCGTCCCGCGCGAGGAATTCCTCCGCTGCTGCCAGGAGATCTCACGATACGAGGAGGACGAGCTGGTTAAGCGCTATCACGTTTCCTACGTGGAAGCAGAAACTCTGGGGCCGGCGCTCCGGGTGTACAAGCAAATAGTGGAAAGAACCTCGGCTCAGACGGTTATCATTCCCAGCGCCAATATAAGACAGGGGTTGCTGCTGGACATGGTCCGCACGGACCGGAGAAGGGGGCTTGAAGAACTTTCCCAGCAGGTACTTAGTTCCGCGCGCGAGCTGGCCCGCAAGTTTCAGACCGACGAGGCGCACGCCAATCACGTGGCGATGCTGGCAGTCCGGATGTTCGACCAGCTGCGCCCGGTGCATGGCCTGGATGATTCTTCGCGCATGCTCTTGGAGGCGGCTGCGGTTTTGCACGACATCGGCCTGTTTGTTAACTCCCGGGAGCATCATAAGCATTCACAATACCTGATCGTCAGCTCAGAGATTTTCGGCTTGAGCGCGCACGAGGCAGATCTGGTAGGAAACATTGCGCGCTATCACCGCCGCGCCATGCCTCAGCGGAGCCATCCAAGTTACAGAGGTCTCGACGCAGAAGAAAGGATGAAGGTTTGTAAACTGGCGGCCATGCTGCGACTTGCCAACGCGCTCGACAAGGACCACGCGCAGAAAGTTGAAAAAGTGGATCTAGAAATTAAGGACGATGAAGTCTTGCTGCGCGTCTTTACTCAGAAGGATGTAGACCTCTCGATAGAACGGCTGACACTGCAGGCCAAGACCGATCTGTTCGAAGAAATTTATGGCAAACGAGTCGCTTTCCAGCAGATTTCCAGAAGCCAAGGTTGAGGTTCCTGATCCACGCTTCTTCATCAACCGCGAATTGAGCTTGCTGGAATTCAACGAACGGGTCTTTCAGGAGGGCATGGACCCTGAGACTCCCCTGCTGGAGCGCTTGCGTTTTTTTTGCATTGTACTGTCAAACCTGGATGAGTTTTTCATGGTGCGCGTTGCGCGCCTTAAAAGCCGCATCGAGGGCCGCGAGCCTTCTCACTGCCCCACGGGCATGTCTCACCGGGAGCAGTTTCAGCGAGTTTCCGCAGCTGCGCACACTCTGATTGACCAGGTGTACCGCGGCCTCAGAGGACTACTTCGGCAGCTGCGCCAGGCCGGAATTAAAGTGGTACCCTTGAAAAGCCTGTCTCCCCCTCAGAAGCAGTTCGTCGCGGAGAAATTTGAAAACGAGATTTTTCCCGTCCTTACCCCGCTGGCTGTCGACAACGCTCATTCATTTCCGCCGCTCTTGAATCTTACCTTAAACCTGGCAGTGCGGCTTCGTTCCCACCAGCACGATAACCTGCTGGCAGTGGTGCAGGTGCCGTCAGCGCTCCCCCGGTTGTTGGAAATTCCCTCGCGAAAGGGGAAGCAGTTTGTATTGCTGGAAGAAATCATCGCGGCCAATGTGAAGGAGTTGTTCCGCGGTCATCAGATTATTGAGACCGGAACGTTTCGGATCACCCGCGACGCCGATCTCGAACTCGACGACGAAGGCGCCGAAGATTTTATTCATGCGGTCGAGGAAGAACTGCGCAAGCGCCGCAGTAATGAGCCGGTTCGGTTAGAAATAAAGAGCTCCATCAGCACACAGTTGCGCAGAA
Organism: Acidobacteriota bacterium; assembly: GCA_036505615.1. Lineage (GTDB taxonomy): Bacteria > Acidobacteriota > UBA6911 > JACQSX01 > JACQSX01 > DASXTB01. The sequence continues at coordinate 3,831 of DASXTB010000489.1, forward strand.
CACTGCAGCAACATCTGGGTTTGAGCAGGACCGACGTCTATCGGGTTCACGGGCCTTTGGATCTGCGGGGCTTGGCGCCGCTGTGCGACCTCTCCGGGTATGAAGCGTTGCGGTATCCGCCGCTGCGTCCCATACTGTTGCCGCAATTGATCGAACAAGAGGATATATTCAGCGTAGTTGCGCAGCAGGATCTGCTCTTTCACCATCCCTATGATTCATACGAGCCGATAGTGAATTTTGTGCGACAGGCGGGTGCAGATTCTAACGTCCTGGCCATCAAACAAACGCTGTATCGCACCAATGAGGATTCACCCGTCGTGCGGGCGCTCGAGACCGCCGCGTTGAATGGAAAACAGGTCACCGTGCTGGTGGAGCTGACTGCCAGGTTCGATGAAGAGCGAAATATCACCTGGGCGCGGCAACTGGAAAAAGCTGGCGCTCATGTGATCTACGGGCTGGCGGGGCTGAAGACGCATTCGAAGATTCTTCTCGTGGTCAGGAGAGATCCGGAGGGCATCCGGCGTTATGTGCATATGAGCACAGGAAACTATAACGATCGCACGGCGCGGCAGTACACCGACATAGGCCTGCTGACTGCGCGGCACGAGATAGGGTCGGATGCGTCGGGTTGTTTTAACGCCATTACGGGATTCAGCGACCCTCCTAGTTACCAGCGCCTGACGATGGCTCCGCTGGGGCTGCGGGAAAAAATCCTTTTCCTCATAGAACGGGAAACGGCGCGGGCGCGCGAAGGCCAGCGAAGCCTGATTCGGGCCAAAATGAACGCATTAATTGACGTGCCCATCATCCTGGCGCTCTACGAAGCTTCCCAGGCGGGAGTAAGCATTGATCTATGCGTACGGGGGATCTGTGTACTGCGTCCGGATCTGCCTCGAATCAGCGAGAACATCCGGGTCATCAGCATTGTTGATCGCTTTCTCGAGCACAGCCGCATTTTTCACTTCCACAATGGCGGCAGCAACGAGGTTTACTTGAGCAGCGCCGACTGGATGCCGCGCAATCTGGACAGGCGGGTGGAACTGTGGTTTCCGGTTGAATCCAAAGAAGCCAGGAAGAAAGTGCTGCAGACACTGGACATTATTTTCAGCGACAACGTGAAGGCCAGGGTGCTTCAGCGGGACGGCAGCTATGTCCGGCGCAAACCAGAGCCCGAAGAAGAGCACATTCGGTCCCAGTATGCTCTTTATGAGAGGGCAAAGCATCAGTACGAACAACAGATGCGGGAATTTCATTTTCAATTGCGGCCCATTGAATCCAGGGAGTGAGCACGTGTGAAACGCGAAGCAGGAGGCGGGAAGCAGGAGGCAGGAAGCAGCAGGCAGGAAGCAGGAGGCAGGAAGCAGGGGGCAGGAGGCAGGAAGCCGGGAGGAAATCGTCATTGGTCAATGGTCATTAGTTATTGGTCAATTCTAATGACGGGATGACAAACACGATTGATGCTGTTCCTGCGTCCTGCTTCCCGCCTCCTGCTTCCTGCCTGCTGCTGCCTCTTGCCTCCTGCTTCCTGCCTCCTGCGTCCGGCCTCCTGCCGCCTGCCTCCTGCTTCCTCAAGTCCGGCCTGCCTGGTGAATCGAATGGAGGGTTCATGATTATCTACCTTGTCCGGCATGCGATTGCCCAAGAGGCTGCCTCCTGGCAGGAGAAAGACGAAACCCGGCCACTGACGCGAGAGGGTATGGAGAAGATGCGCGAGATCGCCGCCGGGCTTTCTGTCGTGGTTAGCGGCTTTGATCAAATCTGCACTAGTCCTCTGATCAGAGCTCGCCAAACGGCCGAGATCCTGGCGCAGCAGTTCAAGTCCAGAGGAGATCTTCTTGTCTGGGAGGAATTAGTTCCGGGCGCGAAGCCGCACAGCTTGGAGAAGAAATTGACATCATTGGATGTGCCTGTCGTGGCGTTGGTGGGACATGAACCCCACCTTGGGTATGTGATGTCTTATTTTCTGACAGGAAAGGAAAATATTCTACGGCCGGATTTTAAGAAGGCCGGAGTTTGCTGCATGGAGTACGACGGATCTCTGCCGGCCACACTGCTTTGGTTCATCCCCCCGAAGATCAGTAGAACAATGAAGCGGTGAGGCGGGAAAAAGCAGGAAGCAGGGGGCAGGAGGCAGGAGGCAGGGGGCAGGAAGCAGGAAACAGGAGGCAGGAGGCAGGGAGCAGGAGGCAGGAAGCAGCAAGCAGGAAGCAGGAGGCAGGAGACAGGGGGCAGGAAGCAGGAGGCAGGAGGCAGGAAGCAGGAGGCAGGAAGCAGGAGGCAGGAGGCAGGAAGCAGGAGGCAGGAAGCAGCAGGCAGGAGGGAGGAGGCAGGAACAGCATCATTCGTGTTTGTCATCCGTCATTAGGATTGACCCATAACTAACGACGATTGACCAATGACGATTTCCTCCCTGCCTCCTGCTTCCTGCCTCCTGCCTCCTGCTTGCTGCTTCCTGCCTCCTGCTTCCTGCCTCCTGCCTCCTGTCAATACGGGCACTTCAGTGAACATACAGAGGAGTCAATTGCTGAACAGTTGGAAATTGATGCTCACCATCCATTTGGCGTCGTACGGCTCGTTCCTCCTCCTTACTTTGTATTTCCTAAGTGGCGGCGAGGGTTCCTATGTCCCATTTATCATATTTTGGGGATGGGCCGCTTTGCCCTTTGCGTTGGACCCAAACACGCCCGCATTTCTATTCCCGCCGATTCTTCAAACACTAATCTACGCCGGCATTTGGGTGGTGGCGCGTTCTGGGAGAATCTCTTCACCAGTCCTCAACGCCCTCCCTCTCTTGCACGTTGCAGGTTCGATCATCTCTTTCTATAAACTCTCTTTTGGCCATAGAGATTTGACCTCCACATTCGGGGGGACTGTATTTTATTTGGTGTCGTACCTTGTACCTACTGTGTTGCTGGTCGTGTATTGGGTTGTTTACTTGCGGACGGCGCGAACCGAACCAACGGGATGCTGAAAAACTCACCGCGAAGACCGCGAATGCCTCTCCTGATCAACTCCCGCTAAATCGGTGCATCCGCTTGATGCAGGGGGAGTCTTAACCGTGACTAGAGGAAACCGCCACCCAGGAAAAGCCGGAACAGGGCCACGACGATAACTCCCAGAGAAAGCACTGTACCAGCAATCCCGAGCGACTTTCCGACACTCCTGTGCGCGCTGACGCGGCTGAAAACCAGGCCAACGAGCGCCAAAGGAATGGATGTAATCCAGTTAGTCCACCCCAGCAGCGGGATCAGGCCGACAAGCAAGCATACTCCCCCTGCCAAGCCGAATATAATCCCCAGTACGCCGGTAATCATCGACGGGATTTTAGCATAGCAAGAACAGCTGATCTTGCCCTGGAGAATCGTTGTACTATATGACCGTGAACCGAAGAACGTTCGGCGCAGAAATGTCGGCATTGCTTTTGTCGGGTCTTTTGCCCCGTCGACTGGAGGAGGAATCCCGATGGTTGGAGTGGGTCTCTGAGCCGGTCTCGGCCGGCTATTGGAAAAAGATTCGACACGAATTCCTGGTGCCCGACGACATAGCTTATCTAAACAATGGCAGCCTCGGCCTGTCGCCGCGTCCCGTCATCGAGGCTATATATCGCCATCTTCTCGAAACCGAATCCGTCAAATCACGAAAGTACGGTGACTACCCCTGGTGGGGCTACGGTCCCTCTCTGGAGATCCGGAAAACACTGGGGGATTTTATCGGCGCCGCTGCCGAAGAAATCGCGCTGACCAGGAATGCCACAGAAGGAATCAACACTGTGGCAAGCGGCCTGGATTTAAATGCTGGCGACGAAGTGCTGATGACAAACCAGGAGCACCCGGGAGGTCGCAGTGCCTGGTATCAGCGGGCCAAACGATACGGCATCCTGGTAAAGGAGTTTGACCTTCCCTTTCCACCGAAATCCCCGGCTGAGATACTTGAGAAGCTGGAAGCGGCCGTCACTGCGCGGACCCGGGTAATTAGTGTCAGCCACATCACTACCATCACAGGCGGAATCCTGCCGGTGAAAGAAATATGCGCTCTCGCCCGCCGCAGAGGTATCGTCAGCCTGATTGATGGCGCTCATGCTATCGGGCAGGTCCCGCTGGACATGCACGACATAGGATGTGATTACTATGCGACCAGCCCGCACAAATGGCTCTACGCTCCCAAGGGAACAGGCGCCCTCTACTGCCGCAAAGGGATGGCAGAGAGACTGTGGTGTCATACCGCCAGTGGAACCTGGGACAAGCCGGAGCTCGGCTGCGAACGGTTGGGAAATGTGGGCACGTCGAACCTGACGCTGCTGATTGGCCTAGTAGCGGCAATTGACTTTCACAATAGGATTGGAGCGGCCCGCATCTTGTCTCGCGAAAATTATCTCGCACAGACTCTCCGTTCCGAGCTTTCGCAAATCAAGGGAGTCTGGTTTGGAAACGGCGCCCCTCCCGACCTTTCGGCTGCCATGGTGAAGGTGATGCTCCCGCTGCAAAAGCTCGGCCAGATGGCAGACAAACTCTGGGAGGACCACAAGATATGGGTCACTGGTGCCGAGGCAAGCGATAAACTGCCCCCCTCCATTCGCCTTTCCTGCCCTATCTATTTGACCGAAGATGACCTACAGCGCACGGTTGCGATTCTCAAGCAAGAGCTGACACGTAGTGCGTAGCGAGCGATCTCCCACCACCCGTATGGTTTGGGGCGATTGAGAGTTGCGAGATGGTCCGCCAGCCGGCCGCTCAGCCGAGTGTGCAGCCACGGAACCGTTGCCGGAAGGGTCGCTGCGATCTATTTGGAACCTTATGCACACCAAGTGGTCCGGAGTCGCAGGCGTGTTTCTGTAGCACCACCACCAGGCCCCGCTATGGCGCGGGGTTCTTGGTGTCTTGGTTCCTTGGTGGTATCCTTTCCAAGATGAAGAAGGAAATCCTTTTGGCCAGCCCGCGCGGATTCTGCGCGGGGGTAGTGAGGGCCATCGACATCGTTAATGTGGCGCTGAAGAAGTTCGGTGGGCCCCTCTACGTGCGCAAGGAAATCGTCCACAACAAACACGTGGTTAAGGAACTGCGCGATAAAGGCGTGATCTTTGTGGAAGCGCTGGATGAGGTCCCTGAGGGAGCGCGGGTGATCTTCTCGGCGCATGGTGTTTCGCCGGAAGTGCGGAAGATCGCCCGGGAGCGCAGCCTGGATGTAATTGACGCCACCTGCCCGCTGGTGACCAAGGTCCATCTGGAAGCCGCAAGATACTCGCGGGAGCACTGCTCGATCGTACTCATCGGCCATAAGGGACACGAGGAAGTTGAGGGCACGATAGGAGTAGCCCCTGGACACATGCAGCTTATCAGCAGCGCCGAGGAGGTCGAACATCTCCAAGTACGCGATCCATCCCGTGTTTCCTATCTCACGCAGACGACGTTGAGTCTGGATGACACGCGCGAAATTATCAGCGCCTTGAAGAAGAGGTTTCCCGGCATAAACGGGCCCATGGCCGAAGATATCTGCTATGCGACGCAGAACCGGCAGGCCGCGGTGAAGGCGGTGGCGGCGGAAGCCAACCTGGTGCTGGTCGTGGGCGCCGCCAACAGCTCGAATTCTCTGCGATTGGTGGAAGTGGCGCAGAGCAGAGGAACGCCGGCGTACCTGATCGACGATTATCGAGGAATTCGAGGCGATTGGCTGCGGGACGTTGAGCGCGTGGGAGTCACCGCGGGAGCTTCCGCTCCCGAGTTGCTCGTTGCTCAAGTGGTCGACTGGCTGAAATCTCAAGGATTTTCCACTGTGCGTGAAATAGTGGTCACAAGAGAAGACGTGCATTTCCCCTTACCGGCGGAGCTTAGAATTCGAAATTCGACATTGAGTTATGCCTGACGAATTGAAATCCGCATACGAACGTGCTTTGGAAAAACTAAAGGAGAAGGGAATCGACGATCCGGTCGAGAGCTTGAGCGAGGAAAAGAAAGGGGAAATCGCTCAAATCCGCAACCTGTATAAATCCAAGCTTGCAGAACTGGAGATAAAGAAACAGGGAGACAGCGCCAAGGCTCAGAATGTCGAGGAGCTGGAGAAAATTCAGCAGCGCTTCGTCAGCGCCCGCGCCCGCGCAGAGGAAGAGATGGAGCGAAAGATCTCCGAAGTCCGGAAACGCTCCTGAATGTGGAATTGCGAACTTCGAATGTCGAATTGACGAACTCCAACGTCAAAAGCGGTGAAAAAATTGAACCGCGAAGAGCGCGAAGACCGCGGTTCGAGCTTTTTGATTTCTCACACCTTTTCACGATTCCTCTGGGGACTACACAAAATGCCAATCAGTGTGAGGCTTCTGGTTTCTCACCAGATAGTGATAAAGCAGTTCCCTATAAGACCGCGGCTGGATGTTATGTTCCTCGAAGAAAGGCTCCAGCATTCTGTTCAGGCGAGGCAGGTTGTAGAAGGGCACGTTAGGAAAGTAATGATGCTCCAGATGGTAGCTGGACCAGAGGTAGGCGAAATCCCAGAAAGGAGAGCTCTTCATGCGGGTGCTCCACTTGGCCGGATCTCCGGGATCGATGTCGTAGTGCTGGCCCAGGCGGTTGACGGCGAAGGCAATCGGGAAAATAAAGAAATAAGGAATGATGTACACACGCAGCAGCGCGTACCATCCAAACTGCCATCCGATAACGGCGGCAATTGCCAGGTGGAGGAGAACGGTGATATTCCGCTCGATGGAAATTCTGCGCCGCACTTCTTCTGGGTATGTTGCGGTCTCTTTCCTTGCTGCACGAAAATAAATGGGAAATAGAGCGGGCGAGAAGTAAAGCAGTTTGTACCAGCGCTTGTTCAGCTTGGGAGAGAGTTTGTTGCGCTTGGGGTCATCGTCGGCCGATCCCAACTCGGCGTGATGATCCAGGTGCCACTTGGTAAACTGCGTCCTGGAAATCCCGCTGGGGAACGCGTACAGCCATCCAAGACAGGTATTCAGCCGTTCATGCTTCCCTTCAAGCACGATATTGTGAACCACTTCATGTAACAGCACGGTGAAATTGAATATGGTAAAGCCCTGCACAAAAGCCGCGGGGACCCAGATCCAGGGGTTCTCAGTGCGAATCAGAAGGTAGCTGGCGCCAAAAAAGAGGGCAAACTGGCGAAACAAGACCAAAAAATGCCGCCAGCTGGCCTTGCGATGTAGTTCGCGGAGTTGATCTTTAGGGAGCAGATTGCCCAGCTCCCTGCGCAGCTCTGCGGTATGTGCAGCGTAGTAATGCTGCTTGCCGATCTTCAAAGAGCCGATAGTTCGTGCAGGTGAGGCTGACATTGTGCGCTGCTATTTTAGCATGTTTGGTACTCGGGGGTCGAACTCTGGATTACGTTCGCGGCTCCAATTTTTTCTCGTCTGGGACGCCGGCGATCCGTTTCAGTCGCGTAAATGCCCGGTAAACCTCTGCTACGCTCCAGGCTTGGCTAATGCAGCCGCGAGGAGCATGTGGCGGATCGCCGTCAAAAATCTCAGAAATGCTGTTGACTCCTGCATAGCTCAGATGTTCCTGCAGCGGCGCAAAATACTGCAGCAGACGGCGCGCCAAATCCGGATTTTCCCCTTCGACATGCAGCACTGCGTCACAATAGGGCCCCACCAGCCAGGGCCAGGCCGTTCCCTGGTGATATGCTGAGTCACGCGATCTTGCATCTCCCTCATAGTGTCCCCGATAGTCAAGATGCTGGGGCGAAAGCGTGCGCAATCCGAAAGGCGTCAATAATTCAGCATCGATCTTTCCTAGCACCGCGCGCGCCTGGTCGCTGCCCAACAACTTCTGCGGCAGACTGATGGCGAACAGTTGATTGGGGCGCATCGTTGCATCTGAAGTAGTTTCTTGAACCACGTCATTCAAGCAGCCAGTGTCCGAATTCCAAAACTTGCGCTGAAATTCATCCGGAAAATTCTGCAGCAGCGGCTCGACCCACTCTGAAAGTTGATGGTCTTTTCGCGCTCGCGCCGCGCGCCTGCCGACATGGAGCGCGTTGAACCAGAGAGCATTAATCTCCACTGCTTTGCCAATGCGCGGGGTGACCGGCCTGTTGTCTACCCTGGCATCCATCCAGGTCAGCGAAAATCCCGGGACGCCTGCAAAAACAAGGCTGTCCTCCGCCATCCGAATGCCGAGGATCGTTCCCTTTCGATAATTAGTGAGCACGTCTCGGACGGCAGGATAAAACTCATTGAGCGTGCCCGGAAGATGGCGGTCGATCTCCTGGACAGCAAGAATAAACCAAAGGCTGGCGTCGACGGACCGGTATTCGGGTTCCGCGCCGGCGTCGGGAAATCGATTTGGTATCAGACCATCCTTCAAGAATGCGGCGAAGACTCGAAGGACTTGCCTGCCCAACTGCCACTGTGTGGTAGCGGCGCACAATCCCGGCAGTGCAATCAAGGCATCGCGTCCCCAATCGGTGAACCAGTGGAAGCCGGCCAGAATACTCGCGTTGCCGTCAGGCTTGCGAAAGAAAAAAGTGCCGGCGGTCTGGCGCAGCGTGGCTAATGCCAATGGCAAATGTCGGGGATCCGCAGTTGGAGGGGGAATGTCGGCAATCTGCCCGGCAAAGTTTGACATTCCTGGAAAACTCCCCGCCCCCGAGTCCGAACTGCCGGCAAGGTCTGGCTGCTCCACCTCTGCGGTCAGAACAATTTGCTCGCCCGGTTTTATTTCAAGAAGAAGGCCAAAGGGGTTACACAGGTCTTCCTCGAAATCGAGGCCCCGCGCTGCTTCCTGCGCATAATTGAACCTTCGATACCAGCCATAGCCGGGTTCGATCCGGCCCCCTGCGATGAAAAGCAAAGAAGGAAGCGATTCGTAGGGACGCAGTCGAATCCGATTCGCAGCTTCTGCTGATTGGCGATCCGGCCGGGGACCGCGAGAATCTTCTCCGGCAGCCAGCACCTCATCTGCGTTGTTTTTTTCCAAGACCAGTTCCCAGTTTGCAACCGGGTTTTCATGCGTCAGGCTGTGGTAGAAGCGCACGGAAACCAGCGGGCGCAGTTCCAATTGAAATGCCCTCGATGCTGCGGATGGAGCCCGCAAGAGGTAAGAAATGCGAACCGCATTCTTGCCGGCAGGAACTTCGATCGTCTTAAAAAGCGCTCCCCAGGGAAGCTCAAAACGGGCTCTCACCAGGTGAGTGACTTCCACTTCATCGATCCACTGGAATCCCTGCGGGTGAATTGTCCCGGGATAACGGTTTGTCGCCAGCTCCCGTCGTTCGTCATCCGATCCGATGACCTCATCGATTTTGTTAAGGAAGACGAATCGGCCCGACGGTAATCCGTTCGCAGAAGGAGCGAGGTTAGCGACGAGCAGGCCGTGATAGCGACGGGTGTTGCAGCCGCAGATGGTACTCGATGCCCAGCCGCCGAGGTAATTCGGCAGCAGCCATTCTCTCGACAGAGCCGCGTCGAGGTCTCTACATATTTGAGAAGGAAATTTCATAGCAAAGCCCGTTCACGATCACGTTCACGATTACGATCACGTCCACGTCAACGACTGCGGCCACGTCTACGATGTTGAAAAAAATCGCAAATAGCTCTACTGACCAAGATGATCAAATCCTAATTGACGATGCCTCAAGTCGTATCTCGTGTTACTGGACGTGGACGTGGATGTGCTCGTCGACGTGGCCGTGGCCGTCGACGTGGACGTGGTCGTCGACGTCACGCCTGTCCAAATTAGCTTTTCGGAGAGGCACGGCTGAGCCATCCTAATAGGGTATTTGCAGACATCCTAAAGGGAGGGCAATCAGCCGTGAATAGATTTTGCAGCATCTTCAATCAAATGCTCCAGCTTTTTCC
>DASXTB010000490.1:0-12898 GCA_036505615.1 Acidobacteriota bacterium
ATTCTGATCCAAACGCGGGCACTCGATTCCCGTTGAGCGCAGCAGGCTATGGGTATTGGAATCATCAAAGATCGGCTCGCCGCTGAGGTACATGGCGTAGAACGCCAATTTTCGGCTGAGAAGCTTTTCCAGCATGTTCAATGGGGTCTTCTGTATCTCACGCTGGTTCACGAATTTCATTCCGGTGATCCCGATAGTCTTACACAGCGTTTCCAACCAAACTCGATTGACGGTAGGGCTGGGATTCACAAGGTGAAAGGTCTTACCGATGCTTTCTCTGCGGCGCGAAATGTGATGAATGGCGTCGATTACATAATCGACTGGGACCATGTTCAGCGTTTGTGTGGCCTTCCCCACAATTCGAACGGGCAGCTCCATCAGCCCGTCCAGCTTGCTTGCAAAGGGAAGTCGCTGCAGCAATCCGACAATTCCCCTGAGAAAAGCATACACTCCGTGAAAGTGAGTAATACGTCCGTCTCGCGAGCTGCCGACAACGATACTGGGCCGGTAAACGGAGCATTGGATGGTGCGACGCGCTTCGAATTCTTTTGCCAGAAGCTCAGCCAGACACTTGGACTCCTCATAGGGATTTTTAAAGTCCTGCCCTACAAATATTTCATCTTCTGTGACGACACCCTGGCGCCTGCCGGCGATATAAGCGGTGCTGAGGAAATGAACGCGCCGGCTCTGCGTCTGCTCGGCCAGAGTCAGGGCATTACGGCAGCCCATCAGATTGGTACGAAAAGTTTCCTGCTGGTCTTCCTCCGCGAATGAGAGGGAGGCGGCGCAGTGCCAAACCTCCGAAGCCGCAACCAGCTTCTGGTAGTCGATAGCGCGGAGCCCGAAATCAGGCAAGGCGACATCGCCATAAACGACCTCGATACGCTTCAGGGCTTCGCGAACTGCGCTTTCATTGTCGGCAATTTTCGATAGGACCTGAGCCATCCGCTCTTGTCCCGAACGGCAGGCCTGCCGCAGCAACAGCTTTAGCCGGCGACCTTCTTCAATCAGTTTCCAGGCCAAATGGCTTCCCAGGAAGCCAGTGGCGCCGGTAAGAAAAATCTTGTTTTCCATTCACGCCTCTAGTTGGCCATGAATTTTAGCCCGGCCGCAATTCGCTGCGCCGCCCCCGGCCGGTAGAAGGCGCGGATATTGCTTCGAAACTGAGCCAGTTGCATCGGGTCTTCAACCAGGCGAGCCAGGGTCTTTATAATGGATGTATCCTTTTCGACCCAAAAGCCAAGGCCTCGCGAACGGATGGTTTCTGCCAGACCGCGCTCCTGCGTCATGATCGGAGTAACTGCATTGACTGCTACGGGCAATCCGACGGCGAAGGCCTCAAACATGGTCAGCGCCCCCGCCTTGCTTATCATCAGATCCGAGACCGACATTAGTTCATGCATGCGGTCGGTTCTGGCCACCAATAGCGCCGGCACTCGAGACCCCTGCCGAATCCGCTGAATTGGTTCGTCCCAGTCAAAGCCATGGACGAATATCAGCTGAAGGGGCAGATCGGAGAGCGCAATCTGTCGATAAAAGTCAAAGAATATCCTATTTCCCACCCAGCCTGAATTGAGCAGTAGCGTGAATCGGCCTGGGTCCAGTTGATTCTGGAGCTTTAAGCTTTCCAAGTTGGGCGGCGCAGTCTCAAAGCAACGCTGGACAGGCATCCCGGTAACTGCAATCTTCTGGCCAGCGATGCCGTTTGACAGCAATTGCTGGCGTGCCTCCTCGGTGGCTACAAAATACCGATCCACTTCGGCGCATGTCCAGCCTCTCCAAAAGCCGGGTCCGGGATCGGTCACGACGCAGGCCATGGGAATTTGGGGAGTCGTCTGGCGGCACAGATGCGCGAAGAAATGATTGGTCATAGGGTGAAAGGAGACGACCACATCAGGTTTTTGCTCGCGCAGGAAGCGTGTTCCCCAGGCACGGAAAAAGCGAAAAACAAGACGCCGCTCGTTAGGGCGCAGAAGATTTACAGCGCGGTAATACCAGTTCATGCGCTCGGGACGAGAGCGCAACATTCGATTGTAAGTGCCGCTGGCGTGGCGACACAGGCGGCTGGACTGCTCCATCGGATGTCCGACATGGATGCGGCAGTGAGCCGATTGCAGCGCTTCTGCCACTGCTGCTGCGGCGCTGTTATGCCCGTTGCCGGTGTGGGCGCTCAGGAATAGGAACCGCTTTCGTTGGGAATTTGCCGACATGAAAAGCCCAAATGGTAGCAGAAAAGCTTAGGCAGATCACTAAGTGTCCGATTCAGAACCGCTCCCGTCAGAGCCTTTAATAAGATTGATTCAGCCTGTACGGGCGACCCTGTGTGGTCGCCCGCTGCAGAATCCATCGGATTTTTCTTGACTCCGTTCCGAAGTACATCCGCGGAAACTGTGCAAATTGTTTCGCTAACCCATCAGCTATTGCGGCGGGCGGCCACATAGGGCCGCCCGTACGATCAGATGGATTTTTCCACCCCCTCTGACGGACGCGGTTCTGAATTTTTAGTCTTCTTTGGCCTCTTCGTTCTATTTGCCAAGTGGTGAATGGATATGTCCGGCTTTGTGCATATTCCGCCTGCGCATCCGGCGTCGCTACTGTGTTATTCTTGCTTCGAGCGGTGACGATCGTTCCAAGTACCGGATTCAGAGGTTTAATGTCCGGGGCGTCAGGAATGAGCTTCCACAACGGAAAGCCAGGAATCCTGTTATCAGGAGCGCCACCTCCTTATCGCGCCGCTCATACTATTTTGTAGGAGGATTGGCATCGGTGGCAGAGAAGATCAGTAAAACGGCTCGAGCCAGCCTGGGCGACAAGGCTGTTCATACGGGAAAGCAATGTCCCAAGTGCAAGACTGTTATGGTGGCGACCCGCGTCATCAAAACGCCCGAGCAACCCGGCGGAATGTATTGGATCTGTCCCAAAGACGATCATCGGGAAAAGATCTAACTTAAGTCCAAAGTCGAAAGTCCAAAGTCGAAGGTCCAAGGCGAAGGTCCAGAGTCGAAGGTCGCAGGTCGAAAGTCCAAAGTCGAAGGTCCAAGGTCCAAAGTCGAAGGTTCAGAGTCGAAGGTCCAATGTCCAAAGTCGAAAGTCCAAAGTCGCAGGTCGCCGGTCGTCTGGCAACCTTGGCTTACAGATTGCCAATACAGGCACTATTGTTGAAAACTAGCCAGGCCGATCACGCGCTTAGTTTATCTGCGTTCGACTTGGCACCTGCGACCTTCGACTTTGAACTTTCGACCTGCGACCTTCGACTTTGGACTTTCGACTTTGGACTTTCGACCTGCGACCTTCGACTCTGGACCTTCGCCTTGGACCTTCGACTTTGGACCTTGGACTTTGGACTTTCGACTTTGAATTACGGCCTATCTATCGCGTCCTGCGTCTCGCCTAAAAACTCGCATCCGTCCCCGGTAATTCGCATGATGTCTTCCAGCCGGATCCCAAATTCTCCGTAAATGTAAATCCCTGGCTCGTCGCTGAAAGTCATGCCTGGCTGCAAAGTCAGCTTGTTGCCTCGGACAAGGTAGGGTTCCTCGTGGATGTCCATTCCGATTCCGTGGCCGAGCCGGTGAGTAAAATACTTGTAATCCGGACCATATCCCGCCTTTTCAATCACCCCGCGGGCAGCAGCATCGACGTCCTCACATGGTACGCCGGCCCGGGCAGTCCGCCGCGCCGCGGCTTGCGCTTCATGCACCACATTGAAGACTTCAATCTGCTTCCGCGAAGGCTTTCCAAAAACCACCGTGCGTGTCACGTCGGACTGATAACCTTCAACAGTGCACCCGTCATCCACCAGGACGACGTCTCCTTCGCGAAGGCTTCTTCGAACCATGGATCCGTGTGGAAACGCCGAATTGGGGCCGAAACTTACCGCTACTGTGCCACGCGCCCCCAGCATTGAATAAGCACGGCCGATCGTGCCCGCCAGCTCTTCCTGGCTCATCCCTTCGCGAAGAATCCCGAGCGCCGCGCGGTAGGCCTGCTTGGTAATTTGGTTGGCCAGCAGCATGTATTCCAGCTCCTTTGCATCCTTCACCATGCGGCAGCCATCGGAGATCGGCTTGCCGCTGACGAATCTGAGGCCAGTCGCCGCCTTTCTCAGGCCGTCAAGCACGAAAAAACGCACTGTCGGCTCAATGGCAATGTCCCCGGTGATGATGTTCCTATCGGCCAGTGATTTTCGTACCAGGACGTAAGGATCCTGATGCTCCTGCCAAGGGCGAATATCTTTGCCGATCTTGATCTGTTCTCTGGCTCTCTGTTCTTCAAATCCCGGACAGACGTAGATCAATTCCCCGTTTGTGGGAATGACGGCGGCAAACATGCGCTCGGAAAGTCCCCATTGAACACCGGTGAAGTAGCGCATGCTAGTGCCACCATTCAGGTAGAGCGCGGCGATGCGCCGCTGCCGCATCAACCCGCGCGCTTTTTCAATTCGTCTCTCATAATCGCTCACATCCAGCGGTTTGACTTGAGCGGTCATATTTTTCAAGTAAGACAAATCCGAGCGTTGCGGCATCTCTGGCAAAGGGGACAGGGCAGCGCCCATCAGCGTGGCGCCCAGGAAGTCTCGTCGTTTCATTTCTTTTTCCTCTTTTCCGATTTTCCAATCAGTCCTTTAAATGGCGGCACCACGTTCCATTCAATATAGCGATCCTGCAACGCATGTAAGCCCAGGCAAGGAAGCGCGCTGTACAGGCCCGCCCGCTCGTGTTCCGGGATTTCATGGTGATCTAGCAACTGCTCCACCATGCTGAAGGAGGCGTCAGCCTCTTCTTCGGTAACGGATGGATGCAGGACCAGAGGATGGGGGGCGTCTTCCTCTATGCCCACGAGACGCCCCTCACAAAAAATACGCAGGCGCTGGTCCATTCCCTTCCATCTAACCTCATTGCAAGAGAGCGAATGGTGGAGAGCGACGATATTGACCGCATGTAGAAGGAACGACTGCTCCCTGGGGGAAAGCGCGTACTCGTCAGAGAGGGTCTCCAACATTTTCCAGGCAGTCCGGACTTGATCTGCGTTGATTGTGTAGGTCTCGGATTTAGTCATCGGTCATCAATCAAGTTGAAAGTCCAAGGTCGAAAGTCAAAAGTCCAAAGTCGACCTTCGACTTTCGACTTTCGACCTTCGACTTCAGCGGACTATTCCCAAAAGTTCAACAAGGTCTCCCTCAGATCAAAACCAAAGGCGCGCTCCGATACAACGATGATGGGCGGGCCCTGCAGGCGTTTGTACACCGATCGATTCAGCTGGCCGTAAGTCTTCTTCAGCAGCGCAGCAAAAGTCTCGGAGTCATAACGGTCATAGATGCTTCGACCCTGGCCATCGGGTGGGAAGTGAGCGCCGTCGAGCGCTCTTTGCCGGAACATGTCCAGCAGCTCCTCCACTGTGCGGCGCTTCTCAATGAACTGGCCAATAAGAGGGCTGACGACAGGATAGTCAAAAGGATCGACTTGGTCGGGCGACAGCTCCGCGCTGGGAGTTAACGAAAATGCGGCTTCCGGAATTATTTCCGCCTGGTGCAACTCGTTGACATGCCGTCCCAGGCGATAAACGTCCAGCTTGGAAAGGTCGCCGATAACCGACAGGCCGCCACACATGTCTCCGTAAAGTGTGCTGTAGCCCATAGCGATTTCCGTTTCGTTTCCGTTGCTGAGCAGTAATTCCCCCTTGTCATTGGACCGCGCCATTAGCAGGATTCCCCGCACGCGCGCCTGGATGTTCTCCATGCTGGTACTAGACTTGAAAGCGCCGAGGGCATCCGAATACGTTTCCATGATGCGGTCCACGATCGGCTGGATCGGTATCACGATGTGTTCGATGCCGAGGTTCCTGGCCACCGTACGCGCGATCTCCTGAGTGCGGCCCGAGTTGTACTTGCTCGGCATGCTGATAACCACTACTTTTTCTTTGCCCATGGCGTCCACGGCGATACAGGTTCCCAGGGCCGAGTCAATGCCTCCGGAGAGGCTCTCCAGAATGCCGGTAAAAATGCCAAGCTTCTGATAGTAGTCGCGGACAGCCATGCAAAGCGCCCGGTAAATTTCCGCTTCACGATGGAAGCAGGGCTCTTTGACCGTGCTGCCTGAACCGTCTTCCATTCGCAGCGTCGCGATTCCTAACTCCTCGTCAAACTGGCGGCACATTTGAATGGTCCGGCCCTGAGAATCGATGGTGAAGCTTCCGCCGTCAAAGGGGATGACATTCTTGCCGTTGTCCCCGGCACCGACAGTGTTTACGTAGGCAATGGGGATTGAATGCCGGCGCACCTGTTTGAGGACCAGTTCCCTTCGGCGAAAAATTTTGCCGTCGCGCTCTCCGGGGGAGGCGCAAACGTAAGGCGAAGCATTGATACAAACGATCAACCGGCTTCCCAGTTCTGCAAGCTGCTGAGTAGGTTTAATGGGATAGTTTTCATCCCAAAGGTCCTCGCAGATTTCCACTCCTATCTTGACGGTGTGTTCTCCCATCCTTAAATCGAACGGCGCTGCCGGACTGCCGGCTCGAAAATAACGTCTGTCTTCAAAATAGCGATAGCTGGGGAGAAGGGTTTTGTGAATGATCCTCGCGCACACACCATCCTGGCAAACCGCAGCGGCATTGTAGCGGACCCAGCTCTCATCCGGGCCCAGCGACTGGGCGTCGTAATCTAGAAAACCCGTGATGATGGTTATTTTCCTACTAGCCGGCGCGATTCGCTCCAGAACGGCCTGTTTGTTTTCGCGCAGAAAGCGTTGATTCATCATCAGCTTCTCATCCAGGCAATAGCCGGGGACCGCCATTTCCGGAAAAGCGACCAGGCGGCATCCCCGAGCCGCCGCCTCTTCTGCAAAGCGCAGAATTTTCTCGACATTTCCTCGGATATCGCCCGTTTTGGGATTGATTTGTCCCAGCGCCAGTCGCAGTTCCATTTGTTTAACACTGCCAGAAATAGGTCCGTCGCGGCAAGAACCAACAAATCGCAGGCGGCTGGGTTGTCAAAACACCTCCAGGCGCCGATGGTTTTTTGACACTCTGGGGACAACTTCGCTGGGGATGAAAAGCGTCAAGAATCTGTGACTTAACGTAACTTATTTAATTCATTTATGGACTCAAAATCACTTTCCATTTCCTACCTATCCTGTGTAGAATTACGCCGAAAGCCAAAAGATGCTTGCCTCGGGGAAGATTAAAGCCATGAATAGAAAAGCAATAGTTCTTACGGCAGGGGTTCTTATAGCGGCCTGCGCGCTTGTCCTTCGTCCGACCTTTGTGACCAGAGGGTATTCTCAGGACGGCACTTACGCCGACTGCACCTATTATCCTTCCCACAAGGAGATGTTCCTTTCCAATGACGCGCGCCGAGAGCGCGAGGTGGGACGAATCTCCTTGCGCCTGAAGAAATTCCCGTCCTTGCCCGTGAAAGCGGCGCAAATGCAACCGCGTAATTTTATCGATTGGGCAATCTTGACAAAGATGAATTATGACGGCGTCGCGCCGGCGCCCATGTCCACGGACGAAGAATTTCTGCGCCGCGCTTATCTGGATGTCACAGGACGCATACCAAACCCTGATGACGTGCGCGCCTTTCTGGCAGACAACGGACCGAACAAGCGAGATGCGCTAATCGAGAAACTGCTGCAGACACCCGAATACGCGGACCGCTGGGCAAATTTCTTAGGGGATCTGCTTCAGGTCACCAGCACCAACACTCAAGGCGTGAACCTGTACCAGGGGCGCAATACCTGGTACGACTACATCAAAAAATCGCTGGCCGACGGAAAGCCGTACAGTGAGTTTGCCACAGACATGATTGCGGCTGCCACCACCGACACAAACACAAGTTTTGAAAATGGCCCTTCCAATTTCATAGTGCGCTGGCGGCAGGGCAACGGCCCAATCCAGGACACCTACGACAACCTGGCTGAAGCTGTCGCTCGGGACTTCATGGGTCTGAATATCAATTGCATCTCCTGTCATGACGGGGCGGGGCATACTAACAGCATCAACTTGTTCCTCACTTCGGAGACGCGAAGAGACTTCTGGGGAATGGCGGCCTATTTCTCCAAGATTCAAGGCATCAACACGGAACGTCTTTATGACCCGCAAAACCCCAACAATAACAATCTGTACCGTTGGAAAATTATTGACAATCCCACTCGCGAATACACGCTCAACACCAGCAACGGCAACAAGCAGCCACGAGTGGGAAGCAAGCCGAATGAGACTGTAAAGCCGCTCTTTATTTTAAGCGGCGAGGCTCCGGCGCAGGGCGAGTCCTACCGTGCGGCGCTGGCGCGCCACGTGACCGGCAACAGGCAGTTCGCCCGGGCGACGGCCAATTACGTCTGGAAGGAGTTGTTTGGACTGGGAATCGTCGAGCCCGCGGATAGCTTTGACATGATGCGGATTTCGAGCAAGAGTACCTTACCCGAAGGTTGGACCCTGCAGGCGACGCATCCCGATCTGCTTGAGGCGCTGGCTGACGACTTTATCAATAGCGGTTACGATTTCCGGAATCTGATCGAAACCATTATGAAGTCGGCGACCTACCAGCTATCTTCGCGCTATGACGGGGAGTGGTCAGATAAGTATATCCCTTACTTCGCGCGCAAATTCCCAAGACGCCTGAAGGCGGAAGAGTTGCACGATGCGATTGTTAAGTCGACCAACTACCCACCCAATCCGCCATTCCAGGTCCAGTACATGTCGGTGACGCCGCCGACTCCCCCTGCTACCCAGCTAACGGTGAGCTTCAGGAACGAGACATATTATTGGGCCATGCAGCTTTCGGACACCGCGTCAAACTTCCCCGGAAACAACGGTTCATCAAGAGATTTCTTAAATACCTTCCTGCGCGGCAATCGGGACGCCATCCCGCGTTCCAGCGAGTCTTCTCTGACGCAGGAATTGAACATGTATAACAACACGTTTCTGACTTCGCGGGTAAAGAACACCACGGTGACAATCAACGGAACTCCGTACCCGACCACCGTGGCGTCTCTCCTGAAGAAGAACTTGGCGCCGGCTGATCTGGTAAATGAGCTCTACCTGGCGACGCTTTCGCGCCGGCCCTCACCGGAAGAGCAGGCGGCCGGGGTGGCATACATTACCGGCAACAAGAGAACGCTGGCCATTGGGCTGGAAGATTTACAGTTCGTTTTGCTGAATAAGGTGGACTTTATTTTTAACTACTGAGGAAAGCTTGAACCAATTGCGGCATGCGGATTTCGGATTGCGACTAAGAAAAACCGGGGTTTGGCACTTCAATCCGCAATCCGCAATCGCCAATCCGAAATCTAAGGGGTTTTCTCTATGAAGCACAATCGAAGCTGCTGTGACGGGAGTCATGCAAGGATGCCTCACCTGTTCGGTCCTGGTTTCAGCCGGCGCCAGTTCTTTCGAATAGCAGGAAGCGCCGTCACTGGCTACTACTTCACCCGTGTAACGCGGCCGATTGACATTCTCGCCCAATCGAGAGTCGACACCATCGGATCGGCGAAGAACTGCATTTTCGTTTTCCTGGGTGGCGCTCCCAGCCACATTGACACTTTTGACTTCAAGCAGACGGAGAGTACTCCCGCTGATTTTCAACCCGAGACCTACAACGGAATCACCCTCTCGCGAAAGCTGTTGCCCCTGGTGTCGGACCAGTTAGACCGCATCACCATAGTCCGTTCAATGTTGGCCAAGGCAGCCGTCCATCAACTGGCGCAGGTGTGGTCTCAGATCGGGCGTAATCCGACCGGACCGTTGGGCAACATCAGCCCCCATATCGGCGCGGTTGTTGCGCTGGAGATGGACTCCCGACGAAACAAGAGTGACGTACTGCCCGGATTTGTGGCGCTCAATTCGGCCGGAATTCCGGGCGGTGGATACTTCCCCACGCGCTACGCGCCCTTCTTTGTCAACGCTGCCCCAACGGGAGTCAGCGCGCTGATTCATCCCGATGGGATGAACCGGTTTAACGATCGTTATGCACTCTTGCAGCAGTTGGACAGCCCCCTCCGTCTGGACCCCTCGCCGCTCGGAAAAGTAGCCGAAGATCTGGACGACTTCGCTCAATCGGCGCTCACTTTGATGAAGAACAGCGACGTGGGTGATTTGTTCAAGTTTGCCACCGACGAACGCACGCGATTTGGCAACAACGGTTTCGGTGATTCCTGTGTTGTCGCCAGAAATCTGTTAAGAGCAAATCGGGGGACGCGGTTTATCGCGCTCTCACTGGGTGGCTGGGACATGCACCAAAACATTTACGCGGCCAACAATATTTATGCCAACTCGGCGAGGCTCGATACCGGCCTGGGGAATTTGCTGAAGGACTTGCGCAGCATTTCATCGCCGGAGACGACGGGCAAGACTCTCCTTGACGATACGCTGATTGTGATGCAGGGAGAATTTGGACGCACCGTCGGTAAGGTCACAGGAAACGGCGGCCGCGACCACTATCTGCGCCAGTTCGTATTGTTTGCCGGAGCCAATGTCCGGTCGTACGGCGTAGTAGGCCAGACAGACTCGATGGGAAGCGCGAACCGGCCCGTGGAATACGGATGGAAGAACAGCCGCGACATACGGAATGAAGACGTCGTGGCGACGATCTACTCAGCGCTGGGAATCGATTGGACCACGGTTCGTTACGATGACCCGGTCAAGCGAGGCTTTGAGTACGTCCCGGGCGCCACGCACGGCACTTACGAGCCAGTTAAAGAGATCTTTAGCCTTAGCTCGACTCCGCGCGGCAACCGCCGGGTCATTTAAGAGTTAGCGGGTTGGCAGGTCGGCAAGTTGGCAGGTTAGCAAGTTCGCAGGTTAACGGGAAGTTGACCGGTTGGCAGGGATAACATGCTAACCTGCGACCCTGTTAACTTGGCAAACCTGCTAACTTGCTAACCTGCTAACCTATTCTCGAGTTGACTTCCACATTTTTTACGCCTTGGATCGATTTTACTCGCCTGCCGACCGTCTGCCATTCTTCAAACGTAAGCGTGTAGGCGCCGGAACCGCGCAGCACTATCGAACCGTTGTTAGCCTCGATGGCCACTGCTTCGGCAAGGGGAACCGTTTCAGAATCCTCGACCAGGAACTCGCGGATCTCTCTCACCAGATCCCGATCGGCGTCGCTCGCCCACGTATCGTGGCGGATCTCCCAGGATTCAGCCGTCTTTCCTTTCTCAGGCGCCGGCTGGGTAATTTTGATTCCTTCCTGGGGCGAGCTTTTGGAACACGAAACTAGAACCAAAGCGAAACACAGTAGAGACAGGGATGAAAATTTGTGCATGAAAACATTCTCCGGGTACCGACGGCAGAATCTCACAAGTCCAGTACTGCGACTTCAAAACCCATCTAACCGCGGCGGCTCAGTTTCGTTTTTTTCTGCGGGCAGCTCCCGTCTTCTGGGCGGCCTTTGTGACGCCGGCGGCAACCGCCTTTGCCACCCGCTGGTCAAAGACTGAGGGGATGATGTAGTCCTCGCTTAGTTCGTTCGGCTTGATGATGGCGGCGATGGCTTCGGCAGCCGCCAGCTTCATGGCTTCATTGATTTCGCGAGCGCGGCAATCCAGAGCGCCGCGGAAGATCCCTGGAAACGCAAGCACATTGTTGATCTGATTCGGATAATCGCTGCGCCCCGTTGCCATAATGCGCACGTAGGGTTCGGCTTCTTCCGGCATGATTTCAGGTGTGGGATTGGCCATGGCAAACACAATGCCGTCCTTGGCGATCTTCTTCAGCCATTTTGCTTTTAACGTTCCTGGTCCTGAAAGCCCGATAAAGACGTCGCAATCCACGAGGGCGTCTTCTAACGTTCCTTTGAATCTCTCCTGGTTAGTGTTTTCGGCGTACCATGTTTTTGCGGGGTTCATATTTTCGACGCGGCCCCGGTAAATCGCGCCTTTGCGGTCGAAGCCGATAAAACTGCTGACGCCGTACGCCAGCAAAATCTTAGTGCAGGCCACTCCCGCCGCGCCAATGCCTGAGATAACTACTTTCAGCTTCTCCGGCTTCTTTTTTACAATTCGCAGAGAATTGATCAGAGCCGCCAGAACCACAACGGCCGTTCCATGCTGATCGTCATGCATGACTGGGATATCGAGTTCCTTCTTGAGCCGGTCCTCGACTTCAAAACATCGCGGGGCAGAAATGTCTTCCAGATTGATGCCGCCAAAGACGGGTGCGATGGCTTTGCATGCGGCAATGATCTCTTCGGTGTGTTGCGTCGCAAGCGCGATCGGGAAGGCATCCACCCCACCAAATTCCTTGAACAGCATTGCCTTGCCTTCCATTACCGGGAGCGCCGCCTCGGGGCCGAGGTTTCCCAGCCCCAGAATGGCCGATCCGTCGGTGACCACGGCGACTGTGTTTTTCTTGATCGTCAGTGAGTGCACTTTCGATTTGTCTTCTCCAATGGCCACACACACGCGAGCCACCCCCGGCGTGTAGGCCCGGGATAAATCGGCGCGCGTCTTCAACGGGAATTTGGAAGTCACCTCGATCTTTCCCCCTAGATGCATCAGGAAAGTCAGGTCGCTGACATTCACCAGCTCGATGCCCTTGACGCCTGAAATCGTCTTGACGAGCGTGTCGCCGTGCTTTTCATCTCGGACGTTGATGGTGATGTCGCGAATGGTGTGCTGGCTGGTCACGTCCACCAGGTCGACTGCCCCGATGTCTCCGCCTGCCTTGCCAATGGCAGAAGTGACCCGGCCAAGCATGCCGGGTCGATTGGTGATTCTCAATCTCACTGTGAGACTATTACTGGCACTGGGTGCTATATGCATGATTGGTCCTTCGAGTGTTTTAGCCGTCAATATAGCCAATAATGGTGAATTCTTTGAAGAGAAATGCGTCTGGGTGTCGGGTTTTGGGTGTTAGGTGTTAGGTGACGGGTGACGGGTGACGGGTGACGGGTGAC
>DASXTB010000491.1:0-3992 GCA_036505615.1 Acidobacteriota bacterium
GATTGACAATTAAAAATCGTGCTGATAGAAAAGTTCTCTTTTGACTGGAGAGCATAATTGATTCAAGTTGAAAACCTGACGAAAAAATATGGACACACGGTGGCGGTCAGCAATGTCACCTTTGACGTCAAAAAGGGTGAAATCGTTGGTTTTCTCGGGCCTAACGGAGCCGGAAAAACAACCACGATGCGCATCCTTTCCGGATTCATTCCCGCAACGCAGGGCAGAGCACTCGTCAGCGGCTTTGATGTCTTTGAACAGCCCCTGGAAGTGAAGCGGCGCATTGGGTATCTCCCCGAGAACCCTCCGCTCTATCATGAGCTGTCGGTAGATTCCTTTCTAGGTTTCGTCGGCAGAATTAAGGGAGTCGCGTCAGACAAGATCAATGACCGGGTGACGACCGTCAAGAAGCAGTGCGCATTGGAGGACATGGGGGGCAAGCTCGTCAAGCACCTTTCCAAGGGATACCGGCAGCGTGTCGCGCTGGCGCAGGCGTTGATTCATGACCCGGACGTCCTGATCCTGGACGAGCCGACCGTGGGCCTGGACCCTAAGCAGATCATTGAAGTTCGCGAACTGATAAAGCGCCAGGCAGGCGAGCACACCATTATTCTCTCCTCGCATATTCTTCCCGAGGTGAGCATGACTTGCCAGCGCGTGGTGATCATCCACAATGGCAAAATTGTAGCCATCGACACGCCGGCAAATCTAAAGACCGCACTGGCCGGCGGGAATCAGGTGCAGGTCGAATTCAGAGGAAATCAGGATCGAGTGCGGGAAGCTTTGGCCTCGGTGGGGCACGTGAAATCGGTGCAGTCGGAAGCGGGAGGCGACGGCAACTCCACGCTGAGGATTGATATCGAATCGGGCTTCGATGCCAGAGCCGATATTGCGCGGGCAGTGCTCCAGAGCGGCGCGGATCTGCTGGAGCTTAAGACGGCCGGTCTCAGCCTGGAGGAGATTTTCCTGAAATTGACCACTGACGAAAGCAAGGTCCAGGCATGAGAAACATCTGGACCATTCTGAAGAAAGATTTGAGCCTGTTTTTTGTTTCGCCCATCGCGTACGTCGTGCTGACGGTATTTCTTTTCATCAGCGGCTTCTTCTTCTACAACATCGTGGCCAGCGTGATGCAGTTTGCGATCCAGGAGATGATGCAAGCTCAGCAGTTCGGGCCCCCGCCTGCCCGGGATTATACTCAGGAAGTGTTTCGCGGATTCTTCGGCGTTCTAAGCACTATCATCCTCTTTCTTCTGCCGATGCTGACGATGGGAATCTTTGCCGACGAGAAGAGGCGCGGCACTATCGAGCTGCTCATGACATCGCCAGTGACGCAATGGCAACTGATCCTGGGGAAATTCTTGGCATCTGTCACGTTTTACATGGTGATGCTGCTTCCGACGTTCCTGTATAGTGTTCTGGTCTACCGCTACAGCGATCCGCGGCCCATGTGGGGACCCATCCTCTCCGGCTACCTGGGGATCTTCCTTCTGGGGGCGGCATTGATTGCCATTGGGATTTTCATCTCGTCATTGACTGAAAATCAGATTATTGCCGCCGTGGTCACGTTTGCCGTTTTCATTATCCTTTGGGTTATTGATTTTGCCGCACGTGGGGCCGGGTTCGTCGCCGAAGTCTTGAAATATCTTTCGGTGCTGAATCATTTCGAGGACTTTTCCAAAGGCGTGATTGATTTAAAGAGCGTGGTCTTTTACTTGAGCATGATCATTCTGGGACTTTTTCTTACTTCCAGCTCTGTGGAATCGATGCGGTGGCGCGAATGAAGCCTCTGATGAAGTACATTCCGGTGGCTGGAGCGGCCCTTGCTCTGGGTGGATATGTTTACTCAGAGATTCGCTCCGAGTGGTCCATGCCGGCGCAGATAATGGTATACGGCGGAGCTGCGCTGCTGTTGTTTTCCCTGTTCTGGCGTTGGGAGGACATACAGAAGAGTTTTCACCGGCGCGCGGTAAAATATGGAAGCGCCGCCGGCCTTACCATTGTGGTTTTGGTGGGGATCCTCGGTCTGGTAAACTTTCTTGCTTATCGTCATACACAGCGGTTTGATCTGACCGAGAATCAGCTTTTCAGCCTCTCCGACCAGTCCCGCAAGATCGCGCAGAACCTCAAGCAGGATGTGTATGTCACGTTGTTCACCAAGAAAGGCGCGCGCTTTTTCAATGACCTTATGGCGGAATATCGCGCAGCCGGCAAACGGGTTCATTACGAAGTAGTCGATCCGCAGGCCGATCCCGGTAAAGCCAAAGAATTGGGGGCACAGCGATTTGAGGATGTGGTGGTTTCCAGCGGCGGCAAGAAGGAGCGGATCGAAAACACTACCGAAGAGGCGATCACAAACGCCATTTTGAAGGTCACTCGGGAGAAGAACAAGACCCTTTATTACCTGTCAGGGCATGGTGAGCGCGACTGGAACTCCACGGCGGGAGACGGCATGTCTCAAGCGCGCGAGAAGCTGCAGAATCAGAATTACGAGGTTAAACCACTGACCCTGGTCACGGAGAAAGTGGTTCCCGCCGACGCCACGGCAGTATTGATTGCCGGCCAGCATACAGAGCTGCTGCCTCCTGAGGTTGAGGCGCTGCAGAAGTATATCGATCAGGGAGGGAAGATTCTGCTGCTGGTAGACACCGACGTCAAATCGGGACTCGATTCTTTCCTGAAACCCAAGGGAATCGAGTTGGACAACGACGTCGTGGTCGATGTGAGTGGGCTCGGGCAGTTATTTGGCATGGGACCGGCTGTTCCTGTAATTATGAACTACGAGGGCCACCCCATAACCGAGGGATTCGAAAGAAGCATGACCTTCTTCCCGGTTTCTCGCTCTCTTTCCACTCCGTCGCCTAGCGAGCAAGGATTCACCACTCAGGTGATACTGAAAACAGATCCCCGCTCCTGGGGCGAGACGGAACTCAAAGGCGGGTCGGCGAAATTCGACCCAGACAAAGACAAGAAAGGCCCGGTGAACCTGGGCGTGGTGGCGTCAAAAAAAATCGACGATAAGAAACAAGCGAGGATTGTTGTGATAGGCGATTCCGATTTCGCCAAGAATGCGTTCTTCGGCAGCCAGAGAAATGGCGACCTGTTTTTGAACGCGGTCAATTGGCTTAGCGAGGACACCGATCTGATGGCTATTCGGCCCCACAATCCTCAGTCTCGCCACCTCACGATGACGGTGGCTCAAACAAATCTGCTGCGCTACATGACCGTGATTTTCATGCCTGCCGCGGTCTTGATCGCCGGGATCACTGTCTGGTGGAAACGGCGCGGCTAAGAGGGAGCGGGGGAGAGCGGGAGAGGGGGAGAACGAGGGCCTGTAGCGCATTAACTGGAGAAGTCTCCTATTCTCCCGCTCACCCTCTCTCCCGCTCCCCCGCTCCCGTATTCCGTGCGCCCCCTATTAAAAGCTCGAGATGATAGGAATGAGGAGGTTGTTAATTCTGGTAGGAATTCTTGCCGCGCTGGGGGCATTTGTCTACTTTTACGAGTTTCGAGGCAAGGAGGAACGCGAGAAGAAGGAAGAGGCCAGCAAGAAATTCATCCAGCTTGATGCGGACAACGCCAGCCGCGTTTCTCTGGTTCGTCCCAAAGAGAATCCCATAGTTTTTGTAAAGAACGGAACACAGTGGAAGATGACTCAGCCGATCCAGACCAACGCGGACTCGACTTCGGTTGACGGCTTGCTTCAGTCGCTGGCCAGCGCCACGTCGGACCGTACCATCGAAAAGGCGGATCTGGCGAAGTACGGTTTAAAAGACCCTTCGGTTACCGTCACTGTCGAGGAGGGCACCAAGAAACAAACCATTCGATTGGGCGAGAAGGATTTTTCGGGCAGCAATGTCTACGCCGCGCGCGAAAATGAAGGGAACGTTTACTTGATCCCGGATTCCGCTTATATCAAGGCCACCCAGTCGGTAACTGATTTTCGCGATAAGAGTATTTTTGAGTTCAATACGGAAGGAGTTGACAGGATC